>JBFWWD010000027.1:0-35020 GCA_050246385.1 Geminicoccaceae bacterium
TTCTTTCGGTCAAGATCGCTACCGATCGCGAGACGGGCCGCTCACGGGGCTTCGGCTTCGTCGAGATGGGCTCCGAGCAGGAGGCGGACAATGCGATCCGCGAGCTCGACGGCTATCAGCTAGGCGGTCGCAGCCTCGCCGTCCGGGTGGCCGAGGAGCGCTCGCGGCCCGGTGGGCCGGGCGGACCCGGTGGTGGCCCGCGTGGCCCGCGTGGGCCGCGTTCGGACGGTGGGGGCTTCGGCGGCCCGCGCGGTGGCGGCGGCGGCTTCGGTGGCCCGCGCAGCGGCGGTGGCGGCTTCGGCGGCCCGCGCGACGACATGGGCGGCTTCGGTGGCCCGCGTGGTCCCCGCGGCCCGCGTTCCGGCCCGCGCTACTGATATCACAGGCCCCCGGATCGCCTGAGACGGCGGTCCGGGCGGTTCGTTGACGGTACGGGGTAGGCTGCCTACATAGCGGCCGTCGTCAACATCTTGGCCCTGCACCGGGATGATCGTCGAGCTCAACGCCCGATCCAGGGAGGTCTTCCGCCAGATCGTCGACGCCTATGTCGCCACCGGCGAGCCTATCGGCTCGCGCACGATCGCGCGGCGCCTCGAAGAGCAGATCTCCCCCGCCACCATCCGCAACGTGATGTCGGATCTCGAGGAGGTGGGCCTGCTCTATGCACCCCACACCTCCGCTGGCCGCGTACCCACCGACGCCGGTCTGCGCCTCTATGTCGACGGCCTGCTCGAGGTAGGCAACGTCACCGACGAGGAGCAGCGGGAGATCGAAGGGCAGTGCTCGGTGCGCGGGCGCAGCATCGAGGGCGTGCTCTCCGATGCCTCGACCGCGCTCTCGGTCCTGTCGCGCCATGCCGGCATCGTGACGGCACCGGTCAACGAGCGTCCGTTCCGCCACGTCGAGTTCGTCCCGCTCTCGCCCGGACGAGCCCTGGTCGTCGTGGTGAGCGACAACGGCATCGTCGAGAACCGCGTGATCGAGGTCCCGCTCGGCATGTCGGTGGCCGCGCTGAACGAGGCCGGCAACTATCTGACCGGACGGCTGTCCGGCCGCAGCCTGGCGGAGGCGCGCGGCAAGATTCTCGACGAGATCGAGCAGCACCGCACCCAGCTCGACGAGCTCACCGAGAAGGTGGTCTCGGCCGGCCTCGCCACCTGGGCCGGAGACCCCATCCGTCGTGACGGCGGTCTGCTGATCGTCCGCGGTCAGGCGAAGCTGCTCGAGGACGTCACCAATCTCGCGGACCTGGAGCGCATCCGCGCGCTCTTCGAGATGCTGGATGCCCGCCAGGGCATCCTGCGGCTGGTCGAGCTGACCCAGTCGGCCAAAAGCATGCAGATCTTCATCGGCGCGGAGAACCAGCTCTTCAACCTCTCGGGCTGCGCCATGATCGTGGCCCCCTACACGGCCGGTGCGGAAGGCGGTCGCGGCTCCACGGTGGTGGGCGCCATCGGTGTGATCGGCCCGACCCGCATGAACTATGCCCGGATCATTCCGCTGGTCGACTACACCGCACGCGTGGTCAGCCGGCTCCTGGGCAGTCCCGATACGGAGAACAGACGATGACTCAGAAGGCCGCGAACGATCCGGCCGAGGATTTCGCCGAAGCGCTGAACGGGGAAGTGCAGGAGGCGCCACCGCCTAGCGCCGAGGAGCATCAAGAGCTCAAGGACCGGCTCCTGCGCACCCTGGCCGAGATGGAGAACCTACGGCAGCGCACGCAGCGTGAGATCGAGGAAACGCGCAAGTTCGCGGTGACCGGGTTTGCCCGCGACCTGCTGGAGGTGGGCGACAATCTCGGCCGTGCCCTGGCCGCCGTGCCTGCCGAGGCGCGGGCCCAGAGCGAGTTCATGAAGAATCTGGTCCAGGGCGTCGAGATGACCGAGCGCTCGCTGCAGAACGCGCTCGAGAAGCATCAGGTTCGGCGCGTCTCGCCGCAAAAGGGCGAGAAGTTCGACCACAACGTACATCAGGCCATGTTCGAAGTTCCAACCAGCGACCTGGCGCCGGGATCGGTTGCCGAGGTGATCCAGGACGGCTACGTGATCGCCGACCGGCTGCTGCGGCCGGCTCTGGTCGGGGTCGCCAAGGCGGCGAGCCCGGGCGGGGTTCGTGGCGGCAAGGTCGACGCCTCGGCCTGACGGTCGCGGCGGACGATGAGGCGGCGGCCGGTCGCGGCGCGATCGGCTCAACCAGCGATGGAGCTCCGATGCAGAGCGGCGTGAACAAGGTCGTGCTGGCCTACTCCGGCGGGCTCGACACCTCGGTGATTCTGCGCTGGCTGCAGGACTACTACCGTTGCGAGGTGATCACCTTTACCGCCGATCTCGGCCAGGGCGAGGAGCTCGAGCCGGCCCGCGCCAAGGCCGAGCTGATGGGCGTGAAGCAGATCTTCATCGAGGATCTGCAGGAGGAGTTCGTCCGCGACTTCGTCTTCCCGATGTTCCGCGCCAACGCGGTCTACGAGGGCACCTATCTTCTGGGAACCTCGATCGCCCGCCCACTGATCGCCAAGCGGCTGATCGAGATCGCGGCCGCGGCCGGTGCCGACGCGGTGGCCCACGGTGCTACCGGCAAGGGCAACGACCAGGTCCGGTTCGAGCTCTCCTGCTACGCCCTGAACCCGCACATCAAGGTGATCGCCCCCTGGCGCGAGTGGGATCTCGACAGCCGCGACAAGCTGATCGAGTATGCCGAGAGCCGGCAGATCCCGATTCCGCGCGGCAAGCGTGGCGAGCCGCCCTACTCGACCGACGCCAACCTGCTGCACATCTCCTACGAGGGGCAGGCGCTCGAGGACCCCTGGGTCGAGCCCGACGAGGAGATGTTCACCCGCACCGTCTCGCCCGAGGCGGCGCCCAACAGCCCGACCTATGTCGAGATCGGCTTCGAGCGCGGCGATCCGGTCGCGGTCGACGGCGAACGGCTGAGCCCGGCCAACCTGTTGCGTCGGCTCAACGATCTCGCCGGTGCCAACGCGATCGGCCGGCTCGATCTGGTCGAGAACCGCTTCGTCGGCATGAAGAGCCGCGGCGTCTACGAGACCCCGGGCGGCACCGTCCTGCTCGCCGCCCACCGGGCGATCGAGAGCATCACCCTCGACCGGGGTGCGGCGCATCTCAAGGACGAGATCATGCCGCGCTATGCCGAGCTGATCTACAACGGCTTCTGGTTCGCGCCCGAGCGGGAGATGCTGCAGGCGCTGATCGACAAGAGCCAGGAGAACGTGACCGGCACGGTCCGGCTCAAGCTGTTCAAGGGCTCGGTGCAGGTGGTCGGCCGCCAGTCGCCGCGCACCCTCTACAGCCAAGCCTTCGCGACCTTCGAGAAGGACACGGTCTACAACCAGCGCGACGCCGAGGGCTTCATCCGCCTCAACGCGCTGCGTCTGCGGATCGCCGCGCTCGCCGGTGAGCTGGCCGAACGCGAGAGCTAGCGGCGGAGATGGAAAAGGGGGCCGGCGGCATCCGCCGACCCCTGCCGGGTCGCCTCAGGCGGCCTTGCGTGGCTCCTTGCCGGTCTCGGTCATCAGCCCGCCGGTCAGCGAGCCCATGAGCCGCAGCTGGTGAATGGCGAGCTCGCCGGAGCGGGCCATGCTCGCCTGCAGCCACGCCGCCTGGATCCGCATGCGGTCCTGCCAGTCCTGCGCCTCGGCCAAGTGCCGCATCGTCTCGAGCGTGTGCTCGATCTGGGCCCGGCCGATCTCGAACCAGGCCGAGGCGAGCTCGCTCTCCTTCTCGACGATCAGGCGCATCGCCGGCGGCGCGTGCTCGCGCGCCAGCCTCAGCATCGGCTCGACCGCGGCGTCCGCCGCCTTGCGGCCTTCGTCGAGCATGCCGCCCGTATGCTCCTCGATCTTCCTCTCCACCTTCGCCGCCTCGCCGTGCGCGTTGTCCCGGCCTGTGGTCTGAGCCATCTGCGGTCCCTCGTCTTTGTGGTGAAACGGTCGGCGACAGGCGTGCGTCGCCGCCTTGCCTGTTCAACGGACCGCCCGGAGCATAGTTTCGGCATTGATGCGATTTTATGACCGAGCCGGCGCGCCGGCCCGCCTCTGGCGCCTGTTTTGGGACGAGGCCGAACCTGGCCTGCGCCGCCGCATCGTCGCCACGGTGGGCCTGCTCTGCGCCACGGCCTTGATCAACGCGCTGGTCCCGCTCCTGTTCGCCCGCGCCATCGACGCCATGGCGCCCGCCCAGCGCGTGCTCGCCGCCCCGTTCGCGATCCTGCTCGCCTATGTCGGCGCGCAGTGGCTCGGCCGTACCATGAGCGAGCTGCGCTGGGGGCTCTACGGGCCGATCGAGCAGCGCACCCGCCGCCGCCTCGCCGGCCATGCCCTGAGGCACCTGCACGAGCTGTCGCTCGCCTTCCATCTCGCGCGCCGCACCGGCCAGATCAGCCGCATCCTCGAGCAGGGCCTGAACGGTGCCCGCGAGCTGCTGTTCGACGGGGTGTTCCTGATCCTGCCGTTCCTGGCCGAGGTGCTGTTCGTGGCCGCGGTCATGCTGGCCCGGCTGGACGCGGTCTTCACCGCCATCCTGACCGTCACGGTCGCCCTCTACGCGGTGGCGCTGGTGGTGGGCTCCGAATGGCTGCGCGCGCATCAGCGCCGGGCGAACGTCGAGGCGGCGGTGGCGCACGGCAAGGCGGTCGACAGCCTGCTGAACTACGAGACGGTCAAGTACTTCAACAACGAGGCCCATGTCGCCGGGCGCTACGACGCCAGCCTCGCCACCGTCGAGCGGCTGCAGGTGAAGGCGCTGGGCTTCCGCAGCCTGACCGGGGTGCTGCTGGTCACCATCCTCGCCCTGGGCGCCGGCCTGATCCTGTTGCTCGCGGCCGGGCGGGTCGCGGCCGGCACGATGACGGTCGGCGAGCTGGTCCTGGTCAACGCCTACCTGATCCAGCTCACCCGGCCGATGGACCGTCTGGGCCAGCTCTACCGCTCGATCAAGCAGGCCCTCGTCGATCTCGAGCAGCTGATGGAGCTGCTCGCCGAGGAGCCTGAGATCCGGGACCGTCCGGGCGCGAGCCCGCTCCCACCAGGTCCGGGCGACATCGCCTTCGAGCGCGTCTCGTTCGCCTATGGCGGCCGCCCTGTCCTGCATGGCCTCGACTTCCGCATCGCGCCCGGCAAGAAAACCGCCATCGTCGGCCCGACCGGCGCCGGCAAGTCGACGATCGCGCGGCTCCTGTTCCGGTTCCACGATCCCACCGCCGGCCGCATCCTGATCGACGGGCACGACCTGCGCGAGCTGACCCAGTCCTCCCTGCGCGGCGCCATCGCCGTGGTCCCGCAGGACATCGTCCTGTTCAACGATACGCTCGGCTACAATCTCGGCTTCGGCCGCCCGGGCGCATCGCGCGCCGAGATCGAGTCCGCTGCCCGCGCCGCCCAGCTCCACGCCTTCATCGCCGGGCTGCCCGAAGGGTACGACACGCTGGTCGGCGAGCGCGGCCTCAAGCTGTCGGGCGGCGAGAAGCAGCGCGTGGCGCTCGCCCGCGCAGTCCTCAAGCGTCCGCGCATCCTGATCCTGGACGAGGCCACCTCTGCCCTCGACAGTGCCACCGAGCACGCGGTCCAGGCCGCGCTGCGCAGCCTCGGCCGTCCGGTCACGACGCTGGTGGTCGCCCACCGCCTCGCCACCATCGTCGACGCCGACGAGATTCTGGTCCTCGACCATGGCCGCATCGTGGAGCGCGGCACCCATGACCGGCTCCTTGCCCGCGCCGGCCTCTACGCCGATCTCTGGCGCCGCCAGGGTGCCGAGCTGGCGACGGCGAGCTGATCCCGCAGCTCGGCCGCGGCCGCTATGGCTCGGCGGGCGGTCGTGCCACCAGCACGTCGCAGGGCAGGCCATCCACCAGGCGCTGTGCGGTGCTGCCGAGCAGCATCTCCATCAGTGCGCCCCGGCTCGGGGCACCGGTCACGACCAGGTCGACGCCGGTCGCGTCGACATAGTCGCGCAGCAGCAGCTCGGGGTCACCTTCCTCGACGAGCAGGTGCAGCCCGCTGCGCACACGCGGCTCGAGCTCGCTCGCGTCGAGAAACGTCTGAGCGTCCTGGCGCACCAGGCTCCGCCAGCCATCGCGGGTCTGCCCCGCGTCGAGACCACCTCCGGTCACGACCTTGTAGGCGTGAAACAGGGTCAAAGGCGCCGGCGCGAACAGCCGCGCGGCGAGTTCCAGGCCATGGCGCGATCCGGGCGAGAAGTCGGTCGCGACGACGATGTTGCGGTAAGGCTGGCGGGCTCGTCCGCGGACCAGGAGGATCGGCTTGTCGGCGCGGCGAATCAATCTGTCGACGGTGTCCCCGAGCAGCCGGCGGCCGAACAGCTCGCTGCGGGCGACGCCGGTGACGATGAGGTCGGCGCCCCGTCCTTGGGCTTCGGCCAGAATGACCGGTGCCGGCTCGCCCGGCTCGACCACCACCAACGGCTCGCCGCCGGCGTCGACCATGTCCGAACGCAACTGGCGGGCTACCGCCTCGGCACGGTCCTCGGGGCGCCGCCAGCTCGGCAGGTCGTGCAATCGTCGTGCCTGCAGAAAATCGCCCGCTGTTTCCAGCGCGTGGACCACGACAAGCTGCGCCTGCCACTCGCGGGCGAGCAGGGCGGCCCGATCGACCGCGCGATCGCATCGGCTGCTGAGGTCGGTCGCGCACAGGATCGTCTTCGGGCGGGGCGGCGCGGGATCATGCATGGCTGAGGACCGGCAACGTGCCGAGCTTCAGCTCGTCGAATATGCCGAGGCGACGCAACAGGAGCTTCTCGCCCTCGAGCAGGAACATCAGGCCGACGCCGATGGCCACGATCAGGAAGCCGTCGGCGAGCCCGAGCGGACGGCTGTCGAACAGCTCGTGCATGAACGGCAGATAGGTGAAGGCGAATTGTGCCACGACGACGGCGGCCACCGCGACCAGCACCGCGGGCGTGCCGACGACGCCGCGCAGCGTGATCGAGGTCATGTTCATGTAGCGGACGTTGAACAGATAAAAGATCTCCAGGACCACGATCGTGTTGACCACCATGGTGCGGGCTGTCGCGAGGTCGCGGCCGGCCCCGAGCGCGCCGAAGAACACCGCCAGCGCCGCGACCGCGAACAGGCAGGACACCAAGCCCACCCGCCACAGCAGGAAAGGGGACAGCAAGGGTGCCTGCGCGTCGCGCGGCGGCCGGCCCATGACGCCTGGCTCCGACGGCTCGAAGGCCAGCACCAGACCCAGCGTCACGGTGAGGATCAGGTTGATCCAGAGGATCTGCGCCGCCGTCATCGGCAGGAGGAACCCGCCGATGATCGCGGCGATCACGGTGAGCACCTCGCCGCCGTTGGTCGGCAGGGTCCAGGCGACCACCTTGCGGATGTTGTCGTAGACCGTGCGCCCCTCGTGGACCGCGTTGACGATGGTCGCGAAATTGTCGTCGAGCAGGATCATCTGCGAGGCTTCCTTGGCGGCCTCGGTACCCTTCAGGCCCATCGCGATGCCGATGTCGGCCTGCTTGAGCGAGGGCGCGTCGTTGACCCCGTCGCCGGTCATCGCGACCACCGCCCCCTGCGACTGCAGCGCGCGCACGATGTGCAGCTTGTGCTCCGGGCTCGCGCGCGCGAACACCGTGGTGTGGCGGGCCAGCTCGGGCAAGGCGGCGCCGGGCATCCGGTCGAGCTCGGCGCCGGTCGTGACGCGAGGGTCGTCGGCCATGGCGAGCTGGCGGGCGATGGCGCCGGCGGTCGCCGCATGGTCGCCGGTGATCATCTTCACCTCGATTCCGGCGGCACGGCATTCGGCGATCGCTGCGATCGCCTCGTCGCGCGGCGGATCGATGAAGCCGACGATGCCGAGGAACGACACGCCCGAACCCAGATCGGCCTGCGTCAGCCGGGCGTGGTCCGGCCCGACGTGGCGCAGGGCGAAGCCGAGCACACGCTCGCCCGCCGAGGCCGCGGACGCGATCCGCTCCGCCCACCAAGCGGGATCCAGAGGCCGCTCGCCGGTCGGGCCGGCTTCGCTCACGGCCATTTCCAGGAGTCGTTCCGGGGCTCCCTTCAGGAACACGATCCGCTCGCCGGCTCGGCTCTCGTACAGGCAGGCCATGAAGCGGTGGGCGGCATCGAACGGGATCTCGTCGAGGCGCCGCCACTCCGCCCGCTCGTGGTCGGGATCGAGCCCGGCCTTCATGGCCAGCGCGACGAGTGCCGCTTCCATGGGGTCGCCCTCGATCGCCCAGCGTCCGTCCTGCCGACGGAGATGCGCGTCGTTGCAGAGGAGCCCGCAACGGATCACGGGCATGATGGCGGCGATGCTGGCCGCATCGTCCTCGCCGCGCTCGGCCGTGAGCCGGCCTTCCGGAGCATAGCCGGAGCCGCTGGCCGACACCTCGTCGCGCTGACCGACGACGCGCTGCGCCGTCATCTCGTTGCGTGTCAGGGTCCCGGTCTTGTCCGAGCAGATGACGGAGGTCGCGCCGAGTGTCTCGACCGCCGGCAGCCGGCGCACGATCGCCTTGCGTGCCGCCATCCGCTGCACCCCGATCGCCAGCGTGATCGTGATCACGGCCGGCAGTCCCTCGGGGATCACCCCGACCGACAGCGCCACGACCGCGATCAGCGCGTCCGGCCAGTCATAGCCGCGGAACAGGACGGCGAAGGCGAACAGTGCCGCGGCACCCGCGAATGCGGTCCAGGCGAAGCGCCGGCTGAACCGGTTCATCTGGCGGAGGAGCGGTGTGGTCAGCTGCTCGACCGCTTCGAGCATCGTGCTGATCCGCCCGATCTCGGTCGCGGTGCCGATAGCGACGACCACACCCGCCGCCTGGCCCGCGACCACGAGCGTACCGGAATAGGCCATGCAGTGCCGGTCGCCCAGCGGCGCCATCGCGGGAACCGGTATCGTGTCCTTCTCGGCGACGACCGATTCGCCGGTCAGCAGCGCCTCGTCGACCAGCAGACCCTTGGCCTTGAGCAGTCGCAGGTCGGCGGGCACGCGATCGCCGGGCTCGAGCAGCACCACGTCGCCGAGGGTGAGGTCCTCGACCGCGATGCTCACGCGCCGCCCGTCGCGCAGGGCGCTCGCCCGGGGCACCACCATCTTGCGGATGGCGGCGAGCGCCTGCTCGGCCTTGCCCTCCTGCACATAGCCGACCACCGCGTTGACCAGGACGACGGCCAGGATCACGGAGGCGTCGACATGATGACCGAGCAGCCAGGCGGCCACGGCCGACAGCAGCAGAAAGTAGATCAGCGGGTTGTTGAACTGGGCGAGGAAACGGACGAGCGGATGCCTTGAACGTGCCTCCGGCAGTGCGTTCGGGCCATGTGCTGCACGCCGCGCACGAGCCTCGTCGGCGCTCAGTCCGTCGCCGGCGCTGTTCAGGGCGGCCAGTACCGTTTCAGCGCTCCGATCATGGGCAGCGAGTTCGCTGGCGCTGTTCGTGGCCGTCTCGCTCATCACGACTCCGTGGGCTGAGTTCGCCGTTGGCAGCGGCCGTCGCCGCGCCGTCCGCCCCCATCACTAGGATCCCGCAGATCTTGCGGCCACTGCCCTCGGTGCCGCAGATCGATTGCCCACGTCACGCAAAAGCCCCGTCGGCGAGACGCGCGACGGGGCTTTAGTCGACGCAATGTCGACTCCGTTGGGACACAGCCCTAGCTTCGATCGAACAAGTCGATCGTCAATACTCACGGATTTTTCAGAAGGATGATCCACTTGCCAGCACCGCGCTAGCAAGATGACGGACCACGATCCCGAAGGATCTACTGCCTAACCAGGCGGTTCCATGTCGACGTCGACCTCCCAGCCGGAGTGGACGGACGTGGCTCAGAACATTCCTCTTCGCTGCCGTCTACGCAACGAATGCTGGATGATCGAGGAATGCTCTACACTTGAACATGCGATTGCACTCCCGCCTTGTCAATGGCGGAACCTCCTATGGTGTCGGCGTCAGGGACCACATTTCCACGCGCGACCGCGGCGTCTCGTTGTAGTCCGCGCCGACGAGCGCCTTCTTGCCGCCGACGGTCAGCACCTGCATCGCGTGCTGAGCATCCTTCGCGATCGTCCGGAGGGTGAAGGTCTCGTCGCCGTCATTGAGGTAGATCTTGATGGGCAGATCGTCGCTGCCCAGGGAATCCATGGCCGTGACCAGATCCTTCTTCCCATCGCCGTCGAGGTCGACGATGTGGGCGGAGTGGATCACCGGCTGAACGTTCGCCTCGAGCAGGTGCTCGGTCCAGCCCTTGGTGCGGTCCGCCGGGGCCTCGTACCATGCGACCTTGTGTGTGCCCGAGATGGTGGGATGCGGCGGGGTGACGAAGAGATCGGTGCGGCCGTCGCCGTTGATGTCGCCGGCCACCACCTTGGCATCGCGCTCGGCCTTGGCGTTGTAGGTGTGGGTGCGAAGCTTGACGACGCCGGGCGTGCTCTGGTTCTGCAGCCAGTACTTGCCGACGGCGATGTCCGGTTTGCTGTCGCTGTCGATCCTCGCCACGGCGAGACCGGTGCCCGTCTGCGGCAGGTTGATCGTGGTCAGCTTCCAGGAAGTCTTCGACACCTGGCGCCAGATGCGCAGCGCCAGGCCATAGCTCGTGCTCGCCTTGTAGGAGCGGCGTCCGATCACGTCCGGCTTGCCGTCCCCGTCGATGTCGGCGACGGCGATGTCGTGCAGGGTCTCGGTGCGCTGCAGCTGTCGCCGGGTCCATCTCGTTCCGCCGCCGCCGTTCTCGAACCAGTCGGTGCCGCCGTTGACCGCGACCAGGACGTCGCGCTGCCCGTCCCCGGTGAGATCGGCGACCTCGATCTCCTCGGCGGGAACCACGGAGGGGCTGATCGTCCGCTTCGGCAGCCAGGCACCGTTGCGGTACCAGAAGATCCCGCCCCCGGCGGCGCCGACGACGAGGTCGCCCCTGCCGTCGCCGTCGAGGTCGCCCGCTCCCTTGGCGCGGAGCTGCGCCGGCGCGCTGGGATCGATCGTGGTCTTCGTGGCGGTGACGCCCGCGAAGGCGGTTCCGGCCAGCGCGGCCACGACCGCCATGGTGGCGGCGCCCAGGAGCCGGGCGGAGATGGGCCCGGTGCGGAGATGCGGGCTGGCGGTCATCGGGCATTCCTCCCTGATGCGGCGGTGCCGGCGGGCCGGCCTGCTCAGGCGGCAGCAAGAGCAGGAAACTCAGGGCCGCACAAACTCCAGTGCGTCAACACCCATCAGCCGCATTGGCTGCGCGGGTCAGATGGGAAGGCCCTCCTGCTCCATGGCACGCCGAACGGCAGGGCGCGCCTTCATGCGCGCCAGATGGGCGGCGCAGTTCGGCGGCAGGTCGATGCCGGCCCGGGTGGCCCAGAATTCGACGTAGAACAGGGCAGCGTCGGCGATCGAGAGGTCGCCCAGAAGATAGTCCTTGCCGGCGAGAGCCTCGTCCATCAGCCGCATGCCCTCGATGAAGAGCTGGCGGCCCTGTGCCTGGACCTCCGCATGATCGGCGTCGCGCGGCGTGAACCTGGCCGGTCGGAAGATCCGGCCGAAGCCCTGGCCGTGCACCGTGCCGACGATATAGTCGAGCGCCTCCAGCACCCGGGCCTGACCCTCGGCGTCGCCCGGAACCAGCCCGGCGGCGGGATTGGTGAGGGCAAGCCACCATGCGATCGCCGGGAACTCGGTCAGGACCGTGCCGTCGTCGCGCACCAGCGTCGGCACCTTGCCCTTGCGATTGACGGCGGCAAACTCCGGCTTGCGCTGCTCGCCCTCGGCCAGATTGAGGCGGGCCAGCTCGTAAGGCTTGCCGATCTCCTCCAGCAGGGCGTGAATTCCGAGCGAGCAGGCGCCCGGCGCATAGTACAGCTTCATCGTGCTCTCCTGTCGGCTGTCAGGCCGGCGCCACCACATTGCGCGGGGAGCCGGCCCAGAATGCCTCGACATTGTCGATCAGCTGGTCCGCCAGGCCCTGGATGGCCTCCTGGCTGGCCCAGGCGACGTGCGGGGTGAGGATGAAATTGGGCATCTCGAGCAGCCGCATCAGCGGATGATCCTCCGGCGGCGGTTCCGTGGTCACGACGTCGAACCCGGCCCCTGCGATCTGCCCGGACTCGAGCGCCGTCGCCAGCGCCGCCTCGTCGACCAGGCCGCCCCGGGCGGTGTTGATCAGGAGCGGCTTGCGCTCCATGGCAGCGAACTCGGCCGGGCCGATCAGGTTGCGGGTCGACGGCATCAGCGGCAGATGGAGGGTGATGACGTCGGACCGGCGCAGCACCTCGGCGAACGGCGTGTAGAGCGGGCCCATGCCGGTGGTGCCCTTGTAGTCAGAGAACAGCACGTTCATGCCGAACGCCTCGCCGAGCCTGGCCACCGCCTTGCCCAGCACGCCGTCGCCGATCACGCCCAGGGTGGAGCCGGCAAGATCGCGGATCGGATAGTCGAAGTAGCAGAACTGGGCCGCCTCCCGCCAACTCCCCCGGCCGACCGACTGGCGATAGGGAATGATCGATCGACGGAGGGCCAAGATCAGCGCGAAGGTATGCTCCGGCACGGTGTTGCCGGCATAGTTGCGGATGTTGGAGACGGTGATCCCGCGCGCACCGGCTGCCTTGACGTCGACCACGTCCGTGCCGGTCGCCGCGACCGCGATCAGCTTCAGCCGCCTGGCGCCGTCGAGCGCCGCCTCGCGCACGGGCGCCTTGTTGGTGATCACGATGTCGGCGTCGGCGATCCGGCCGGCGACCTGTTCGGCGGTCGTGCGGTCGAACACCTCGAGCTCGTGCGGAAAGGCGAGTGGACGAAGCACGGTCTCCGGCGAGATCGTGTCGCGGTCGAGGAACACGACGCGAGCGGGCGCCTGATTCATGGATCGATAGCCTCCGTGCCGACGAGCCCCGCCATCTCGCGGGAGTGCCGCGACCTATCATCCGACCTGCAACCGGTAAAGGTGCGCGGCATTCTGACCCGAACCGCAGCAACAATTCGCTGGGCGCGGACGGATAACCATTGCCCGACCCACGGGGCGAGGCGAGATCGCTCGACATGGAGTTCGCACCTTGAGCATCGGTTTGATCGGCTTGATCGACGACGTGGTGGGTCTCGCCAAGCTCGCCGCGGCATCGCTGGACGACGCTGCGGCGCAGGCTGCCCGCGCAGGCGTCAAGGCGGCAGGGGTGGTGGTGGACGACACGGCCGTGACGCCACGGTTCGTGATGGGCTTCGCGGCTTCGCGGGAACTGCCCATCGTCGGCAAGATCGCGCTCGGCTCGCTGCGCAACAAGCTGCTGATCCTCATGCCGGGCGCGCTGGCGCTCAGCCTGTTCGCCCCGTGGGCCATCACCCCCATCCTGATGCTCGGCGGCGCCTATCTCTGCTACGAGGGTGCGGAGAAGGTGCTGGAGATGGTGGCGGGCCACCCCGCCAACGCCGAAGACGGACCGAGCCTGCGCCGGCCGGAGGACATCCTCCGTCAGGAGCAGAAACGGGTCACTGCCGCCGTGCGCACGGACCTGATCCTGTCCGCCGAGATCATGGCGATCACCCTGTCATCGGTCGCGCAGAGCCCATTCTGGACCCGCACGATCGTGCTCGCCGCGGTCGGCATCCTCATCACCGCCCTGGTCTATGGGGCGGTCGCGATCATCGTGAAGGCCGATGATCTCGGTCTTGCCCTGTCGCGTACCGGGCGGCCGGTCCTCGCCCCGTTCGGACGAATGATCGTGCGTGCCATGCCAGGGCTGCTGCGGGGCCTCTCACTCGTCGGCACCGCGGCCATGCTCTGGGTCGGCG
Source organism: Geminicoccaceae bacterium (assembly GCA_050246385.1). GTDB lineage: Bacteria > Pseudomonadota > Alphaproteobacteria > Geminicoccales > Geminicoccaceae > Benzoatithermus. The sequence goes on from JBFWWD010000027.1 coordinate 13,752, forward strand.
GGGGCATCGTGCTGCATGGGCTCGAGCACTTCGGCTGGACGGCACCCTCGGATCTGATCCACGCGGCGGCTCGAGCGGTGGAGGCGGCGCTGGGCACGGCAGGCGCCGCGGCGGCATGGCTCGTTTCCGCGGCGGCCGCCGGCGCCGGGGGCCTGCTGCTCGGCGTCTTGATCGCGCCGCTGGCCAGCCGTCTCGCCCCCGCCTCGGCGCACTGAGCACGCGAACCGAACCTGGCGGGTTCGGGCGGGCCAAGCTCGCCGGTTCGTGAGGCGACGGGCATTGCGTTTGCCGCCCCAGCGGCGTTGTGGTGGATTGGCGGGCGAAGCGACCTGCCGGTGCTTCCGCCTCGCGAGGAGTGATCAGCTTGGACAGCCCGGAACCCGCCCCTCTGCGCATCGACATCGTCTCGGACGTGGTCTGCCCATGGTGCGTCATCGGCTGGCGGCAGCTCGAGCGCGCGCTGTCGGCGACCCGGATTCCGGCCATCGTGCACTGGCATCCGTTCGAGCTGAACCCGGACATGGGGCCCGAGGGCGAGGATCTGGCGGACCACATCGCGCGCAAGTACGGGACGACGCCCGAGGCCAGCCGAGCCAACCGTGCCAGGATCGCCGCGCTCGGCGCCGAGTTGGGCTTCACCTTCGCCTACCGGGACGGCTCGCGCATCCGCAACACCTTCCGCGCGCATCAGCTGATCCACTGGGCCGGAACCGTGGGATCGGCGCACGCGGCCGAGCAGGCCCTGTTCGCCGCCTACTTCAGCCGGGGCGAGGACGTTCACGATCCGGCCGTCCTGTCGGCCGTCGCCGGCGAGATCGGCCTGGACCCGGACGAGGCGCGCAGCGTGCTAGCCGAAGGCCGCTTCGCCGAGGCGGTGCGCGAGGAGGAGAGGCTCTGGACCGGACGCGGCATCCAGGCCGTGCCGGCCATGGTGTTCGCCGGGCGCTATCTCGTCAGCGGGGCGCAGGGGGTGGAGAACTACGCGGCGATCCTTGGCGAGCTGGTGCCTGTCGGGGCCGCGTGAGCCGCCACCCGCGCCCGATTGGCGGTCCGGCCTACGGGTCGACTTCCACCAGGATGTAGCCGCGATGGCGGTTCGAGCTGGTATCGGTGGTCGCCATGGCCTGCCAGAGCAGGTCGGCGTCGACCCAGAAGGGCGGGTACTTGTAGCGTGCGACGTCCATGACCAGGAGATCGTCGGCGCGGCGGTTGAAGGCGGCGAGCGGCGAGAAATGGCCGCCGCCCTGATTGTCGTCGCTGAGCGTGGCGCGCGAGAAGTTGACGAGCAGATAGTGCTGCCGTGTGCGGAGCGTGTCCCTGGCGACGCGGCGGAACTGCTCGGCCGAACGGGCGGTCTCGCAGCCCGGCACGCCCAGATCGACGGGAGCGCCGCCGGCCCGCCCGGCGTGCCAGCAGGTGGCCTTGACGCCGTTCTGGGCGTTCAGGAGCCAGGTCGCCTGGGACAGGGTGAGGCCTTCGTTGGAGACGGAATCGAGATCGAGCCTCGTGCGGGCCTTGGCGTTGAAGATGTTGCACTGGGTGAAGTAGGCATAGGGCTTGTACGGGTCGGTCAGGGGCTTGGGTGCAACGCTGGCGTTGAGCACGGTGATGCTGCTCGCGACGCCGCAGAATGCCTGGGTGACCTGGGTCGTGAAGCTCGCCGCGATGGCGGGATAGTTGCGGCAGGCGCTGCAGCCGTCGAGCAGATCCTGCCCGCGAGCCGTCAGCAGGCTGGTCAATCGGGAGGGTAGCGGCCCCGCATTCTCGGTTTCTTCATGCAGCGCCGTGACGCAGGAGCTGCCGGTGTCGATCGTCTGCGTTGCGGCTGCGGGCAGGCAGCCCGCGCCGAGAATGGCTGCCAGCGCCACCGCCATCCGCCGCCATCCCATCGCCGTCTCCCCGCGAGCTTCTGGCGACGCAGCCTAGATTCGAGCCCTCGGTCGGACAATGGGCTGGTCAGCCTGCGGTCAGCCAAGAGGGATCGAACCAGCGATCGGCCGGACCGTCGTAGGGCAGGCGGGTGACGTCCCAGTGCTGGATGAGTTTCGCCCAGGCGGCCCATACGGGCGGACCGCCGCCGACGAACACCGTGCGACCTGGAAAGCGGGCCAGCACCTCCTCGGGCACCATGCTCGAACGCAGCTCGAGGATGGTGCGCTCCTGATGGGCGAAGGCAGGTATGGAGCGGAAGGTGGCAGGCCCCGCGAGCAGCACGTGCCCGCGCGTCTCGGCCCAGAACCGCTCCACGTCGGCGCGATACTCCGGTTCGGGAGTACCCTCCCAGGGCAGCCGGCCGTGCAGCCCGAGCTGTCCCCGGCGACCGATGGCACACATCGCGCGCACGACCAAGGCACTTCTCCCTGTACTCGCCCGCCCACCCGCCCAAGACATGGCACAGCGCCTGCCGTCGTGATACCCGGGCGCAACCGCGGCCGTCGCTGAGGCGGGGAGCACATGTCCGACAACGCGCGAGGATTGCGTAAGAGCCACCGCGACGCGCAGCGCCCGGCGTTCGAGCAGATCGCGCTGCTGCTTCAGGGTGGAGGCGCCCTCGGCTCCTACCAGGCTGGAGTGTACCAGGCTCTCCACGAGGCGGGGATCGAGCCCGACTGGGTCGCGGGCATCTCGATCGGTGCCATCAACAGCGCGATCATCGCCGGAAATCCGCCGGAACGGCGGCTGGAGCGGCTGCGGACGTTCTGGGAGACGGTCTCGGCACCCGCCTTTTCCGTTCCCGATCCCGTGGGCCTGGAGAGCGCCGGCGATCTCGCGCGCGGCTGGATCAACCAGTTCCGCGCCTTCGGCGTGCTGGTCGGCGGGGCGCCGCAGTTCTTCGCTCCGCGCTTTCTGCCGCCGTTCCTGCTGCCGCGCGGCAGCGCGGAGGCGCTCAGCTACTACGACACCTCGCCGTTGCGGGCGACCTTGGAGCGTCTGGTCGACTTCGACTACGTCGAGCGGGGACCGACCCGGCTCAGCATCGGCGCCGTGAACGTGCGCACCGGCAACTTCATCTATTTCGATTCCAAGTCCCGAAGGCTGGGGCCGGAGCACGTCATCGCCAGCGGGTCATTGCCGCCCGGGTTTCCGGCCACGGAGATCGAGGGCGAGCATTATTGGGACGGCGGGCTGGTCTCGAACACGCCGCTGGAATGGGTGCTGGGCGCAGAGCCACGCACCGACACGCTGGCTTTCCAGGTCGATCTCTGGAGCGCCAGGGGTGAACTGCCGCGCGACCTGGTCGAGTCCGAGATGCGGCAGAAGGAGATCCGCTACTCGAGCCGCACGCGCAGCGGCACGGACCAGTTCCGTTACGGCCAGAAGCTCAGGCGTGCCTTCGCGAGGGTATGGGAACGGTTGCCGGAAGTGCTGCGTGCGCTGCCGGAGGCCCAGCTCCTGCAGGGGGAAGCCTGCGAGAAGGTCTACAACATCGTCCAGCTCATCTCCCGCTCGCGCCGCTACGAGGGCGTGGCCATGGACTTCGAGTTCTCGCGCCGCACCATGGAAGAGCACTGGCAGGCGGGCTACTTCGATGCAGTCCGCACGCTGCGCCATCCCGAGGTGCTCGAGCGGCCGGACACCCCGGACGGGGTGTTCATCTTCGATCTGGCCGTGAACGGGCGCGAGTGACCCGGCGGGCCCACGGACCTGCAGTGGAGGAAGGGCGATGAAGGCTTCCGAAGTCCGCGAACGTGCGTTCGCGATGCCGCTGACCAGCCCAGCGTTCCCGATGGGGCCGTACCGGTTCGTCGACCGCGAATATCTGATCATCAGCTACCGGACCGATCCAGCCAAGCTGCGCGAGCTCGTGCCGGAGCCGCTCGAGATCCTCGAGCCGGTGGTGAGGTTCGAGTTCATCCGGATGCCGAACTCGACCGGGTTCGGCGACTACACCGAGAGCGGCCAGGTGATTCCGGTCTCGTTCGAGGGCCGCCCCGGGGGCTATACCCACTGCATGTTCCTCAACGACCACCCGCCGATCGCCGGCGGGCGGGAGCTGTGGGGCTTTCCCAAGAAGCTCGCCCAGCCGACGCTCCACGCCGAGATCGACACGCTGGTCGGCACGCTCGACTACGGGCCGGTGCGGATCGCCACCGGCACGATGGGCTACAAGCACAAGGCGCTGGATCCCGACTCGATCCTGAAGGGCCTGGCCACGCCGACCTGGCTGCTCAAGATCATCCCGCATGTCGACGGCACCCCGCGCATCTGCGAGCTGGTCGAGTATTATCTCGAGGAGGTCACCTTGAAGGGTGCGTGGACCGGGCCGGCGGCGCTGAGCCTGGCGCCGCACGCGCTGGCGCCGGTCGCGGAGCTGCCGGTGCTCGAGGTGCTCTCTGCCACCCACCTGGTCGCCGACCTCACCCTTGGCCTGGGCAAGGTCGTGCACGACTATCTCGGCTGAAACCTGCGTAGAAGGAGCACACCCATGCGTCTCGACGGCAAGATCGCCCTGGTCACGGGCGCGGCCAGCGGCATCGGCAAGGAAATCGCTGTCACCTATGTCCGCGAGGGGGCCAAGGTGGCGATCGCGGACCTGAACCAGGAGGCGGCCGACGCGACCGCCAAGGAGCTCACCGCCCAGGGCCCGGGCTCGGCGGTCGGCATCGCCATGGACGTCACCGACGAAGCGCAGGTCGAGGCCGGCTTCGCCAAGCTCGCGCAGAGCTGGGGCGGGGTCGACATCCTGGTCAGCAATGCCGGCATCCAGATCGTCGACCCGGTCGAGAAGTTCGACTTCGGCAAGTGGAAGAAGATGCTGGCGATCCATCTCGACGGCGCCTTCCTCACCACCCGGGCCGCCTTGCGCCAGATGTACGAGCACGGCCGCGGCGGCAGCATCATCTACATGGGCTCGGTGCATTCCAAGGAGGCCTCGCTGCTCAAGGCGCCCTATGTCGCGGCCAAGCACGGCCTGATCGGGCTGGCCAAGGTCGTGGCCAAGGAAGGAGCGAAGCATGGCGTGCGCGCCAATGTGATCTGCCCCGGCTTCGTCCGGACCCCGCTGGTCGAGAAGCAGATCCCCGAGCAGGCCAAGGAGCTCGGGATCAGCGAGGAGGACGTGGTCAAGAAGGTGATGCTCAAGGAGACGGTCGACGGCGAGTTCACGACCGTGCAGGACGTGGCCGAGACCGCGCTGTTCTTCGCCGCCTTCCCGACCAACGCGCTGACCGGCCAGTCGCTCGTGGTCAGCCACGGCTGGTTCATGCAGTAGCTCCGACCGCACCGGCGGGGCGAGACGGGATCACGCCCCGCCGGCGCTCCGCGGCGCGTCACCCTACGCCGACGACAGAGTCAGAGCGCCCCTTCGAACAGCTGCTCGACGGAGGCCGCTCCGCGGGCGGAGAGGTGGTTGTCGTCCGCGTAGAGAGCGCGGCCCTGTTCCTCCACCCGGCAGCGGGTCTCGTCGCAGAGAACGCTCTCCGGATGAAGCACCGTCACCGCCTCGTGGCCGCTCAGCTCGGCGATGGCGGCAAGGGCTACCCGGTTTCTGAGCTCGAACCCGGCGCGGCTCGGACGGATGTCGACCTGCTCTCCGCGCCATGCGGCGAGACCCAGCGTCCACGGGACGGGAGCCCGCACCTCCGGCACCGGCCCGACCAGCACCACCCGCTTTCCTGCGCCCGTCAGCGTCTCGATGGTGCGCCGCAGGCCGCGCTGGAAGGTGACCTCGTTCGTCGGCGAGCCGGTGCCGACGGGGTGTAGATCCACGAGCCGGACATGGCGGACATCCCGCCGCGACAGGCGAACGCCGGTCGCGTAGAGCGACCATTGCGCCGCCAGAACGACAGTCTCGATCTCCGCCGTCTCCAGCACCATTTCGATCACCGCCCGGTTGATCGCCCGGCATGGCTCGCGGTCGACCCCGCCCGGCGTCAAGACGTCCACCTCCAGGAGCGGCGGGCATCCCGGCGAGCCGGCGAACAGTCCCGCCCGCCCGGTTCGCGCGGCAACCGAGGAAAGCGCGGCACGCAGCATGCCGGCGTGCGAATCGCCCCAGAGAAGGATGGTGGCCGGCGCCTGCGTCTCGGTGCCGATCCGGCAGAGGTCACCGTGCTGGACCGCTCGCGCGGACGGGCGCGCGCATCCCGTCGGGCCTGCCGCGCGCTCATGCACCCCGTCCGCGAGGCGCACGGCCTCTGGCGGGAGCCGCCCGGGCAGTCCGCGCGTCAGATGCAGCGCCAGTCCCGCCGCGACGGTTGCGATCGCAGCCGCACCGGCCGTCGCGAACAGGCTGGGCCGGGAAAGGACAGCTCGCCTGCCGCGAAATGGGCGTTCGATCCAGCGCCAGGACAGAACCGCCAGCGCGACGCTCAGTGCCAGGACTGCTCCAGCTTCCAGCGTGGTCAGCTCCCGAGCGACATAGGAGCGGGCGAGGACCAGCAGCGGCCAATGCCACAGGTAGAGCGAGTAGGAGATCAGGCCGATGAGGACGAGAGCCGGCAAGGAGAGCATCCGCCCACCCAGCGAGGTGCCGTTGGCCCCGGCATGGATCACCAGCGCCGCGCCCAGGCAGGGTGGCAGTGCCGCCAGCCCGGGGAATCGCGTTTCGGGCGACAGAAAGACCACACTCCAGGCGATGAGGCCGAGGCCGAGGATGGAAAGGGCGTCCCGGGCGCCGCTTCGAGCCGGTGCGGGAACGGTGCCCATGGCCAGAAACGCGCCGAGCAGGAGCTCCCAAGCACGCGATGGTGCCAGATAGAAGGCGGCCGCCCGAGGGCCCAGCTCTGCGATGGTGAAGGACAGCAGCGCGGCGAGCCCGAGGATGATCAACGCCACGCGCCGGCTGCGCCGGAAGAGAAAAGACAGGATCAGTGGAAACACCAGATAGAACTGTTCCTCGACCCCAAGCGACCAGGTGTGCAGGAGAGGTTTGTATTCGGCCGCGGTATCGAAGTAACCCGTCTCGTGCCAGAACAGCATGTTGGACACGGAAAGCGCTGCGGCGACGGCGCTCTGGCCGAGATTCACCAGGTCTTCGGGCAGCAGCAGCAGAATGCCGAGCACGATCGACACGACAAGAATGGCGAACAGCGCGGGAATGATACGCCGAATGCGCCGCTCGTAGAACGTCAACAACGAGAACTGGTCGGCGCAAAGATCCTGGAGAATAACGGAGGTGATGAGATAGCCGGAGATCACGAAGAATACATCGACCCCCACGAACCCGCCGCTGAAACCGGAGAAGCCGCCGTGGAAGAAGAGGACCGGCAGCACGGCTACGGCCCTGAGCCCGTCGATATCCGCCCGATGCCCGAGGCGGTGAGGTGTCGAGCGGCTCACGCCGGGACGCGGCTCGACAGGACGGATGGCAAGTGGCGGAGAATGTTCGTACCTGCCGGCAGGTTCGCGATGATTCACTGATCGTCCACAGGCAGATTCCCGTGCACAGGGGAATCGTTGACAAACATCATACCACCCGCGCCGGGAGTGATACAATTCGACCAGGAAGACAGCGAGCGTTCGACGCTTGCTGTCTTCTCTCATTGCTTGGATCAGGGCGGCGAGGCGACGGGCCGAGAGCCGTTCTGCCGGGGGCGCCTGGCGCGCCGTCGGACAATGAAGGCCCTACCGCGCTGGAGGAGAGCGTCTGCTCGCCAACGGCGCCGGCTCGCGGCGCGAGCATGCCCCGTGGCGAGCGGCAGACCTCGCTCGCGAGGCCGTCCGGCGCGCAGCGCCTGCGCCGGCAGTCGGAGCGCGGCGATCATCTCAGGCAATGAGGTTCGAGGCCTCACGGCCCCGATGGCGCCGCTCCACGGGCGTGGCGGCGGGTCGATCGTCCGGACTGCCGGCGTCCGCGCGATATGCCAGCCACAGAAGTCCGCCGAGGGCCGAGTTGGCCAGATCGACCAGACGCCGCACCAGGGCGGCGGCGAGCGCCGCCCACACGGTGACGCCGAAGGTCGCGTACAGCGCTACGAATGCCCCCTCCGACACGCCCAGTCCGTTGATCGAGACCGGCAGCACCGCAAGCAGCTGAATCCCGGCACCGAACAGCAGGGCGTAGAGCAGCGGGATGTCGGCGCCAACAGCGCGCAGGCAGAAATACTGCGCCAGCACGACCGTGGCGTAGAACGGCACCGACAGGACCAGGGCGCGCAGGATCGCGCCGCGGTCGCGGGTCTGGCGGGCCACCGTCCAGGCGAGCCGTTCGGCGATCCGTACCGGCCGGCGCAGGAATCTCGGGACATGCGACCGCACCAGAGCGAGGAATGCGGCGGCTCGGCGCGGCAGCAGCAGGACGGCGGTCGATGCGAGGGCAAGGCCGCCGACGAGCGGTAGCAGGAGATGCCCGGCCGCCAGACGTGGTGCCGTCCACGGCGCCACGGCGAGACCGAGGCAGGTGATCGCTAGCAGGACGACGAGGCCGGTGACGCGCTCGAGCAGGATGCTGCCCGCCACGTGGTTGAGCCGCCCGGGCGCGGGCGTCAGCATCAGCCGGACGGCGTCGCCGCCGATGCTGCTCGGCAGAAAGTTGCTGAAGAACGAGCCGATCCAGTAGAGCCGTGCGGCCAAGCCGAAGCTGATGCGGATCTGGCTCGCGTTGAGAAGTCCCCGCCATTTCTCAGCGGAGACCGCGCTACCGGCCATCGACACCAGAAGCGCGGCCATGACCCAGCCGAGGTCGGCGCGCCGGATCGCCATCGCGACCTCGCGCCAATCCATCAGGTACACGAGCACGCCCAGCAGGCCACCCGCCACGGCAAGCTTCGCCATCAGGCGCACGCCATCGCTCCCTCTTTCCCAGAAGGCCAAATGGAGCCTGCCCGATGGAATTCGTTGAATGGTCCGCATCAACCGATGCGGCCGAAAATAGGCTCGCGCTCGCCGCCTCCGATCCGACGCTCCAGGTCAGGCTTGGCTAACGGCACCAGAAGGTTATCGCATGAAGTTGACGGGATGCAGCAAGTGCCGTCAAGCCGGAAAGCGGCAGGCGGCGCAGATTGCATCCAAGGGCGCGACACCCGCCCGCCGGGTCGACATGGCACGGCCGCAGGCCGACGGGAAACCGTTCCCAGGAGCTGGTCGAGAGCGCCGGTCGACGAGATGGCTCAGACGGGCGGCAGGCCCAATATCGTCCTGGCCGGTGGGAGCGCGCTGGTGGAGCCGATCGGGATCGAACCGACGACCTCTAGAGTGCGATTCTAGCGCTCTCCCAGCTGAGCTACGGCCCCACGCTGCGCGGCCCGTGGTATGGGGATGCGGCCTGCCGCTGTCAAGGGCACGGCCGAGGCTGGCGCGTGCGGCCGGCGCCGCTATAGTGCGGCCGCCCAGGGCCCCGGGCGCATGGCGGGGCGATCAGCCTCCGGTCCCGCACATGTACGCCTTGCTCAATCTCTTCAACACGGTGATCTCCATCTACATCTGGCTGTTGATCGCGTCGGTGGTGCTGAGCTGGCTGATCGCGTTCAACGTGGTCAACACCGGCAACCGCTTCGTCTACCAGGTGCGGGATTTCCTCCACCGGATCACCGAGCCGGCGCTGCGGCCGATCCGCAACCTGCTGCCCAATCTGGGCGGCATCGACATCTCGCCGGTGGTCCTGATCCTGGCCCTGTACTTCATCCGCGACCTCGTCTTCGAGATGGTGCGCTACTGACGGCCGAACTGCCATTCGTCGAGCGCGTGGACGGCATCGATCTCGCGGTCAAGGCCACGCCACGTGCGGCCAAGGCGGAGATCGGCGGGCTGGCCCACGACGCCGCCGGTGCCGCTTGGCTGTCGGTGCGCGTGACCGTCCCGCCGGATGGCGGTCGGGCCAATGCCGCGATCCTGGCGCTGCTTGCCAAGGAGCTCGATGTGGCGCCTCGCGCCTGCCGCCTCCTGTCGGGTGCGACCGGCCGCTGGAAACGGGTCCGGGTCGAGGGCGATCCGGAAACGCTCGCCCGGCGCGCGGCCGCGCTTGCCGCAGGCCCGGCCCGCCTCTAGGGTCCGTCCCCGAACTCGGCCCGGGCGGTGAATCCGGGTGGATCAGGGAGAGTCATCGATGCAGCGTCGCCCACTTGCCGCGCTCCTCGGCGCGGCCGCCATCGTCTCGGCCTTCGCGGTGCAGCCGACCCCGGCGCAGGCGCAGGATTCATGCACCATCGCGCTGATCCCGGGCCTGACCACCGACGCCTTCTACATCACCATGCGCAAAGGTGCGGAGATGGCCGCCAAGGCCGTCGGCTGCGAACTCCTGTTCCAGGGCGCCCCGGACTTCAACCCGGTCACCCAGGTGCCGGTGCTGCAGGCCGTGATCGCGCGCAAGCCGAACGCGATCCTGATCGCGCCGACGGACAAGCAGCAGCTCATCGCTCCCCTGCAGCAGGCGGTCGATGCCGGCATCCCGGTGATCACCGTCGACACCTTCATCGACGACGGCAAGTACCAGAACGGCGAGGGCACGGGCGATTTCCCGCTGTCCTACATCGCCACCGACAATGTCCTCGGCGGCTTTCTGGCCGGGCTGGCATTGGCCAAACAGGTCGACGGCAAGGGCAAGGTCTACGTCTCCAACGTCAAGCCGGGCATCAGCACGACCGACCAGCGCGAGGAAGGCTTCAAGGCGGCGATGCAGAACTTCCCGGACATCACCGTCCTGGAAACCCAGTTCAACGACGATGACGCCAACAAGGCGGCCTCCCAGGTTCAGGCGGTCTATGCCCGCAACAACGATCTGGACGGCATCTTCGGCGCCAACCTGTTCTCGGCGATCGGCGCCGCCGACGGCGTCAAGGCGCTGGGCAAGCAGGGCGAGATCCGGGTGGTCGCATTCGACGCGCCGAGCCGCATCGTCGACGACCTCAAGTCCGGCCTGATCGACCTCGCGGTGGCGCAGCACCCGGCCGAGATCGGCTACTATGGCGTGATGACCGCCTATGCGGTGATCCATGGCCAGTCCGTGCCGCCGCTGATCGGCACCGGCGCCACGATCATGACCAAGGACAATATCGACGATCCCGAGATCGCCAAGTTCGTCTACAGCGACTGATCCGGGACAATCGTGCCAGTCCCCGCCCGGACCGCCGCTCCCGCGGAGCGGCAGCACCCCGCCCTTGCGTTCCTCACGGTCGCCTGGTCGTGGCTCTTCCTGCTCCTGCTGCTCCTGTTCTTCGAGACCTGGGCGCGGCTGGCCTACGGCGCCTCCTTCCTGTTCAACGGCTACAATCTGCAGAGCATCGCCATCTCGGCGGCGATGCCTCTGCTGCTGGGCCTGGGCCAGACCTTTGTCATCATTGCCGGCGGCATCGACCTGTCGGTGGGCTTCGTCATGGGCTTCGCGGCCGTGGTGATGGCGCGGGTCATGCAGACGCTCACGCCCGTCGATGCCGGGCTGGCGCTGGGGGTGGGGCTGCTCGCCGCCTATCTGGCGGCGATGATCCCGGGCGTGATCAACGGCACGCTGATCTCGCGCCTGCGCGTGCCGGCCTTCATCGGCACGCTCGGCATGTACGGCGTCGCGCGCGGCGCCGGCTTCCTGACCGCCAACGGGACCACCGTGCCGGTCAACAATCCGTTCCTGTTCTGGCTGGGCAACGGCAAGCTGCTCGGAATTCCGGTCCCGGTGGTGATCACCGTGATCTTGGTCGTGGTGATGCACTGGGTGCTGTCGCAGACCCGTTTCGGCCAGCACACCTACGCCATCGGAGGCAACCGGACGGCGGCGATCCGAGCCGGCATCAACATCCGCCGCCACACCCTTTTGCTCTACATGATCAGCGCCGGCTGCGCCGGCATCGCGGGGATGATCTACACCGCCCGCTTCTCGGCCGGTGCCGCCCAGGCCGGCGAGCCGCTGCTGCTCGATTCGATTGCCGCGGTGGTGATCGGCGGCGCCTCCCTGTTCGGCGGCTCCGGCACGATCATCGGCACGGTGATCGGTGCCCTGATCATCGCCGTGATCCAGTACGGCCTCGTGTTCATCAACGTCGAGCCGTTCTGGCAGTTCGTGGCGGTCGGCGTCGTGATCATCGTCTCGGTCCTGATCGACCAGACCCGTGAGAGGCTGACCGGGGAGGCGCGCGATGCCGAGTGAGACCCCGATCCTTTCGGTCCGCAGCCTGAGCAAGCATTTCGGCGGCGTCACGGCGCTGGACAATGTCAGCTTCGAGCTGCACCGCGGCGAGGTGCTGGCGCTGGCCGGCGACAACGGTGCGGGCAAGTCGACCCTGATCAAGGCGATCTCGGGCGTGCACCAGCCCGACGAGGGCGAGATCGTCTACAAGGGCGAGCGGGTGACCTTCCGCAATCCGCGCCACGCCCGCGAGATCGGCATCGAGACGATCTATCAGGACCTGGCGCTCGCCGACAATCTCGACGTGGGCGCCAACATCTTTCTCGGCCGCGAGCCCGCGGCACCCCTGCTCGGCTTCATCCCCCGCCTCGACCGGCGGCGCATGCGGGACGCGGCGCGCGAGGTTCTCGCTCCCCTCGACGTCGATCTCGAGGAGAAGAAACTCGGGCTGCCGGTCAGAGCACTCTCGGGCGGGCAGCGCCAGGCCGTGGCCATCGGCCGGGCGATCTTCTGGAAGGCCGAGCTCTTGATCATGGACGAGCCGACCGCGGCACTCGGCGTGCCCGAGCAGCGCAAGGTGATCGAGCTGATCCGCAGCCTGCGCCGGCAGAACGTCGCCGTGATCTTCATCAGCCACAATCTGGTCGACATTTTCGCGGTCGCCGACCGGATCCTGGTGCTGCGCCGGGGACTTGCCGCCGGCGAGCGCCGGCCGGAGGCGAGCAGCCACGACGAGATCGTGCGGCTGATGGTGGGGGGATGAGGTGATCGGGCTGACCTGCCCGGCAACTCGCTTTCGAATCGCGCGGGGCGGCCCTACCGGGCAAACCCCACCCCATCATGGACTTCAGGCAGCTGGGCGACCATAAAGCAAACGCTGGAGGGGCCGACGTCGGCAGGCGGCCGAAGCGGGCCCGGCTGCGCAGGCAATGGTGACGGCAGTCTTCTGGGCGACAGCTCGAGCGTCAAACTTGAGCACGCGATGAAACTGGATGTTCCTGACGAGCTCAGACTGGGCCGAGAATGCTATGCGCGGCGGGCCTGGCGCGATGCCTATCGGTCCCTTTCCCTCGCCGACGATGCAGCTCGGCTGGAAGCCCGGGATCTCGAGCTGCTCGCGATGTCGGCCTATCTAGTCGGTCGGGACGAGGACTATCTGAGAGCGCTCGAGCGCGCCCATTGCGCCCACCTGGACGCCCGCGACCGCTTGGATGCCGTCCGTTGCGCGTTCTGGCTGTGGTTGCGTCTGATCTTTCGTGGCGAGATGGGGCGCGCGACTGGATGGCTTGCCCGTGCGCAGCGGTTGCTGGAATCCGAGCAGCCGGACTGCGCCGAGCGGGGCTATCTCCTGCTGGCGGCGGTCGAGCAACACCTTGCCGCAGGTGACTACAGTGCCGCGTACGCAGCGGCGGCCACGGCCATCGAGATCGGCGAGCGCTGCGGGGAGGCGGACCTGATCGCCTGCGCCCGGCACGACCAAGGCCGGATCCGGCTTCAGCAAGGGCAAGTCGAGCGGGGACTCGCCCTGCTGGACGAGGTCATGGTGGCAGCCACCGCCAGGGAGCTTTCATCGATCGTGACGGGCTTGATGTACTGCAGTGTCATCCAGGCCTGCCAGGAGGTCTACGCGTTCGGCCGCGCCCGCGAATGGACCGCGACCCTGGCGCAGTGGTGCGATGAGCAGCCCGAGATGGTCGCCTTCACCGGGGCGTGCCGGGTGCATCGCGCCGAGATCATGCAGCTCCGGGGCGCCTGGCAGGATGCGATCGAAGAGGCGCGACGCGCCTGCGAGCGCTCGCAGGGGATCTCCCCGCAGGCTGCCGCCGCAGCGCTCTACCAGCAGGCGGAGGTGTACCGGCTCCGAGGGGAATTCGCGGCAGCCGAGGAGGGGTATCGAGGCGCGAGCCTGCACGGTTCGGAAGCACAGCCGGGGCTGGCCCTGCTGCGCGTGGCGCAAGGCCGGCCGGACGCGGCCACCGCTGCAATTCGCCGCGCCCTGAGCGCCACCAGCGACCAGCTCAAGCGCACGCAGCTCCTGCCCGCCTGCGTCGAGATCATGCTCGCCGTGGGCGACGTCCCCGAAGCGCGTGCTGCCTGCCGGGAGCTGGAGGAGATCGCGCAGAGGTTCGATACCGGCGTGCTGGGCGCGATGGCCGCGCAGGCCCGCGGCGCGGTCGAGCTGGCCGAGGGCAACGCTCGAGCCGCGCTCGGTCCGCTGCGTTGTGCCCTTGATGTGTGGCAGCAGGTCGAGGCGCCCCATGTCGCCGCGCGTGTGCGGGTGCTCCTGGGGCTGGCCTGCCGCGCCCTCGGGGACGACGAGGGGTACCAATTGGAGCTGGGCGCGGCCGAGGCAGTGTTCGAGCAACTGGGGGCGGCGCCCGACCTTGCCCGCATCGGCTCGCTCGGCCAAGGCACCGCGTCGGGCCAGCACGGCGGGCTGACCTCGCGCGAGCTGCAGGTGCTTCGCTCGATCGCGGCGGGCAAGACCAACAAGGCCATCGCCGCCGAGCTGTGCCGCAGCGTGAAAACGGTCGACCGACATGTGAGCAACATCCTCACCAAACTGGACGTCCCCTCGCGGGCAGCGGCCACTGCCTACGCGTACGAGCACAAGCTCATCTGACCTGGAGCCGCGCCGTCGGGGAAACTACCCACGACATTGCTCGGCGCAAATTGGGTGATCTGCCCGAAGCGGAGCCTCGGCGCTCGGTCGTAGCGTCGAACCCTGATCAACACGGCGTCTAGAGGCCGTTTGGAGCATCCAGCGTTCATCGCATCCGCTTGGCGGGTGCGATGAACGCCCCATCCATGCTCCTCAGGGGAAAGTCATGACCACTGTAAAAGAGCGAGGTGTAGAAATCTCGGCAGCAACACGGGCAGCATGGGACAAGATCGCGGCGGGCTATGACGACTTCGTCACGCCGACGCACATGTGGGTCGGGAACGAGGGCCTCCGCCGTGCCGAGCTGCGTTCGGGCATGCGGTTCCTGGATGTGGCGGCCGGCAGCGGCGCGCTCAGCATTCCCGCGGCGCGCCTCGGCGCGCAGGTCCTTTCCACCGACCTCTCTCCCATCATGCTCAAGCGGCTCGAGGCGCGTGCGCGTCGGGAAGGCCTCGACCTGCGGACCCGCGTCATGGACGGCCACGCCCTCGAGCTGGACGACGGCAGCTTCGATGTCGCGGGCTCGCAGTTCGGCGTCATGCTGTTCCCGGACATGCCGCGCGGCATCAGCGAGCTGGCACGCGTGACGAAGCCCGGTGGGCGGGTGCTGATGAACGTGCTTGGCGCACCCGAGAAGATTGAGTTCTTTCGCTTCTTTGTGGACGCAATTGCAGCCGCCGTCCCTGGCTTCACGGGTCCCCCGAGGACGCCACCGCCCTTGCCCTTCCAGCTGCAAGACCCCGAGAAGCTGCGCCAAGAGCTGGGCAAGAGCGGGCTGAGGGATGTCCGCGTGGAGACGGTCACGGAGAGACTAGAGTTCCAGACCGGAAGACAATTGTGGGACTGGCTGACGAGCAGCAATCCAATAACAGGCAATCTGCTCGCCGACCTGCACCTGACGCAAGAGCAGACCGCCGTGGTGCAGCAGGCGCTGGATCGCAAGGTTCACGAGCGCTCCGGCGGAAGTGGGCTCGCGGTCCTGACCAACCCGGTTCACATCGGGACCGGGGTGAGGTGAGCGATGGCGGTCGGGCAGGCCGGCCGAGTTGGCGGGCCGCCGCGCGCGCCGGATTTGAGCTCTCCCCCGATGGCCTGCTCGACCTGAACTCGAGGCACAAGACCGCGCCGCCTGTGCGCGGGTGAAGCTCCGCCCAAGGCAAGGAACCGGCAGCCTGTCCCGACCACGGTCGAACGGCGGCCACCAACCTTCGGAGTACCGATCATGACAATCGCAACGCACTCGAAACGCCTCGTCGTCAGCGCCGGCCTGACGCTCGTTGCCGCGACCCAGGCAGGTTCGGCCAGGGCGGAGGTCCGCCACACCTACCATGGTGCCGAATGCGAGGCCGTCCTGCCGGCCGGAGCCGGGTCGTTGAACCGGTTCCGCGGCGTCAGGGCGCTGGCCCAGGTCGAGGTGGTCTGCCCCATCGTCAAGGCGATCTTCAACTCGGAGGAAGCTGTCATCGTGGGGGTAGCGGCGAGCGGCGGCACTTTCTGTCGCGTGGAAAGCTACGACGTCCTGGCCCAGAGGGTAAGGTTCACGCCGCCCCAGGTATTCCCGGGCGTCGGCCTGTCCACTCTGCAGTTCAGGCTCACCTCAAGTCTGCGGGGCGCCATGCACTTGCGGTGCACGCTCCAGCAAAACGACGAGATCTTGAACTACATTGCGGCGGAGGTCGAGCCGTAGCCGGACGCGCGACGGTCGGCCGGCTGTGGCGCCCAGGGCGGCCAAGCGTCCGATCCTGCTCGTGCCGGCCCCGTCGAAGGTTGACGGGGTCGGCTACGCCGCTGAGCCGCCAGCATGGCAGGGGTGGTTGCGCGGCAAACGTTGAGCCGACTGCCGATCACGTCAGCGGGCGGGCCGCCGGTGCAGTACCGACAGACCGGCGAGCACGACGACCGCGGCGCCGAGCAGGACCAAGCCGTCCGGTATCCGGCCCCAGATCAGATAGCCGAGAACGAACGACAGCGGCACCATCGCGTAACGGAACGGCGCGGTGAACGAGATGTCGCCGATGCGGGTGCCGGCCACGATCGCGACGAAACCGAAGGTGGTCAGAGCCGCCGACCCCACAAAGCCCAGCGCGCCCAGGGCGTCGGGCAGACGCCATCCGAACGGGGCGGTGACGAGGCTGGCCAGCGTGCTGAAGGCCATGGTGACGAGTGCTATGCTCTCGGTGCCGAGCGCCGGGTCGACGCGCCGCGTGGCCAGATCGCGCAAGGCGATGCAGGCAGCAGCCGCCAGCGCCAGGACGGCCGCCGGGTCGAAGGTGGTGGCGCCGGGCCGCAGGATGATCAGCACGCCGAGGAGCCCGACCGAGACGCCGGCCCAGCGCGCAGGGCCGACCCGCTCGCCCAGCACGACGGCCGCGAGGCCGGTCAGGAGCAGGGGAAAGACGAACAGCACGGCCGTCGCCTCGGCCAGCGGCAGGCGCTGCAGCGCGGAGAAGAATGACAGCGAGGCGCCAAAATCGCACAGGGAGCGGAGCCAGACCGCGCCGTCGCGCAGCGGCGGGAGCTGCCAGGCGCGGTGGCGCCATCGGATCAGGGCGAGCAGGCACAGGCAGGCGAGGACGCCGCGGCAGAACAGGATCTGGCCCGGCGGGTAGACGGTCGCCAGCAGCTTCACGACGGCGTCGCTGACGGCGAAGATCGAGACGGCGAGCGCGGTCAGCCCGGCCGCGCGAAGGTTGGTGGCGTGGTCGGGTGTCTCACCGAAGGCACGCGTCGAGCACGCGCCGGAGGCCGGCTCCTTCGTTGCGTCCAAGGGCTTGCGTGTCCTCGGTGGCCCAGCTCGAGCGCAAGGCTGCGCGCCTCTTCGCGCAGGGTCAACGTCCGGCCGGAATCTGCTCTCGGCGGCAAGGCGCCGCGCACTCGTCGAGCGTCTTGCGCATGGGCACCACCTCGGCCTCGCCGCCGTGTGGGAAGCGCAGCGTCGCCCGGCGGGTGGCGATGTAGCCGAGGCGGCGGTAGAGCGGCTCGCCGGCGAGCGTGGCGGTCAGCCGCATCTCGCGATGGCCGGCCGAGCGGGCTTGCGCCTCCGCCTGGGTGACCAGCCGGCGGGCGAGGCCGCGCCCGGCCCAGGCCGGGTGCACGAAGACGCTGCGGATCGTGGCGCGCGCCGGGTGCTCGGCATCGGCCGCCTCGGAGCCGACGAGTTCGTAGCCGGGCCGGCGCCCGCTCCAGCCGCCCGACGCCACGATGATTCCGCCGCTCTCGGCCACGTAGTAGGTGCTTTCCTCGAGCAGATAGTCGTCCATGGTGTCGACGTGCGCGAGGAGGCCCGCGATCTGGGCCTCGCTGTAGAACGCGGCGCCGAGCACGCGCATGGCCAGGACCTGCATGGCGCGCAACCTCGCGCGGTCGTGGCGGCACGCGGGCCGAAGCGTCGGGATGTCCGCAAGGGCAGTCGGCGCGGGTGGTCGGCGGGGCATTTGGAGCCGCGTGCTCGCCTGCGCCATGTGTGTCGGCATCATGGGAGGACTCCGGCTCGGCCAAGTTCAGCGGGGGTGGTCGTCAGTTCGAACGCAGCCCGAACTCGCGGCATTGCGGCGTCACCGATGCATTCACCTTGCCGAGCCGCAGGTCACGGGCGGAGGTAGGCGTCCCGCCCTTGAAGACCGTGGCGCCACGACAGGTCCAGCTCGACGGTGTCGAGGACGCGCTCGTCGAGCCGCAGTCCAAGGCCGAGAAGCCGACGAGGGTCTGCTCCCCGCGACCGAAGTTGCGCCAGAGCGACATCTGCGCGCCCTGACCCACGACCACCAGCGCGGTTCCCGTGACGATCGCCATCTCGACGACCGCACGGCCATTGGCGACGCGCCCGGTCCGGATCGTGGAGTAGCCGTCCACCTCGACCAGTTTTTGCGCCGGCCCGATAGTGCCGCCCTCGTTCGCCGGCACGAGGGTCCCGGCCTGGCGGGTCTGCAGCCGCAGGAAGGTCGCCTGCGGCGCGCCGGTGGCGGCGTCGAAAGCCTGGTAGCAGACGGTGGCGGCGTGCGCTCCGCCGGCACATGCGAGCAAGGCGAGGCCGGTCAGCGAGGCGAGACAATGGCGAAGCATGGCGATCCTCCAGGAAGACTTGAGCGGTTGTGATCCCGCTTCTGTTTGGATATCGCTGGAGGGTTTCAGTTCTATCCCCGAAGACGAAAGGAGTGTTTCATTTGAAGCGATATGCCTTGCTGGAGATCTGATCTCACGGGAGATGCTCCAGTCGTGATAGAAGAAACACTATCAAGATCCGGGCGGGATTTTCCCGAAACGTGGTCGGCCGAGATTGCAGGTGCCCGGGGCTGAGCCGAACGGGGCGTGACCGTCAAATCTCCGACGAACAGAAGCCTCCTGTCGATGCAACGGCACTTCGCGGCGCACACTATCCTGGCGCTCTCGCTGCTCGGCAGCCAAGCCTTGGCCGAGAACGGCAAGGCCTATCCGGGCAGCGCCTGCCAGCGCCAGTTCGATCACATCGATGCGTCCCTCTCGTGCAGCCGGGCGGTGGTGCTGAACGCCGGCTCCCAGGCGGTGAGGCTGTTCTGCCCGGTCGCGAAAGACATCGAGGCGGGGCGGATCAAGCGTGCGGTGGTAATGGTGCCGGACTCGCACAACACCCAGAACGTGACCTGCGAGCTGATGTCGCTCGGCAGCGACGGTGCGGTAGTCCAATCGTCGATCCGACAGTCCTCGGCGACGACTGCCGTGCCGGTCGCCCTGAGCTTCGGCGCCCACAAGGCTAACCTGCGGGGAGTCTACGTGCTCACCTGCGACCTGCCCGTGGACAGCGGCCCGGGTGCCGGTCGGCGCGTCGCACATCGTCAGCTATACAACGTCGTCGAGAAATGAGCCTCGGTAGGGGGGTCGACCGTCCTTGACAGCCATTTCGGCAGTGTGTAGTTAGCCAATCAGCTAATTAACAGATCGGTTAAACTCGAGTGTCGACGGACCAGCTGAGCGCTACCTTCGCGGCCCTGGCCGACCCCACGCGGCGAGCCATTCTGGCGCGGCTTGCCACGGGTGAGGCGACGGTCGGGGAGCTCGCCGAGCCGTTCGCGATCAGCCTGCCGGCGGTGTCCAAGCATCTGAAGGTGCTCGAGCGTGCCGGGCTGATCACGCGCGGGCGCGAGGCGCAGTGGCGGCCGTGCCGGATCGAGGCGGGGCCGCTCAAGGATGTCGCCGGCTGGCTCGAGCACTATCGCCGGTTCTGGGACGAGAGCTTCGACCGGCTGGACGAGTATTTGCAGCAGCTTCAGCGCATAGGGAGCGACGATGGACCAAGGCAGTGACGCGGCGGACCGGGCGCTGACGATCGTGCGTACGTTCGACGCTCCGCGCGAGCTGGTGTTCAAGGTCTGGAGCCAGCCCGAGCACGTCGTCCGCTGGTGGGGCCCGAAGGGCTATACCACCCCCTCCTGCCGGATGGATGTCCGCCCGGGCGGCAGCTACCGCACGGTCGGCCGGGCGCCCGACGGCAAGGAGTTCGTCATGCGCGGCCGCTATCGGGAAGTCGTGCCGCCCGAGCGGCTGGTGATGACGTTCGCCTGGGAAAACAGCGAAGGGCAAACGGGCCACGAGACCCTGATCGAGATCGGGTTCGAGGACGTCGAAGGGCGCACCCGGCTCACCTTCACGCACGGCACGTTCGAGACCGTCGAGTCGCGCGATGCGCACCTACAGGGCTGGACCGCGTTCATGGAGAGCCTGGCCGACTATCTGGCGACGGATCACGCCGAGGGCTGATCCCGCAGAAAATTCGCTTCGATCTGTCGAAGGCGACCAGGCTCGCTCGACGTGTTGTCGGGGGCAGGGAACGGAACTCATCGCCCGAGGAGCAGACCATGCCGATCACGGGAAGCTGCCATTGCGGACGGGTCACCTACAGCCTGGACGCCGAGGTGACCGAGGCGATCGAGTGCAACTGCTCGATCTGCCGGCGCAAGGGATCGGTGCTCGCCGCGTTCGATCCGGCGCTGTTCCGCCTCGCGACCCCGCGTGAGGAGCTCGGCGTCTACACGTTCGGAACGCATGCGATCCGCCACCAGTTCTGCCGCATCTGCGGCTGCGCGCCGTTCGCCGAGGGCATCGGGCCGGACGGCGCGGCGATGGTCGTCCTGAATCTGCGCTGTGCGGAGAGCGTCGATCTCGCGGCGCTGCGCATCACGCCCTTCGACGGCGCCAGTCTGTAGCCACGGCGATCGCGGAAGGAGCAGGAACATGGCAGCAGCCTCGGATCGAGCCGCGCCCGTCGACGAGAGGTCGCTGGTGATCACCCGTGATTTTTCGGCACCGCGAAGCCTGGTGTTCCGGGCGTGGACCGATCCCACCCACGCGGCCCGCTGGGCGGGACCACGCGGCTTCACCGCGACCTACACCAAGGGCGACGTCCGCGCCGGGGGGCGCTGGCGCACCTGCCTGCGGCGGGACGAAGACGGCAAGGAGCTCTGGCAAGGTGGGGTCTATCGCGAGGTGATCGAGCCCGAGCGGCTGGTGTTCACCTTCGCCTGGGACCAGGAGGACGGCCGGCCGGGCCACGAGACCCTGGTCTCCGTGACGTTCGACGAGGCCGGCGACGGCACGCGGATGACCTTCCGCCAGGCGGTGTTCCAATCGGTCGAGAGC
>JBFWWD010000028.1:0-33949 GCA_050246385.1 Geminicoccaceae bacterium
GCTATCCTGCCGGCGGGAAGCAGAGTGCCGTCCTGCCGCTCCTGACTCTGGCGCAGGCGCAGCACGGCGGCTGGCTGCCGCAGGCGGCGCTGGACTATCTGGCCGGCCTGCTCGGCATCCCGAAGATCCGGGTCTACGAGGTCGCCACCTTCTACGACATGTACAACACCGTGCCGGTGGGCCGCACCCAGGTCCGGGTGTGCACCACCACGCCCTGCTGGCTGTGCGGCTCGGACGACGTGGTGCGCGCGTGCAAGGACACACTGGGCGTCGGCATCGGCGAATCGACCGCGGACGGGCGCTTCTTCCTGCGCGAGTTCGAGTGCCTGGGCGCCTGCTCGAACGCGCCGGTGCTCTGGATCGACGACGACTTCTACGAGGACATCGACTATGCCGGCACCAAGGCGGTGCTGGAGGCGCTGATGCGCGGTGAGAAGCCCAAGCCCGGGCCGCAGAACGGCCGCACCGCCTCGATGCCGCTCGGCGGCAAGACGACCCTCCTGGACGCGGATGGCTGAGCACGCATGCTGCAGGATCGCGACCGCATCTTCACCAATCTCTACGGCGAGCAGCCCTGGGGCCTCGACGCGGCGCGCAAGCGCGGCGACTGGGACGGCACCAAGGATCTGATCCTGCAGGGCCGCGATGCGCTGGTCCAGCAGATGAAGGACAGCGGCCTGCGGGGGCGCGGCGGCGCCGGCTTCCCGACCGGGCTGAAATGGTCGTTCATGCCCAAGCAGCCGACCGGGCCGCAATATCTCGTGGTCAATGCCGACGAGTCCGAGCCCGGGACCTGCAAGGACCGGGAGATCATGCGCCACGACCCGCACAAGCTGGTCGAGGGCTGCCTGATCGCCGGTGCCGCCATGGGCTGCACGGCCGGCTACATCTATATCCGCGGCGAGTTCATCCGCGAGGCCGAGGTCCTGGAAGCGGCCATCCAGGAGGCCTACGACGCCGGCCTGATCGGCAAGGACGCCTGCGGCTCCGGCTATGATTTCGAGCTCTACCTGCACCGCGGCGCCGGCGCCTATATCTGCGGCGAGGAGACCGCACTGCTCGAGAGCCTGGAGGGCAAGAAGGGCCAGCCGCGCCTGAAGCCGCCGTTCCCGGCGATGGTCGGCCTCTATGGCCGGCCGACCACGGTCAACAATGTCGAGACCATCGCCGTCGCCCCGGCCATCCTGCGGCGCGGCGCCTCCTGGTTCGCCGGCCTCGGCCGGCCCAACAACACCGGCACCAAGATCTACTGCATCTCCGGCCACGTCGAGCGGCCCTGCGTGGTCGAGGACGAGATGGGCATCCCCCTGCGCACGCTGATCGAGAAGCATTGCGGCGGGGTGCGCGGCGGCTGGGACAATCTGCTGGCGGTCATCCCGGGCGGCGCGTCGGTGCCGCTGCTGCCCAAGTCGATCTGCGACACGGTACGCATGGACTTCGACAGCCTGCGCGAGGTGCAGAGCGGGCTCGGCACGGCCGGCGTGATCGTGATGGACAAGTCGACCGACGTGGTTCGAGCGATCGCACGGCTGTCCAAGTTCTACATGCACGAGTCCTGCGGCCAATGCACACCGTGCCGCGAGGGCACCGGCTGGCTCTGGCGGATGATGACGCGCATGGCGGAGGGGCGCGCCAAGATCGAGGAGATCGACCTGCTCCTGGACGTGACCAAGGAGATCGAGGGCCACACCATCTGCGCGCTCGGCGACGCCGCCGCGTGGCCGGTGCAGGGCCTGATCCGCCACTTCCGGCCCGAGATCGAGCGGCGGATCCACGAATACACGCAGTCGACGCGGCGCGCGGCCTGATGCGGCGGCGTGCAGCGGCGGGGGAAACGGCATGCCGAAGCTGACCATCGACGGCCAGGAGGTGGAGGTTCCGCCCGGCTCGACCGTGCTGCAGGCCTGCGAGGCGGCCGGGCGCGAGGTGCCGGTGTTCTGCTTCCACCAGCGGCTGAACATCGCCGGCAACTGCCGCATGTGCCTGGTCGAGGTCGAGAAGATGCCCAAGCCGCAGGCGTCCTGCGCCCTGCCGGTCGCCGAGGGCATGGTGGTCAAGACCGACACGCCGGTCGTGCACAAGGCCCGCAAGGGCGTGCTCGAGCTGCTGCTGATCAACCATCCGCTCGACTGCCCGATCTGCGACCAGGGCGGCGAGTGCGACCTGCAGGACCTGACCCTGTTCTACGGCCCGGACCATTCGCGCTTCGCCGAGAACAAGCGGCCGGTCACGGACAAATATCTCGGGCCGCTGATCTCGACCCACATGACGCGCTGCATCCATTGCACGCGCTGCATCCGCTTCTTCAGCGAGGTGGCAGGGGTCGAGGAGCTGGGTGCGGTCTATCGCGGCGAGCACATGGAGATCACGACCTGGGTCGAGCACGCCCTCGGCTCGGAGATCTCCGGCAACGTGATCGATCTGTGCCCGGTCGGGGCGCTGAACTCCAAGCCGTTCGAGTACCGCGCCCGGACCTGGGAGCTGCGCAAGACCGAATCGGTCGACGTCACCGACGCGCAGGGCTGCAACATCCGGATCGATGCCCGCGGCAGCGAGGTGATGCGGATCCTCCCGCGCCTCAACGAGGCGGTGAACGAGGAGTGGATCTCGGACAAGGCGCGCTTCTCCTATGACGGGCTGAAGCGCCTCCGGCTCGACGTGCCGATGGTCAAGCAGGACGGCAAGCTGCGGCCGACCGGCTGGAGCGAGGCGTTCGCCGCGATCCGCGAGCGCCTCGCCGGCAGGGATGGCCGCAAGGTCGCGTTCATCGTCGGTGATCTCGTCGACTGCGAGACCATGGTGCTGGTGCGGGAGCTGGCGCAGAGGCTCGGCACGCCGCATGTCGACTGCCGCCAGGACGGGGCGGCGCTCGATGCCGCGCTGCGGGCGGGCTACCTGTTCAACTCCACCATCGCCGGGATCGACCAGGCCGACGCCTGCCTGCTGGTCGGCACCAACCCGCGGCTCGAGGCGCCGGTGCTCAATGCCCGGCTGCGCAAGCGCTGGCGTGGCGGCGGATTCCGCATCGGGCGCATCGGGGCGGTCCATCCGCTGACCTATCCGGTCGAGGAGCTCGGTGCCGGGCCCGACACGCTGGCCGCTCTGGCCCGCGGCGAGATCGGCTTTGCGGAGACCTTGCGCCAGGCGAAGCGGGCGATGGTGATCGTCGGCATGGGCGCTCTGGCCCGCCCGGACGGGGCCGCCGTGCTCAAGGCCGCTGCGGGCCTGGCCCAGATCGGCGAGGAGTGGAACGGCTTCAACGTGCTGCACACGGCGGCGGCACGGGTCGGCGGCCTGGACCTCGGCCTGGTCCCGGGCGAGGGCGGCCGCGACGTGGCGGGCATCCTGGCCGGCGTCGAGGCCGGCGAGATCGACACCGTGTTCCTGATCGGCGCCGACGAGATCGACACCGCGCGGCTCGGCGGGGCGTTCGTGATCTATCAGGGCCATCATGGTGATCGCGGCGCCGCGGCGGCCGACGTGATCCTGCCGGGAGCGGCCTACACCGAGAAGAACGCCAGCTGGGTCAACACCGAGGGCCGCCTGCAGCGCGGGAAGCTCGCCGTGTTTCCGCCGGGCGAGGCCAAGGAGGACTGGAAGATCCTGCGCGCGCTGTCGGAGGTGGTCGGGCACCGGGTCCCGCTCGACACGCTGGGCCAGGTGCGGGCTCGGATGGGCGAGCTGGCCCCGGTCCTCGGCGCGATCGATCGTGTGGAGCGGGCGGCCTGGGGCGCGCTCGACGGCGGTGGCGAGCTCGGGCGCGCGCCCTTCGCCTCGCCGATCCCGGATTTCTACCAGACGGACCCGATCGCACGCGCCTCGGCGGTGATGGCCGAGTGCAGCCGCATATTCGCGGGTGGCGCCGAGCTGGGGGCGACCGGAACCCATGGCTGACATCTGGTCCGGCACGATCTGGCCCGTCGCCATCACGGTCTTCCAGATCCTGCTCATCGTCGTGCCGCTGCTCGTGGCCGTGGCCTACGTCACCTATGCCGAGCGCAAGGTGATCGGCGCCATGCAGCTGCGCCAGGGACCGATGACGATCGGCCCGTTCGGGCTGCTGCAGCCGTTGGCCGACGGGCTGAAGCTGTTCGTCAAAGAGACCATCATCCCGACCGGTGCGAACAAGGTCGTCTTCCTGATGGCGCCGATGGTCACCTTCATCCTGGCCCTGATCGGCTGGGCGGTGATCCCGTTCGGCGAGGGCATGGTGCTCGCCGACATCAACGTCGGCATCCTCTATCTGTTCGCGATCAGCTCGCTCGGCGTCTATGGCGTGATCATGGCCGGCTGGGCCAGCAACTCGCGCTATGCCTTTCTCGGTGCTCTGCGCAGCGCGGCGCAGATGGTCAGCTACGAGATCGCGATCGGCCTCGTCATCCTGAGCGTCCTGGTCACGGCGGGCTCGCTCAACCTCTCGGACATCGTGCTGGCGCAGCGGCACGTCTGGTTCTTCATCCCGCATTTTCCGATGTTCATGATCTTCATCGCCTCGATCCTGGCGGAGACGAATCGCCATCCGTTCGATCTGCCGGAGGACGAGGCGACACTGGTCACCGGCTACAACGTCGAATACAGCTCGATGGCGTTCGCTCTGTTCTTCCTCGGCGAATACGCCAACATGATCCTGATGAGCGGGATCACCACGGTCCTGTTCCTGGGCGGCTGGCTGCCGCCGTTCAACATCTTCCCCTTCACGCTGATCCCGGGCCCGCTCTGGTTCATCCTGAAGATCTGCTTCGTCCTGTTCATCTTTTTCTGGGCTCGGGCGACCCTGCCTCGCTATCGCTACGACCAGCTCATGCGGCTGGGCTGGAAGGTCTTCCTGCCCGTCTCCCTGCTGTGGCTGGTGCTGAGCGCGGGCTTCATGGTGGCGTTCGACCTGCTGCCGAGGACCGGAGGCTGACATGGCGGCACTCGACCGCGTCGCACGCACCCTGCTCTGGCACGAGCTGGTCCTCGGCTTCGCCATCACCCTGCGCTACCTGTTCAAGCCCAAGGTCACGCTCAACTATCCATACGAGAAGGGGCCGCTCAGCCCCCGTTTCCGAGGCGAGCACGCGCTCCGGCGCTATCCGAACGGCGAGGAGCGCTGCATCGCCTGCAAGCTGTGCGAGGCGATCTGCCCGGCGCAGTGCATCGTGATCGAGAGCGAGCCGCGCGCGGACGGCAGCCGGCGGACGACGCGCTACGACATCGACATGACCAAGTGCATCTACTGCGGGTTCTGCGAGGAGGCCTGCCCGGTCGATGCGATCGTGCTGGGGCCGAACTACGAGTTCGCCGCCGAGACCCGCGAGGAGCTGTTCTACGACAAGCAGAAGCTGCTCGCGAACGGCGAGCGCTGGGAACGCCAGATCGCGCAGAATCTCGCCGCCGACGCGGCCTATCGCTGAGCCGGTGCGCAAAACGATGAAGGACGGCGCCTCATGACCGTCGAGCTGTTCGTGTTCTATCTCCTGGCGGCGGTGACCGTGGCCTCGGGCGTGATGGTGGTCTCGGCACGCAATCCGGTCCACTCGGTGCTGTTCCTGATCCTCGCCTTCTTCAACTCGGCCGGCCTGTTCATCCTGATCGGGGCCGAGTTCCTGGCGATGATCCTGGTCGTGGTCTATGTGGGCGCCGTCGCCGTCCTGTTCATGTTCGTGGTCATGATGCTCGACATCAACTTCCTGCGGCTGCAGGAGGGCTTCATGCAGTATCTGCCGGTCGGGCTGCTGGTCGGCGTCATCCTGCTGGCCGAGCTGATCCTGGTCGGCGGCACCTACGCCGTGGCGACGGGCGGCGAGCAGACGGTGGTCACCGCCGGGCCGGCGATCTCGAACACCGAGGCGATCGGCAATCTGCTCTACACGCAGTATTTCTACCTCTTCCAGGCGGCGGGCATGATCCTGCTGGTCGCGATCATCGGCGCCATCACGCTGACGCTGCGGCACCGGCCGGCGCGGCGGCAGGACATCGGGCGGCAGGTCAACCGGCTGCGCTCCGAGACCATCGAGATGCGCAAGGTGCGCAGCGGGAGCGGCGTGTGATGGCCATTCCGATCTCGCACTACCTGACGCTGGGTGCCATCCTGTTCACGACGGGCGTGTTCGGCATCTTCCTCAACCGGAAGAACGTCATCATCATCCTGATGTCGATCGAGCTGATCCTGCTCGCGGTCAACATCAACTTCGTCGCCTTCTCGGCCGCGCTGAACGACCTCGCCGGTCAGCTCTTCGCCATGTTCGTCCTCACCGTCGCGGCGGGCGAGGCGGCGATCGGCCTGGCCATCGTCGTGGTCTACTTCCGCAACCGCGGCAGCATCGAGGTCGACGACATCAATCTGATGAAGGGCTGAGGCGGGGCCATGCTGCAGACCATCCTCGTCTTCTCGCCCGCCCTGGGTGCTCTGATCGCCGGCCTGTTCGGCCGGATCATCGGCGACCGCAACGCGCAGTACGTGACCTGCGGCCTGATGGCGGTCACTGCCGTGTGCGCCTGGATCAACCTGTTCGCGAACATCGGCGAGCCGGCCTTCAAGGTGCCGCTGCTGCAGTGGATGGCGGTCGGCAGCTTCACGGTCGACTGGGCGCTGCGCGTCGACAGCCTCTCGACCGTGATGATGTTCGTGGTCGGATTCATCAGCTTCCTGATCCACGTCTACTCCGTGGGCTACATGTCCCACGACCCCAGCATTCCCCGCTTCATGTCCTATCTGTCGCTGTTCACCTTCGCCATGCTGATGCTGGTGACGGCCGACAATCTGCTGCAGCTGTTCTTCGGCTGGGAGGGGGTGGGCCTCGCCTCCTATCTGCTGATCGGCTTCTGGTACACCAAGCCCTCCGCCTGTGCCGCGGCGATCAAGGCGTTCATCGTCAATCGCGTCGGCGATTTCGCAATGGTGATCGGCATCGCCGCGACGTTCTTCGCATTCGACAGCGTCCAGTTCGACGAGATCTTCGCGCGGGTGCCCGAACTCGCCTCGACGACCATGCACGCGTTCGGCGGTGACTTCGGCACGCTCGAGCTGATCGGGGTGCTGCTGTTCATCGGTGCGATGGGCAAGTCGGCGCAGCTCGGGCTGCACACCTGGCTGCCCGACGCGATGGAGGGTCCGACGCCGGTCTCGGCCCTGATACACGCCGCCACGATGGTGACCGCCGGCGTGTTCCTGGTCGCGAGGTTCTCGCCGCTCTACGAGTTCGCGCCGACGGCCCTGGCGATGGTGGCCTTCATCGGCGCCAGCACCGCGATCTTCGCCGCCACGATCGGGCTCACCCAGTTCGACATCAAGCGGGTGATCGCCTACTCGACCTGCTCCCAGCTCGGCTACATGTTCTTCGCCTGCGGCGTCGGCGCCTACGGTGCCGGCATCTTCCACCTCTACACCCACGCCTTTTTCAAGGCGCTCCTGTTCCTCGGCTCGGGCTCGGTGATCCATGCCATGTCGGGCGAGCAGGACATGCGCAAGATGGGCGGGATCTGGAGCAAGGTGAAGATCACCTACGCCATGATGTGGATCGGCACGCTGGCGCTGGTCGGCTTCCCGGGCTTCGCCGGCTTCTTCAGCAAGGACGCCATCATCGAGTCCGCCTACGCCTCGCACAATCCCTTCCACCTCTACGCCTTCTGGATGGGCGTGCTGGCCGCGGTGCTGACGGCGTTCTACTCGGGCCGGGTGATCTGGCTCACCTTCCATGGCGAGCCGCGTGCCGACCACGAGACCATGCACCACGTCCACGAGAGCCCGCCGGTGATGACCGTGCCGCTGATGGTGCTGGCTGTGGGGGCCGTGCTGGCCGGGTGGCTCGGTACGGGCATGATCAGTGCCGAGCAGGATTTCTGGGCCGGTGCCATCTACTATGGCGAGGACAACCACATCCTGCACGCGATGCACGAGGTGCCGTTCTGGGTGAAGCTGGCGCCCTTCCTCGCGATGGTGATCGGCCTGGGCTTCTCCTGGTACTGCTATCTCGGTCGGCCCGGTCTGGGCGCCCGGATCGCGGCGATGGCCGGCCCGGTCAACACCTTCTTCTACAACAAGTGGTACTTCGACGAGCTCTACGACCTGCTGTTCGTGCGCGCGGCCAAGGCGATCGGCTACGGCCTCTGGCGCGGCGGGGATGTCGGGATCATCGACCGCTTCGGCCCGGACGGCGTGGCGCACAGCACGCTCGACACCGCCAAGCGCGTGATGCGGCTGCAGACGGGCTACGTCTATCACTATGCCTTCGTCATGCTGATCGGCGTCGCCGCGCTGGTGAGCTGGTACCTCTATCGGACGCTAGGGTGACGTCATGGCGGACTGGCCGCTGCTCTCGCTCGTCACCTTCCTGCCGCTCGTCGGCGTGGTGCTGATCCTGTTCCTGCGCGGCGACGACGAGGTCGCCGCCCGCAACAGCCGGGCGATCGCGCTCTGGACGTCGCTCCTGACGTTCCTGCTCTCGCTCGCCGTCTGGAACAATTTCGACCCGGCGCAGGCCGGGTTCCAGCTGGTCGAGAGGTCGCCCTGGCTCACCGGGCTCGGGGTCACCTACTATCTCGGCGTGGACGGCATCTCGATCTGGTTCGTCCTCCTCTCGGCGCTGCTCACCGTCGTCGTCGTGATCGGCTCCTGGCACTCGGTGCACGCGCGGGTGAAGGAGTACATGATCGCCTTCCTGGTCATGGACACGATGATGATCGGCGTGTTCGTGGCCCTGGACGCCGTGCTCTTCTACCTGTTCTTCGAGGCGATCCTGATCCCTATGTACCTGATCATCGGGATCTGGGGTGGGCCGCGCCGGATCTACGCGGCGTTCAAGTTCTTCCTCTATACGCTGCTGGGCTCGGTCCTGTTCCTGGTCGCCATCCTGGTGGTCTATCTGCACACCGGCACGACCGACATCCCGGAAATAGCGACGCGGCTGGCGACCGACCCGCTCAGCCTGGGCGTGCAGCAGCTCGTCTGGCTGGCGATGTTCGCCTCCTTCGCGGTCAAGGTGCCGATGTGGCCGTTCCACACCTGGCTGCCCGACGCGCATGTCGAGGCGCCGACGGCGGGCTCCGTGCTGCTGGCCGGCGTCCTCCTGAAGCTCGGTGGCTACGGGTTCCTGCGCTTCTCGCTGCCCATGCTGCCGGACGCCTCGGCCTATTTCGCGCCCTTCGTGTTCACGCTGTCGGTCGTGGCGATCGTCTACACCTCGCTGGTCGCCCTGATGCAGACCGACATGAAGAAGCTGATCGCCTACTCGTCGGTGGCGCATATGGGTATCGTGACCATCGGCCTGTTCACGCCCAATGCCATCGGCATCGAGGGCGGCATCATCACCATGCTCAGCCACGGCTTCGTCTCCTCGGCTCTGTTCATGGTGGTCGGTGTCATCTACGACCGCATCCACAGTCGCGAGATCGCCTCCTATGGCGGCCTAGCCGAAATCATGCCGGTCTATGCCACGGTCTTCATGCTGTTCATGCTCGCCTCGGTGGGCTTGCCGGGCACGAGTGGCTTCATCGGTGAGATCCTGGTCCTGGTCGGTGTGTTCCAGGTTTCGACCTGGGTCACATTCTTTGCCGCGACGGGCATGATCTTGAGCGTCGCCTACATGCTCTGGCTCTACCGCCGGGTCATCTTCGGCGAGCTGCTGAAGGACACGCTGCGTGGAATGCGCGATTTGCGATCCAACGAAATCGTGGCCTTCGCGCCGCTGATCGTGCTGGTGATCGTCATGGGCGTCTATCCGAGCCTGTTCCTCGATCCGATGCACGCATCGGTCAATCAGCTGCTGGCGCAGATGGGCGTCGCCGGCACCGATCTTGCCCAGCG
This sequence comes from Geminicoccaceae bacterium, assembly GCA_050246385.1. Lineage (GTDB taxonomy): Bacteria > Pseudomonadota > Alphaproteobacteria > Geminicoccales > Geminicoccaceae > Benzoatithermus. Next base: position 9,788 of record JBFWWD010000028.1, read on the forward strand.
CTGAGCAGGAGTGCCGCAGCCGTGAGCTTCGATCTGATGCCCGCCGCCACCGAGCTGGTGCTGTTCGTGGGCTGCCTGGCACTCCTGCTCCTGGGTGCGATTCGCGGCGATCAGGACGGTCCGCGGCTGCTCACCCCGCTCGCCGTGCTGACCATGCTGGTCGCGGCCATCATAGCACTGGCGCACGACAAGACCCGCCTGCTCGCCTTCGACGGCCATTACGTCCTCGACAGCTATGCCGAGTTCCTGAAGGTGCTCATCCTGCTGGGTGCCGCCGGTGCCCTGCTCCTGGCGGGCCAGTTCCTGCGGGACGAGAAGGTCGAGCGCTACGAGTACCCCCTGCTCGTGCTGTTCTCGTCGCTCGGCATGTGCATGATGGTCTCGGCGAACAGCTTTCTCGCGCTCTACATGTCGCTCGAGCTGCAGAGCCTGCCGATCTACGTGCTCGCCGCGGTGCACCGCGACAATCTCCGCTCGAGCGAGGCCGGGCTGAAGTATTTCGTGCTCGGCGCGCTGGCCTCGGGAATGTTGCTGTACGGCTGCTCCCTGGTCTACGGCTTCTCGGGCACGCTCAATTTCGACCTGCTGGCAGACATCTGGACCGGCGAGCAGGCCCTGCCGCTGGGCGGGCTCATCGGCCTCGTGTTCGTGCTCTCGGGGCTTGCCTTCAAGATGGCGGCGGTGCCGTTCCACATGTGGACCCCCGACGTCTACGAGGGGGCACCGTCGCCGGTCACCGCCTTCATCGCCGGCGCACCCAAGGTCGCGGCGGTCGGACTGCTGGTCCGGGTGCTGATGGGGCCGTTCGGCGCCTGGATCCCGCAATGGCAGCAGGTGGTGGTCGTCCTGGCGGTGGCGTCGATGGCGCTCGGGTCGTTCGCCGCGATCGGCCAGCTCAACTTCAAGCGGCTGATGGCCTATTCCGGCATCGGCAACATCGGCTTCGCCCTGGTCGGCGTCGCCGCCGGCACCGAGGCCGGCGTGGATGCCGCGCTCGTCTACATGATGATCTACCTGATCATGACCCTGGGCACCTTCGCCTGCATCCTCCAAATGCGGCGCGACGGGCAGTACGTGGAATCCATCGGTGAGCTCGCCGGCCTGTCGCGCGAGCGGCCGATGATGGCGGCGGTGCTCGGCGTCTGCATGTTCTCGCTGGCCGGCATCCCGCCCCTGGCAGGCTTCATCGCCAAGTTCTACGTCTTCCGCGCCGCGGTCGATGCGGGCTTGGTCTGGCTCGCGGTGGTCGGCGTGCTCCTGTCGGTGGTGGGCGCCTACTATTACCTGCGGATCGTCAAGATCATGTATTTCGACGAGCCGGTCGTCCCGTTCGACCGGACCGTTTCCCCGACCGTCGGGATCGTGGGCGGGGTCTGCGCCGCGCTGCTGCTGTTCTTCCTGGTGCCGTTCCTGGCCGCACCGATGCTCACCTCGGCGTCCGCGGCGGCAGCGGCCCTGATGCGGTGAGCGGCGCCGACTTCGGCCACGGCTTCCGGCTGCTCGAGCTCGCGACCGTCGCCAGCACCAACGACGTCGCACGACGCATGGCCGACGCGGGCGAGCCCGCCGGCCTGATCGTGCGGGCGGAGCGCCAGACCGCCGGGCGCGGGCGTCACGGCCGAACTTGGCAGTCGCCCCCGGGCAACCTCTACGCCTCCCTGCTGCTGCGGCCGACACGCCCGATGTGCGAGGTCGCCAGCCTGTCGCTGGTCGTGGCGCTTTCGCTGGCCGAGGCGCTGGACGAGCTTTCCGGCGGTCGGCTGACGCCGCAGCTGAAATGGCCCAACGACGTTCTGGTCGACGGCGCCAAGCTCGCTGGCATCCTGCTCGAGCTCATGGCCGACCCCCGGCGCGACATGACGGGCTTGATCGTCGGCCTCGGCGTCAATGTCGGCTGGGCCCCGGGCGGCGACCTGCCCTATCCCGCCACCAGCCTGGCCGAACGCGGTCTCGCGGTGTCACCGCGCAAGGTTCTGGTTGCCCTCGCCGGGCCGTTGCGCGCGCGTCTCGACCGCTGGGAGACATCGGGGTTCACCGCGCAGCGCGAGGACTGGCTGGCACGCGCCGCCGGCCGAGGCGGTCCGGTCGAAGCGCGCATCGGCGATCGGATCGTTCGTGGCAGGCTGGTCGATCTCGAGCCCGGTGGTGCGGTCTGCGTCGAACGCGCGGACGGCGGCCGGGAGACCGTCTCCGCCGGCGAGCTGGTCATAGGCGGCGCCAACGGGCTGGCCCTGCCGATCCTCGACCGCTAGAAGTCCGCCAATCGGCGGAGTGCCCACCCACTCTATGGAACGGAGCCATGCTTCTCGCCATCGACGTCGGGAACACCAACACGGTGTTCGCGCTGTACCGCGGCGAAGAGCTGGTCGGGCAGTGGCGGCTGTCGACCAATCGCGAGCGCACCGCCGAGGAGTATGCGGCGGCGCTGATCCAGCTCATGCATCTGAAGGGCTTCTCGCACAATCAGGTCGGGGCCGTCGTCATCTCCAGCGTCGTGCCGCAGGCGGTGATCGGACTGCGCTGGATGAGCCGCGATTTCTTCGGCTGCCGTGCCTTCGTGGTCGGCGAGGACCTCGACTATCCGATCAAGATCAACCTGAACAATCCGCATGAGGTCGGGGCGGACCGCGTGGTCAACGCCGTCGCCGCCCGGCGCCGCTATTCCCCGCCGCTGATCATCGTCGATTTCGGTACCGCCACCACCTTCGACGTGGTCGGCGAGGAGGGCAGCTACTGCGGCGGCGCCATCGCTCCCGGCATCAACCTCTCGCTCGAGGCGCTGCATCGGGCGGCCGCCAAGCTCCCGCGCATCGCGGTCGAGCCGCCGGAGAACGTGATCGGCACCTCGACCATCTCGGCCATGCAATCCGGCGTGTTCTGGGGCTATGTCGGCCTGATCGAAGGCCTGGTCGGCCGGATCCAGACCGAGTTCGGCCGGCCCATGACGGTCGTCGCGACGGGTGGTCTGGCTCCGCTCTTCGCGAAACGCTGCCCGGCGCTCCAGCACACCGATCGTGACCTGACGATGGCGGGGCTCCTGCATATATACGAGCTCAATCGGGACCTGATTCGCTCCGGAAAGGGACAGAAGGCGTGAAATTCACCGATCTGCGGTTCGTGCCGCTGGGCGGCGTCGGCGAGATCGGCGTCAACTGCTACCTCTACGGTCAGAACGGCCGCTGGGCTATGGTCGACCTGGGGCTGGGCTTCCCCGACGACCGTCTGCCCGGCGTGGACATCGTCCTGCCTGACCTTCGTTTCATCGAGGAGCAGCGGGCCTTTCTCGACGGGCTCATCCTGACCCATGCGCACGAGGACCATCTCGGCGCGGTGCCCTATCTCTGGCCGCGGCTGGGCTGCCCGATCTGGTGCACGCCGTTCACGGCCGCCGTGCTGCGCGCCAAGCTGGGCGAGACCGACTTCGCGCGCGACGTCACGATCCGCATCGTCGAGCCGGGCCAGCCGTTCGAGGTGGCGGGGCTGCGCTGCCGCTTCGTGCACGTCACCCACTCCATTCCCGACTCGAACGCGCTGGTGATCGATACCGAGTTCGGCCGCGTCCTCCACACCGGCGACTGGAAGCTCGATCCCGCGCCGCTGGTCGGCGCCCGGACCGATGTGGACGCGCTGGAGCTGGTCGGCAGGGAAGGGGTGCTGGCGATGCTGTGCGACAGCACCAACGTGCTCTCGCCCGGCACCTCCGGCTCCGAGGCCGAGGTCCGCGACAGCCTGACCGAGCTGATTCGCGGTCAGCGCCATCGCGTCGTGCTGACCAGCTTCTCTTCCAACATCGCCCGTCTCGAGACGGCCATGCTCGCCGCCCGGGCGGCCGGCCGCGAGCTGTTCGTCGTCGGCCGCTCGATGCGCCGGATGATCGATGCCGCGCGCGACGTCGGCTATCTGAAGGATGTCCCGCCGATCCGCGACGAGCGCGAGGCCGACCTGCTGCCGCGTGATCGGGTGCTCTACCTCTGCACCGGCAGCCAGGGCGAGGCGCGCAGCGCGCTCTCGCGGATCGCCGTCGGCCAGCATCCGCGCGTCCGGCTCGAGCCCGACGACACCGTGATCTTCAGCGCCAAGATCATCCCGGGCAACGAGCGCACTCTCTACAACCTGCACAACCAGCTCGTGCGGGCCGGGATCGAGGTGATCACCGAGGGCGACCACTTCGTCCACGTCTCCGGCCATCCCTGCCGCGACGAGCTCGAGCAGATGTATCGCTGGATCCGCCCCAGGATCGCCGTGCCGGTCCACGGCGAGGCGCGCCACCTGCACGCCCATCAGAAGCTGGCGCAGCAGATGGGCGTCGAGCATGCGCTGCTGATCGAGAACGGGGACATGGTCCGACTGGCGCCGGGCGTGCCCGAGGTCATCGACGAGGTGCCCGTGGGGCGGGTGGTCGCGGAGACCGAGGGGCTGGTCGGTACCGGCGACGATCTGTTCCGCGCCCGGCGTCGGCTGATGAACCACGGCACCATCCTCGTGGGCCTGGTTTTCGATGATCAGGGCAGCGTGCTGGCGGCCCCGCAGTTGACGGCGGTCGGCGCCTTGGAGCTGGAACGCTTCGGCGAGCTTCGCGCCAGCGTCGGTGAGGCGATCACCGACGCGGTCGAGGATCTCAGCGACCGGGACGTCAAGGACGACGAGAAGGTGCGCGAGGCGGTTCGTGGCGCGTTGCGCCTGGCGCTCGATCTGCCGCGCCATCGGCGCCCCATCGTCGAGGTGCAGATCACGCGCCTCGGCGCCGATGTCCTCGCCGCATTCGAGCCCGAGGAGGAGACCGTCCCGTGATCGGCCGCCTGAACCACGTCGCCATCGCCGTCCCTGACATCGTGGCCGCGGCCAGGCAGTACCGCGACGTCCTGGGCGCCAACGTCTCGCCGGTCGAGGATCAGCCGGGCCACGGCGTGCAGACGGTGTTCATCACTCTGCCCAACACCAAGGTCGAGCTGCTCGGGGTCCTGGGCGAGGGCTCGCCGATCGCAGGATTTCTCGAGAAGAACCCGTCAGGCGGCATCCACCACGTCTGTTACGAGGTGGATGACATCCTGGCCGCCCGCGATCGTCTTAAAGCCGGCGGGGCACGGGTGCTCGGCGATGGCGAGCCCAGGATCGGGGCGCATGGCAAGCCCGTGCTGTTCCTCCACCCCAAGGACTTCAACGGCACTCTGGTCGAGCTCGAGCAGGCATGAGCGTTCCCGGCGCCATCGTCACCTATGTGGTGACCTGGTGGCTGATCTTCTTCATGGCGCTGCCCTTCGGCGTCGCCCCCGAGGAGCATCCGCAGCCGGGCAATGTGGAGAGCGCACCGGCACGTCCACGCCTGCTGCTGAAAGTGGCCGTGACCACGGTCCTAGCTGCCCTGGCGACCTGGGGCATCGCATGGTTCATCGACAGCGGCATCGTCGACCTGCGACCGCATTGACGCGGCTTCCGGCTGATCTGCTGCCAGTAGCCGCAGCGAAGGTGAACGGAGTTTAATCAGATAACGATACCATGAGGTGCCGCTCATAGGGTCGCCGTCCCTTGCGAGCACCCGTTTCTGCGACTAGATAGAAGCAGTACCGCAGGTTTTTTCCTGTGGTACCCGACTTGAGGCGTTTCCTCCCTATTATGGCCGCGGCTGCAAGCTGCGGCCTTTTCTTTGCTGTGCTTAGCCGTCGGTTGCCAGAGTGACGCAATCGCGAAACTCGCGGTCGGTGAACGCTTGCCGCACGGCTGCTTTCGCGTTGCCCTGCCCGGACGCCGTCCCTATGGTGCGGCCGCCGCCAACCCAGGTCGACGAGGCGTCGATGCGCCTTTCCCGCTACTTCCTCCCGGTGCTCAAGGAGGCTCCGGCCGAAGCCGAGATCGTCTCGCACAAGCTGATGCTGCGTGCGGGCATGATCCAGCAGCTCTCGGCCGGCATCTACAACTGGCTGCCCCTCGGGCTCGCCGTCCTGCAGAAGGTCGAGCAGATCGTCCGTGAGGAGATGAACGCCGCCGGCGCCATCGAGGTCATGATGCCGACCATCCAGCCGGCCGACCTGTGGCGGGAGAGCGGCCGCTACGAGGCTTACGGCAAGGAGATGCTGCGCATCCGGGACCGCCACGAGCGCGACATGCTCTACGGCCCGACCAACGAGGAGAACGTCACCGACATCTTCCGGCGGCATGTCAAGAGCTATCGCCAGCTCCCGCTCAATCTCTACCACATCCAGTGGAAGTTCCGCGACGAGATCCGGCCGCGCTTCGGCGTGATGCGTGGGCGCGAGTTCCTGATGAAGGACGCCTACAGCTTCGACGTGGACTTCGAGGCGGCCCGGCGTGCCTACGACAACATGTTCCTGGCCTATCTCAGGACCTTCAAGCGGATGGGCCTGACGGCGATCCCGATGCAGGCCGAGACCGGCCCGATCGGCGGGAACATGAGCCACGAGTTCCAGATCCTCGCCCAGACCGGCGAGAGCGCCGTGTTCTACGATGCGGCGTTCGAGGCGATCGACTTCTCGGATCCCAGCCTCGAGCCGGAGCGGCTGAAGGCGCTCTACGCTGCCGCCGACGAGAAGCACGATCCCGAGAACTGTCCGGTGGCGCCCGACCGCCTGCGCTCCGGCAGGGGCATCGAGGTCGGCCACATCTTCCATTTCGGCACCAAATATTCCCAGCCGATGGGTGCGACCGTCATGGGCCAGGACGGCACCGAGGTGTCGGTCGAGATGGGCTCCTACGGCATCGGCGTCTCGCGCCTCGTGGGCGCCCTGATCGAGGCGTTCCACGACGAGAAGGGGATCATCTGGCCCGAGAGCGTGGCTCCGTTCCGGATCGGCCTGGTCAATCTGCGCCCGGACGACGCTGCCACCACGGCGCTGGCGGAGGATCTCTATGCCCGGCTGCACGCCGTCGGCGTGGAGGTCCTGATGGACGATCGCGACGAGCGCGCGGGCGTCAAGTTCGCGACCATGGAGCTGATCGGGCTGCCCTGGCAGGTGGTCGTCGGACCGCGCGGTGCCGCCGCGGATCGGGTGGAGCTGCGCAACCGGGCAACCGGCGCCAAGGACGAGATCTCGCCCGTCATGCTGGTGGAGCGCTTCGCCTCCTGATGGCCTTCGGTCGCTTCGAGCGCCTGGTCGCCTGGCGGTATCTGCGGCCGACCAAGGGCGAGGGCTTCATCTCGGTGATTGCAGGCTTCGCCCTGGTCGGCATCGCCCTGGGCGTGGGCACGCTGATCGTCGTCCTGGCCGTCATGAACGGCTTTCGTGCCGAGCTGCTCGGGCGGGTGCTCGGGGTCAACGGTCACGCAACCATCGTCAGCGGTCCTGCCGGCATCCCCGACTTCGACGCCCTGGTGGCGAAGCTGCAGGGTGCGCCCGGTCTCACCGGCGTGATGCCCTATGTCGAGGGGCAGGTGATGGCCAGCGCCAACGGAGTGGCCTCCGGCGCGCTGGTGCGGGGCGTGCGGCCGGCCGATCTGAAGGCGCGCGACGTGATCGCGGACCACGTCATCGACGGCACGCTCGATTCGCTCGCCATCCCGGGCAACGCCGCCATCGGCAGCCGCATGGCGCAGCGCATGGGGCTACGGCCCGGCAGCCAGCTCACGCTCATCTCGCCCAAAGGCGCCGCCACCGCCCTCGGCAGCGTGCCGCGCGTCAAGACCTTCACGGTCGGTGCCGTGTTCGAGGTCGGGATGTACGAGTACGACAACAGCTTCGTCTACATCCCGCTCGACGACGCCCAGGCCTACTTCCAGCTGCCCGATGCGGTGAACTCGGTCGAGATCCTGGTGCAGGACCCGGAGCGCATCGGCAGCTACCGCCGCGAGATCCTCGCGCGCATGGACCAGTCGCTGCGGCTGGTCGACTGGCAGCAGCTGAACTCCCACTTCTTCGCGGCGCTCCAGGTCGAGCGGAACGTCATGTTCCTGATCCTGACGCTCATCATCCTGGTCGCGGCCTTCAACATCATCACCGGCATCACCATGCTCGTGAAAAGCAAGGGACGCGACATCGCGATCATGCGCTCGATGGGGGCCACCCAGGGTGCGGTGCTGCGCGTCTTCTTCCTGAGCGGTGCCTCGATCGGCATGGTCGGCACGCTGTTGGGCTTCCTGCTCGGCCTCGCCTTCGCGCTCAACATCGACTCGATCCGCCTGGCCCTGGAGAGCCTGCTCGGCGCCGAGCTCTGGTCGGCCGAGATCCGCTTCCTCTCGCAGCTGCCGGCGAAGGTCGAGCTCGACGACGTGATCAGCGTGGTGGCGATGGGCCTCGTCCTCTCCTTCCTCGCCACGGTCTATCCCGCCTGGCGGGCGGCGCGCCTCGATCCGGTCGAGGCGCTGCGCTATGAGTGACGCGCCGCCGATTCTCGCCATGCGCGGCATCCGCCGCCGGTTCGTGCAGGGTCAGGCCGTGCTCGACGTGCTGCAGGGGATCGATCTCGCTTTGCCGCGGCGGACGATCACCGCTCTGGTCGGGCCATCGGGCACCGGCAAGTCGACCCTCCTGCACATCGCCGGCCTGCTGGAGCGGCCCAGCGCCGGCGAGGTGCTGATCGAGGGCCGGCCGTGCAACGGCCTGAACGACGCCGACCGGACCCGGCTGCGCCGCGAGCGGATCGGCTTCGTCTACCAGTTCCATCATCTCCTGCCCGACTTCACGGCGCTCGAGAACGTGGCCATGCCGCAGCTCATCGCCGGCCGGAGCATGCGCGAGGCGAAGGCGCGGGCGGATGAGCTGCTGGGCCGGCTCGGGCTGGCGGCGCGCCTCGATCATCGGCCCGCCCGGCTTTCCGGCGGCGAGCAGCAGCGCGTGGCGATCGCGCGCGCACTGGCCAACGGGCCCGGCCTGATCCTCGCCGATGAGCCGACCGGCAATCTGGATCCCGGCACGGCCGAGGAGGTGTTCGCGCTGCTCTTGGAGGTGGTGCGCGACACCGGCACCGCGGCGCTGATCGCCACCCACAACCCGGAGCTCGCGGCGCGGATGGACGCCACGTTCCGGCTCAGCGACGGGCGGGTCGCCCAGCTCGCCGCCGCGGCCTGACCGGCCGCAACTTAGCTGTGGACAGCCTTCGGGTGCTGGGTGCCCAGAAGGTGCGGTTCGCGTCTATGCTGGGCCCTCAACCGGAGATCTGATCCCATGGCCCATGCCGGCTTCGTCCACCTGCGCGTCCGGTCGGGCTTCTCGCTGCTGCAGAGCACGGTGCGGATCGAACCGCTCGCCGCGGCCTGCCGGGCGGCCGCGATGCCGGCCGTGGCGGTCACCGACGACGCCAATCTGTTCGGCGTCATGCAGCTCGGGGCCGCGGCGAAGAAGACGGGTGTGCAGCCCATCGTCGGCGCCATGCTGCCCATGGAGCCACCCGTGGCCCAAGGCCGTCCCACCGGGCGCGCGCCGGCCGCCGAGCACCTCGTGGTCCTGGTCAAGGACCAGACCGGGTATGGCAATCTGCTGCACCTGCTCAGCCGTGCCTGGGTCCGGGCGGAGGCGGGCAGCGAGGTCCGGGTGGGTCTGGCCGAGCTCGCCGAGGCGAATGCCGGGCTGATCTGCCTGAGCGGCGGGCCGTCGGGGCCGGTCGGCGGCGCCCTGCGCCGTGGCGACGCCAAGCTGGCACGATCCGTTCTGCTCGACCTCAAGGCGGCCTTCAGCGACCGGCTCTATGTCGAGCTGCAACGCCATGGGCTGCCCGAGGAGGACATGGTCGAGCCGGCGATGGTCGACCTCGCCTACGCCCTCGATCTGCCGCTGGTGGCGACCAACGACGTCCATTTCCTCGATGCGGACGGCTACGAGGCGCACGACGCCCTGATCTGCATCGCCGAGGGGGCCCAGGTCGCGCAGGAGGAGCGGCGCCGGCTGACCATCGAGCATCGCTTCAAGACCGCCGCGGAGATGACCGAGCTGTTCTCGGACCTGCCCGAGGCCGTCGCCAACACCCTGACCATCGCACGGCGCTGCGCCTTCATCGCCCCCGCCCGCGATCCGATCCTGCCGTTCTTCGCCGACGACGAGGAGGCGGAGATGCGGCGCCAAGCCGCCGAAGGCGTGGAGCGGCGCCTCGCACAGTCGGTCTGGCGCGAGGACATGGACGCCGCCGCGCGGGCGGAGGCGGCGCGGCCCTATCGCGAGCGGCTGGAATACGAGCTCGGCGTCATCGCCCAGATGAAGTTCCCGGGCTATTTCCTGATCGTCTCCGACTTCATCAAATGGGCGAAGGCCCACGGCGTGCCCGTCGGGCCGGGCCGCGGGTCGGGCGCAGGCTCGGTGGTCGCCTGGAGCCTGGACATCACCGACCTCGACCCCCTGCGCTTCGGCCTGCTGTTCGAGCGCTTCCTCAATCCCGAGCGCGTGTCGATGCCGGACTTCGACATCGACTTCTGCGAGGACCGGCGCCAGGAGGTCATCGCCTATGTCCGCGACCGCTACGGTGCGGACCGGGTGGCGCAGATCATCACCTTCGGCACGCTGCAGGCCCGGGCCGCCCTGCGCGACGTCGGCCGCGTGCTCGGCCTGCCCTTCGGTCTCGTTGACCGCATCTGCAAGCTGGTCCCGCACAACCCCGCCAACCCGGTCACGCTCGCCCAGGCGATCGAGCTCGAGCCGCGGCTGAAGGAGGCCCGCGACGCCGATCTCGGGGTGGCGCGGATGATCGACATCGCGCTGAAGCTGGAAGGCCTGCCGCGGAACGCCTCGACGCACGCGGCGGGCGTGGTGATCGGCGACCGGCCGCTGGAGGAGCTGGTGCCGCTCTACCGCGACCCGCGCGCGCTGATGCCCTCGACTCAGTTCAACATGAAGGACGTGGAGAAGGCCGGGCTGGTGAAGTTCGATTTCCTCGGTCTTTCAACACTCACCATGCTGGAGCACGCCGAGCGCCTGGTGAACGAGCGCGGCGCCAGGCTCTCGCTGGCGGCGCTGCCGCTCGACGATGCCGCCTCCTACGAGCTGCTCTCCCGTGCCGAGACGCAGGGCGTGTTCCAGCTGGAATCCGCTGGCATGCGCGACGCCCTGCGCAAGCTGAAGCCGGACTGCTTCGAGGACATCATCGCCATGGTGTCGCTCTACCGGCCCGGCCCGATGGACAACATCCCCCGCTACACCAACGTCAAGCATGGGATCGAGGACCCCAGCTACATGCATCCGCTCCTGGAGCCGCTGCTGGCCGAGACCAACGGCGTGATCATCTATCAGGAGCAGGTGATGGAGATCGCCAAGCAGCTCGCCGGCTACACGCTCGGCGGCGCCGATCTCCTGCGCCGCGCCATGGGCAAGAAGATCAAGGCCGAGATGGACGCGCAGCGCGAGACCTTCGTCGAGGGCGCGGTGGCGCGCGGCATCGAGGGCAAGCTCGCGGACACGATCTTCGACGCCGTGGCCAAGTTCGCGTCCTACGGCTTCAACAAGAGCCACGCCGCCGCCTACGCGCTGCTCGCCTATCAGACGGCGTGGCTCAAGGCCAACCACCCGGTCGAGTTCTTCGCCGCGGCGATGACCACCGAATGCGCCAACCAGGAGAAGCTCGCCGCCTACCGCCAGGAGATGCGCGGGCGTGGCATTCCGCTCTACCCGCCCGACGTCAATCACTCGGCCTCGCGCTTCCTGGTCGAGGACGGCTGCGAGGGCGCGGGCGTCCGCTACGCCCTGGCGGCGATCAAGGGTGTCGGCGCCGCGGCGACCGATCTCCTGGTCGCGGAGCGGAACGCGAACGGGCCGTTCAGGGATCTGGCCGACCTGATGGCCCGCCTGGGCACGCGCGTGATCAACAAGCGGCTCCTGGAGAGCCTCGCGCGCGCCGGTGCGCTCGATTCGCTGGAGCCGAACCGCAAGCGCGTGGTCGACGGTGCCGACCTGCTGCTCCGCTACGCCGCGGCCGCCATCGAGGCGGCGCAGAGCGACCAGGTGAGCCTGTTCGGCGGCAGCGGCACCGCCCAGGTGCCCAAGCCCACCCTGGCCGAATCGGACGACTGGCCCGCCCTGGAGCGGCTGCAGATGGAGTTCGACGTACTCGGCCTCTATCTGTCGGCGCACCCGCTCGACGGCTACCGCACCGCCCTGCAGCGCCTGGGCGTGGTCGGCGGCGACCGGTTGAGCGCGGTCGCCGGCGAGGGCGGCCGCTTCAAGCTCGCGGGCGTGGTCGTGAGCAAGCAGGAGCGCGTCACCGAACGGACCCGGCTGGTCCGGCTGATCGTCTCGGATGCCGCGGCACAGTTCGAGATCACCGCCTTCAGCGAGCTGATGGGTCAGGCGCGCGAGCTGCTGGACGGGACGGCACCACTCTATTTCGAGGTCGACGCCCGCGTCGACGGCGACAATCTGCGCCTGACCGCGCAGCGCATCCAGAAGCTCGAGGAGGTGGTCGACAGCGCGCGGGCGGCGGTCGAAATCACCCTGGTCGCCCCCAATGTCGCCGAGCGTCTGCGAATGATGCTCCAGCGGCAGGGGACGGGCGGCGCGCGCATCCGTCTGGTGGTGCCGATGCCCGGCGCCGAGGAGGCGGTCCTCTCGCTGCCCGAGGACTTCCTGCTCGCCAGCGGCCAGCGGCTCGACGTCGAGCGGATGGCGGGCGTCGTCGCCGTGCGGGACGTGGCGCTGCTGAACTGATCGGACGGGCCGCGGGCGGCGCGCCCGCTTGCCAAGCCAAGGGCCGCGCTGTAGAGAGGCGCCACCTCACACGCGGGCGGCGGGCGTGCGCCCTCCTATGACCGGTGGCCGACCCGAGCGTCGGTTCACTTCCCGCGGCGGACCAACCGGTACAGGAAACTTCGATGCCTTTCCCCACCTACACGATGCGCCAGCTGCTCGAGGCTGGCGTCCATTTCGGCCATCAGACGCGGCGCTGGAACCCGCTGATGTCCCAGTACATCTTCGGCGTCCGCAACGGCGTCCACATCCTCGACCTGACCCAGACCGTGCCCATGCTGCACCGGGCGCTGGCAGCGCTGCGGGACGTCGTGGCGGGCGGTGGTCGCGTGCTGTTCGTCGGGACCAAGCGCCAGGCCCAGGAGCCGGTGGCCGCGGCCGCCCGCCGCTGCGGCCAGTACTACGTCAACCATCGTTGGCTCGGCGGCATGCTGACCAACTGGAAGACGATCTCCCAGTCGATCAAGCGCCTGCGCGAGCTCGAGACCCAGCTCGCCGATCCCGCCACCCAGCATGGCTTCACCAAGAAGGAGCTGCTGAATCTGAGCCGCGAGCGCGACAAGCTCGAACGGGCTCTCGGCGGCATCAAGGACATGGGCGGCCTGCCCGACATGCTGTTCGTGATCGACACGAACAAGGAGGAGATCGCGGTCCAGGAGGCCACCAAGCTGGGCATTCCGGTGGTCGCCGTGCTGGACAGCAACAGCGACCCGCGCAAGGTGAAGTTCCCGTTCCCGGGCAATGACGACGCCAGCCGCGCGATCAACCTCTACTGCGACCTGGTGGTCGCCGCCGTGCTGGACGGCATCCAGGCCGAGATGTCCGCCTCGGGCATCGATGTCGGCGAGATCGAGGATCTGGGCGAGATCGAGGAGCTGCCGGAGCCGGTCGCCGAGGAGCTTCCCGCGCCGGGCGCCGAGGAGACCCCGGTCGCGGCCGAGGAGCCCGCCGCGACGCCGGCGAGCTGACGCGGCCGCCCGCACACAAGGACTGTCTGAAGATGGCTGAGATCACGACCGCGCTGGTCAAGGAGCTCCGTGAGCGGACCGGCGCCGGCATGATGGACTGCAAGCGAGCGCTGACGGAGGCCGCCGGCGACGTCGAGGCGGCAACCGACTGGCTGCGCAAGAAGGGCCTCGCCGCGGCCGCCAAGAAAGCGAGCCGGGTGACCAGCGAGGGCCTGATCGGCATGGCGCTGAGCGGCAATGCCGGGGCCCTGGTCGAGGTGAACGCCGAGACCGACTTCGTCGCGCGCAACGAGACCTTCCAGGAGCTCGTCCGCCAGATCGCGGCGCTGGCACCCGCGGCGAAGGGCGACATCGAGGCCTTGAAGGCGGCGCAGGTGCCCGGCACCGGCCGCACGGTGGCCGAGGAGATCACCCAGGCGATCGCGGTGATCGGCGAGAACATCAATCTCCGCCGCACCGCCTATCTCGAGGTGTCGAACGGTGCCGTCGCCGGCTACCTGCACAATCAGCTCACCCCGGGCCTGGGCAAGCTCGGCGTGCTGGTGGCGCTCGAATCGACCGGCGACGCTGGGCGCATCGGCGAGACCGGCAAGCAGCTCGCGATGCACGTGGCGGCGACCAACCCGCAGGCGGTCAGCACCGATCGGATCGATCCGTCGGTGCTCGAGCGCGAGCGTGCAATCTATGCCGATCAGGCCCGCGCCTCCGGCAAGCCAGAGAACATCATCGAGAAGATGGTCGAGGGCCGGGTACGTAAGTTCTACGAGGAATCGGTGCTCCTCGAGCAGACCTACGTGATCGACACGGAAAAGCGGGTGAAGGAGGCGATCCAGGCGATCGCAAAGGAGCTCGGCCACCCTATCGAGGTGATCGACTTCGTTCGGCTCGCGCTCGGCGAGGGCGTTGAGAAGGGCGAGGACGATTTCGCCGCCGAGGTGGCTCAACTCGCCGGAGCCTGACGAGCGCCTCACTCAGCCATCACGACCAACACAGCGAGCGGAGCCCCGGCGATGACGGAGGAAGCAGTGCCCGGGCCGAGGTACCGCCGCGTGTTGCTCAAGATGTCCGGCGAGGCCCTGCTGGGCGATGGCGAGTTCGGCCACGACCGGCGGGTGCTCAGCCAGCTCGCCGATGACTGCGCCGCCGTCCACGGCATGGGTGTGGAGCTCTGCCTGGTCATCGGCGGCGGCAACATCATCCGCGGCGGGACACTGGCCGCGGCGGGCGTGGAGCGTACCACCGCCGACTATATGGGCATGCTCGGCACCGTCATTAACGCTTTGGCGGTGCAGAGCGTCATCGAGCACCAGACCGGGATTCCGACCCGGGTCATGTCGGCGATCCCCATGTCGGCGGTGTGCGAGCCCTATATCCGCCGTCGTGCGGTGCGACATCTGGAGAAGTCGCGCATCGTCATCTTCGCTGCCGGGACGGGCAATCCGTACTTCACGACCGATACCGCGGCGGCCTTGCGCGCCGCCGAGCTCGAGTGTGATGCGATCCTCAAAGGCACGCAGGTCGATGGGGTCTATTCCGCCGATCCGCGCCGCGATCCGGATGCGCGCCGCTACGAGCGGCTGAGCTATCTCAATGTGCTGTCCCGTGATCTGAAGGTGATGGACGCCTCGGCGATTTCCCTCGCACGGGAGAGCAGCATTCCCATTATCGTGTTTTCCGTGCATGCTCCCGGCTCGTTCGCGCGCGTGCTGCGAGGCGAGGGTCCACACACCATCATCACCGAGGAGGCGGCGGGATGAGCGGCGGTCAGCCGGACCTGGGGGATCTCAACAAGCGCATGGACAGCGCGCTCGAGGTTCTCCGCAAGGAACTCCAGGGTCTGCGTACCGGCCGGGCGAGCGCCAGTCTTCTCGAGCCGATCATTGTCGAGGCCTACGGATCGGAGATGCCGCTCACCCAGGTCGGCACGGTCAACGTGCCGGAGCCGCGGATGCTCACGGTACAGGTCTGGGACCGCGGCCTGGTCAAGGCCGTCGAGAAGGCGATCCGCAACAGCTCGCTCGGTCTCAACCCGGCGGTCGACGGCCAGCTGCTCCGGGTGCCCTTGCCCGAGCTGACGCAGGAGCGTCGCAACGAGCTGGTGAAGGTGGCGCACAAATATGCCGAGCAGGCTCGCATCGCGGTCCGTAATGTCCGCCGCGACGGCATGGACAATCTGAAGCGTCTCGAGAAGGACGGCGACATCTCCCAGGACGAGCACAAGCACTGGTCGGACGAGGTCCAGAAGCTCACCGACCGGCACATCGAGTCGGTGAACGAGCTGCTCGGCCAGAAGGAGAAGGACATCCTGCAGGTCTGATGGTCGTCGTTGGTGCGTAGCGAGCCCATTGTCCGCGTGGCTGCGCAAGCGGCGCCACCGCAGCATGTCGCCATCATCATGGACGGCAATCGACGTTGGGCACGTTCGCGCGGCATGCCGCCGACCTACGGCCACCGGCGTGGTGCCGAAGCCGTCAAGCGCGCCGTCGAAGGCTGCATCAAGGAGGGTGTACGCTATCTGACCCTGTTCGCGTTCTCCTCCGAGAACTGGCAGCGGCCGGCGAGCGAGGTCAGCGACTTGATGGACCTGCTGCGCGTCTACTTCCGGCGCGAGCTGAACGAGCTGGTCCGCAACGGCATCCAGCTGCGCGTGATCGGGGAGCGGGCCGGATTGCCGCCGGACATCCGCGCGCTGATCGAGGAGACCGAGGCGCTGAGCCGCGACAATGAGCGGATCATCGTCGTCATGGCGCTGAACTACGGCAGCAGGCGCGAGATCACCGAGGCCGCCCGCTCGCTGGCCCGCGAGGTGCAGGCCGGACTGCTCGACCCGGCCGAGATCGACGAGCAGCTCTTCGGCGAGCATCTCGGCACGGCCGACATTCCCGATCCCGACCTGCTGATCCGCACCAGCGGCGAGCAGCGGATCAGCAACTTCCTGCTCTGGCAGCTCGCCTATACCGAGCTCGTGTTCCTGCCGTTCAGCTGGCCGGACTTCAACGAGGAACATCTGCGCGACGCCTTGCGCGAGTACCACCGGCGCGAGCGGCGCTATGGCGCGTCTGCGGGCTAGTCTCCGCGACCCGGCCCTGCGCCAGCGCATCGCGTCGAGCCTGGTGCTGGCGATCGTCGCGGTCGGGGCCGCGATGCTGGGCGGCTGGTGGTTCGCGGCGCTCGTTCTGATCGCGGTCGCCATCATGAGTGTGGAATGGGCCCAGCTAGCGGCAGCCGAGAGCCGCTGGCGTGGTTTCGCGACGGCAATCGCCTGCGGTCCGGCGCTGGCGATCGTCGTCCTGATGGCTGGTCTGCCCGGCCTTGCTGCGCTCGTGCTGGCGCTCGGCGCTCTGGGCGTGGCTGCTCTGGCGGCGCTGCTCGGCTGGTGCGAGCCGACGCGCGCCGCCGGCGGCGTGCTCTATGTGGGCGTTCCGACGGTCGCGCTGGTCTGGCTGCGAGGCAGCTCGGACGCGGGCCTGCATCATCTCCTCTGGCTGCTGCTCGTGATCGCTGCCACCGACACCTGCGCCTACCTGGTCGGGCGGATTGTGGGAGGCCCCCGCCTGGCGCCACGGATCAGCCCCGGCAAGACCTGGGCAGGGCTCGTCGGCGGTGTCGCAGGCGCCAGCCTGCTCGGCGCGGTCGCCGGACAGATCCTGGGGGTGGGGTTCGCCCTCTGTGCGGTCGTCGGAGCAGGCCTGGCTGTGATCGGGCAGGCCGGTGACCTGTTCGAATCGTTCCTCAAGCGTCGGGCGGGTGTGAAGGACAGCGGCCATCTGATTCCCGGGCACGGCGGGCTGCTCGATCGGATCGACGGCCTGGTGTTCGCGGCGCCGACCTTCGCCGCTCTGGTCTGGGCAGGCCTTCACGCGGGCATCCAGCCGTGAGGAGCTGGGTGGCACCGTGCGCCGAGACGCCGAGGCGCATCACCGTCCTGGGGGCCACCGGCTCCGTCGGCCGCAGCACGCTGGCCCTGGTCGCCGAGGCGCCGGAGGCCTACCGGGTCGAGGCGGTGACCGGGTTCAGCCGCGTCGATGCGCTGGCGGCGATCGCGCGCAGGCACGGTGCTCGGCTGGCCGTGATCGGCGACCCGCAACGCTATGCCGACCTGAAGCGCGAGCTTGGTGGCAGCGGGATCGCGATCGCGGCGGGCGAGGCGGGTCTGGAGGAGGCGGCGCTACGCCCGGCGGAGTGGGTCATGGCCGGCATCGTCGGCGCCGCGGGGTTGCGGCCGACCCTGGCGGCCATCCGCCGCGGTGCCATGGTGGCGCTCGCCAACAAGGAGTGTCTCGTCTGCGCCGGCGAGCTGTTCATGCGCGAGGTGCGCGCGCATGGCGCCGTCCTGCTGCCGGTGGATTCCGAGCACAACGCGATCTGGCAGGCGCTGTCGGGCAGCGACATCGGCGGCGTGCGCCGCCTGGTCCTGACCGCGTCCGGCGGGCCGTTCCGCCAGTGGAGCGCGGCGCAGATGGCCGCCGCGACACCGGAGCAGGCGGTCGCCCATCCGAAATGGTCGATGGGCGCCAAGATCAGCGTCGACAGCGCCACCATGATGAACAAGGGCCTGGAGGTCATCGAGGCCCATCATCTGTTCGGGCTGTCCGAGGCGGCGATCGAGGTCGTGGTTCATCCGCAGTCGATCGTGCACAGCCTGGTCGCCTTCAAGGACGGCTCGATGCTGGCGCAGCTCGGCGAGCCCGACATGCGCATCCCGATCGCCTGCACGCTCGGCTGGCCGGCGCGCCTCGACACCAGCGCACCCGAGCTCGATCTCTGCGCCCGCTCCGGCTTGGAGTTCGAGCCGCCCGACGAGCAGCGCTTTCCCGCACTGCGGCTGGCCCGCCATGCCTTGCGGCAGGGCGGGGTGGCGCCTACTCTTCTCAATGCCGCCAATGAGGCGGCCGTGGCGGCCTTTCTGGACGGACGGATCGGCTTTCTCGACATCGCCCGTATCGTCGAGCGCGTGCTGGAACGGGCGGGAAGTCTCGTGTGCGGGGATCTCGAAACTGTCTTTGCCTATGATGCGCTTGGCCGCCGGCTGGCCGACCAGCTCCTCCCGGCCAGGGGCGATCTCGCAATCGCATGAAGGATTTGCCTAGGCCATGCTCGGCTCGTTGATCCAATATCTGGTCCCGTTCCTGCTCGTCCTGTCCGTGGTCGTGTTCGTCCACGAGTTCGGTCATTACTGGGTGGCCCGTCGCAACGGCGTGCGCATCGAGGTGTTCTCGATCGGGTTCGGTCCGGAGCTGTTCGGCCGGAACGACCGGCATGGCACGCGCTGGAAATTCAGCGCCATTCCCCTCGGCGGCTATGTGAAGATGCTGGGCGACGCCGACGCGACCAGCGCCACCGCCGATCCAGCCCATGCGCGTGACCCGGACAGCTTCCCGAGCAAGAGCGTCTGGCAGCGGATGGCGATCGTGGTGGCCGGCCCGATGGCGAATTTCGTCTTCGCCATTCTCGCGCTCACCATTCTGTTCGCGGCGGTCGGCAGGCCCTTCACGCCGGCGGATGTCGGGACAGTGCAGCCGGACAGCCCGGCCGCGGCGGCGGGCCTCCTCCCGGGTGACCGGATCACGGCCGTCGACGGCTCCCCGATCGAGAGCTTCGAGCAGCTGCAGGCCAGCGTGTTCGACGGTAAGGGGCGGCCGATGCAGCTCACGGTGACCCGAGGTGGCGAGATCGTCGAGCTGCGCGTCACCCCCTCGATCCAGAGCGACACCGACCGCTTCGGCACCGAACGGCAGATCTACCGCATCGGCGTGAGCCGCCCGGGGATCGAGTATCGCCGCAGCAACCCGGTCTTCGCCCTGTTCGAGGCGACCGCCGAGACGGGCCGGATGATCGGCGGCACGCTGCAGGCGCTCGGCGAGATGGTCGTGGGCAAGCGCGGGACCCAGGAGCTCGGCGGGCCGCTGCGGATCGCCCAGATGTCGGGTGAGATCGCGCAGGACGGTTTCGTGCCGGCCTTGTGGTTCACGGCCGTGCTCTCGATCAATCTCGGCCTGATCAACCTGTTTCCGATCCCGATGCTGGACGGGGGCCACCTCGCGATGTACGGGATCGAGGCCGTACGGGGACGGCCGCTGAACGAGCGCAGCCAGGAGATCGCTTTCCGGTTCGGCCTGGCCATGGTGCTGAGCTTGATGCTGTTCGCGACCTGGAACGATGTCGTCCAGTTTGGCTGGGTCGAGCGGCTGCTCAGTTTGATCTCGTAGCTGGCGTGCCTTACGCGTCTCGGCTAAGACGTTACATGAGCTGGTGACGCAGCGAAGGTCGTCTATGCCCCGTATCCTCGTGCTCTCGCTGCTCGTCGCGGCGCTCGTGATTTCCGGTTGGCCGCTGCGCGCTCAGACCGCCGGCGTGATCAGCCGGGTCGTGGTCGAGGGCAACCAACGTATCGAGCCCAGTACGGTCGAGAGCTACCTCGCGATCCGGGCCGGCGAGCCCTACGACGCGCAGAAGGTCGACGATTCGATCAAGAGCCTCTATGCGACCGGCCTGTTCGAGGACGTCGCCATTCAGCTGCAGGGCGATCAGCTGGTGGTGCGGGTCACCGAGAACCCGATCATCAACCGCATCGCGTTCGAAGGAAACAAGCGGCTCGACACCAAGGTCCTCGAGAGCGAGATCCAGCTTCGGCCCCGGGTCGTCTATACGCGCGCCCGGGTCCAGAACGCGGTGAACCGGATCCTGGAGCTCTACCGGCGCAACGGCCGGTATGCGGCGAAGGTCGAGCCCAAGATCATCGAGCTCGATCAGAACCGCGTCGATCTCGTGTTCGAGATCAGCGAGGGGCCGACGACGGGAATCGGCGGCATCGCCTTCATCGGGAACGAGGCCTACAGCGACAGCACCCTGCGCGGCGTGATCCAGACTCGCGAGACGGCCTGGTACCGCTTCCTCAGCAGCGACGACACCTACGATCCCGATCGGCTCTCGTTCGACGAGGAGCTCCTGCGCCGTTTCTACAATGCGCGTGGCTACGCCGATTTTCAGGTCATCTCGGCGGTGGCGGAGCTCACCCCTGACGGCAAGAGCTTCTACATCACCTTCACTCTGGAGGAGGGCCCGCAATATACGTTCGGCGAGGTCAAGGTCGACACCACGCTGGAGGATCTGGGCGTCGAGCAGCTCGAACGCCTGGTCGCGACCGAATCCGGCGAGACCTATGATGCGGACGAGGTCGAGGCCACGATCCAGGCTTTGACGGACGAGGTCGGGCGGCTCGGCTATGCCTTCGTCGACATCCAGCCGCAGCTGCGCAAGGACCCCGAGAAGCTGACCGTGGATCTCACCTACCAGATCAACGAGGGCCAGAAGGTCTATGTCGAGCGCATCGACATCAGCGGCAATGTGCGTACCCTGGACAAGGTGATCCGCCGCGAGTTCAGGCTGGCCGAAGGCGACGCGTTCAACACCGCCCTGCTGCGGCGCTCGCAGCAGCGTTTGCGCAATCTGGGCTTCTTCGAGAGCGTCGACATCACCACCGAGCAGGGCAGCGCGCCCGACAAGGTGGTGATCAAGACGAAGGTCGTGGAGCGTTCGACCGGCGAGCTCTCGTTCGGCGCCGGCTTCTCGACCGATGACGGCGTGCTCGGCGACATCCGGCTCTCCGAGCGCAATTTCCTCGGCCGCGGACAGGACCTCAGGGCGAACCTGACCGTGTCGCAGCGCCGGCAGCAGATCGACATCAGCTTCACCGAGCCGTACTTCCTCGACCGCGACCTCGCCGCCGGCTTCGACCTGTTCGACAGCCGGACGGACTTCCAGCGCGAGTCCTCCTACGACGAGAGCAGTCTCGGCGGCACGCTGCGCCTGGGCTACCCGCTGACCGAGAATCTCAGGCACGCGGTGCGCTACACGCTGCGCGACGACGAGATCCACAATGTCGACGACGACGCGTCGGTCTTCATCAAGGACGAGGAGGGGTCGCAGACGACCTCGCTGGTCGGCCAGACCTTCACCTACGACCGGCGCGACCAGCGCTTCCTGCCGTCTGAAGGCTACTATCTGAGGCTGGACCAGGACCTCGCTGGCCTGGGGTTCGAGAGCAAGTACATCAGGAACGAAACCCGCCTGGAATACTACTATCCGATCTTCCCGGACGTGGTGTTCAATCTCAGCGGATCGGCCGGTTACATTCACGGCATTCTCGGTGAGGACGTTCACCTGCAGAACCGCTTCTTCATCGGCGGCACCAACCTGCGCGGCTTCCAGTTCGGTGGCGTCGGCCCGCGCGATTCGGAGACGGACGACCGCCTGGGCGGCAATCTCTACTATGTCGGTTCGGGCGAGATCCGCTTTCCGCTCGGACTGCCGGACGAGTTGCGCATCTTCGGGCGCGCCTTCGTCGATGCGGGCTCTCTCCGCGATATCGACGTCAGCGGCCCGACGCTCGACAAGAGCGACGGCCTGCGGGTCGGTGCTGGCGTCGGGCTCTCCTGGCTGTCGCCGCTCGGCCCGCTGGCGGTCGACTTCGCCCAGGCGGTGAAGAAGGAGGACAAGGACGAGACCGAGTTCTTTCGGATCTCATTCGGCACACGGTTCTGATGCGCCTGCCGGCATGCGCACGCCTGCTGGCCGTCATGCTGCTCTGCTGGACGATGTCGGTTGGCGCCTCTTACGGGGCGGACCCCTTGCCGCCTGCGGTGGCGGCGGTGATCGACTATCAGCGCATCCTGCGCGATGCGCGGGCCGCCAGGGCCGTGCGCGACCAGGTCGAGAACCGACGCCGCCTCTATCAGGAGGAGATCGCGAAGGAGGAGCAACGGCTGCACGAGGTCGACAAGCAGCTCGCCGCGCAACGGAACGTCCTCGAGCCCGACGTGTTCGACGCGAAGCGGCAGACCTTCGAGCGCGACGTGGCGGCCGTCCAGCGCATGGCCCAGGAGCGGCGGCGCCAGCTCGACCAGGTGGCGGCCGCGGCGCTCAACGAGGTGCGTTCGGCCATGATCGAGGTCGTGGGTGAGCTGGCGCAGTCGCGTGGCTTCAACCTGGTGTTGCCCAGTAGCGGACTTTTACTGTTCTCGCCGGATATCGATCTGACCGAGGATGTGCTGGTCCGACTGGACCAGCAGCTGCCGAACATCAAGGTTCCCGACAAGGTCGATTGACGAAGGGCCGCCTGCCCGACTAGGCGATGCCCTCCCAAACGGCCAGAGCGGCGAGGAACACTGGGAATGAGTGAGCAGGATCTTCCGGCCGGAGCCGAGCTTCCGGATGCCGACATCAATGCCATCATGCGGTTCATCCCGCATCGCCATCCGTTCCTGCTGATCGATCGTGTCGTCGAGATGCGGGCGGCCGAGCGGGCCGTCGGAATCAAGTGCGTCACCATGAACGAATGGTTCTTCGTCGGGCATTTCCCGGCCGATCCGATCATGCCCGGGGTCTTGATCGTCGAGGCGATGGCGCAGACGGCGGCGGTCCTGGCGGTCGCGGGGCTCGGACCCACGCATCAGGGCCATCCGGTCTATTTCATGAGCATCGACGGCGCCCGCTTCCGTCGGCCGGTACGGCCGGGAAACCAGCTGCGCCTGGAGACCACCGTGTTGCGCAGCAAGATGGGTGTCTGGAAGTTCGACGGCAGAGCCCGCTGCGACGGCGAGCTCGCCGCCGAGGCTCAGTTCAGCGCCAAGATCAGCTACCGCTAGGGCCGCTCAGCGCTCGTCGACTGCAATATAGGGCCGCTGCGGGTGCCCCGTGTAGCGCTGGCGCGGTCGGCCGATCTTCTGCTCGGGATCCTCGATCATCTCGTTCCACTGGGCCATCCAGCCGCATGTCCGCGCGAGCGCGAAGATCGCCGTGAACATGGTCGTCGGGATGCCCATCGCCTCGAGGATGATGCCCGAATAGAAATCGACGTTGGGGAACAGCTTGCGTGACGTGAAGTAGTCGTCGCTCAGCGCGATCCGCTCGAGCTCCTTGGCGATGGCCAGCTTGGGATTGTCCTTCTGGCCGAGCAGCTCGAGGACCTCGTCGGCGCTCTCCTTGAGGACGCCGGCGCGCGGATCGTAGTTCTTGTAGACCCGGTGTCCGAAGCCCATCAGCCGCGAGTGGCTGTCCTTGTCCTTCACCTTCTCGAGAAATTCCGGGATGTTCTCGATGCTGCCGATCTCGCCCAGCATCTTGACCACGGCCTCGTTGGCGCCGCCATGGGCCGGGCCCCACAGGGCGGCGATGCCCGCCGCGATCGCGGCATAGGGGCTGGCGCCCGTCGAGCCCACGAGCCTGACGGTCGAGGTCGACGCGTTCTGCTCGTGATCCGCGTGCAGGATGAAGATTCGGTCGAGGGCACGGGCCAGTACCGGGTTCACCTTGTAGGGCTCGCACGGCACGGCGAACATCATGTGCAGGAAGTTCTCGGAGTAGCTGAGATCGTTCCGCGGATAGACGAAGGGCTGGCCCATCGCATATTTGTGGCACATCGCCGCAATCGTCGGGATCTTGGCGATCATGCGGTAGGTGGCGATGTTGCGGTGGAACTTGTCGTCGGTCTTGAGGTCCTCGTAGTAGAAGGCCGACAGCGCGCCGACGACGCCGATCATGACCGCCATCGGGTGCGCGTCGCGCCGGAAGCCGCG
>JBFWWD010000029.1:0-33227 GCA_050246385.1 Geminicoccaceae bacterium
CCTCGATCCGCTGCACCGCACGCAGCTTGAACTCCCGACTGAAACTTCGCGCCTCTCGACTGGACATCAGATCTCCTCATCGAGACCTGTCCCCATTTATCCCGTCTCTCCCCAGGGGTGCAGTCCACCGCCTCGCCTGTCGCACGCCACATGAAGCCTTCCAGGGCCAGCTCGCCACCCTCCCCCGAGCCGCGTGGCATCCCAACAAACCCTGTCGTACCTCGCTGCGAAACCGCTAGCGCCGGCAACAACGCCTGGCCAACCGGCGGTACCCCCCGACCAGTCACACCTGCCAGGACCGCTGGTCCTGGCAGGCCGTGATCCGGGTCATGCGGCAGCACACGATCCTCGGGGCCGAGATTGCCGCAGAACAGCACAAGATTCACGCCATTCAGGCGACGCGTCGGGGGGTAGAGCAAGCCATGGCGGCCGGATTGGACGAGCTCGTCGGCGATCCGCCAGGTAGGCGGTGCGGCGCGCTCGATGCGGGCGATGAGCTTCCAGTCGCAAGCATGGCTCGCCCAGATGGCCGGCCAAGAGACCCGATGCTAGCCCGACGCGAAACCCACGACCTCCGCGACGTCGAGCCGACAGGCGACCAATGGCTCAGGATCGAGGTCCCCACTTCCGTCGCGAACTGCGGTCGCCATCCGTGGAGCGGGTCGCGCCCCGGCCATCGGATCCGAAGCATCCGGGACTCGAAGCGAGCGAACTCCCGCCAAGAACACTGCCCAGGCAGCAGCACAGCCCGCGTCTCATGAAGCCTCACAAAGCGCAGGAAGGTATCAGATGAGTCCTTCCATCAGGGACAGAGTTCCCGGATCGGCCGGCCTTCGACGCCGTCGAGCTCTGCGCCCAGCAGGTGGGCCACGGTCGGCCCAATGTCCGTGATCGAGCCGCGGAAGTCGGGGCGGCCGGAAAGAATGGTCGTCCCGGCGGCAAGGCAAAAGCCGTCGGCGAGGTGATTGCCGGTCCGGTAGCCGGCGTCCCGCCCGTGGATCGTGCCGAGGAGCGGCGAGCGCACCACATGCAATGGCGCGTCCCGGTTCCAGACCACCAGGAGATCGGGCAGCAGCCCGGTGTGATCGCCGTGAAACAGCCGGTCGGAGCGGAGCACCTCGCGAACCGCTGGTCCACCCGTGGCCGGATTGACCAGCTGCAGCAGCTCCCGGGTGAGCGCGGCCATGATTGCCTCGCAGTCGGCGCCGGGTGCAACGGCGCCGGTGGGCTCGCGTCCTTGTAGATTGAGCCGAACGGCACCGCTGATCTCATTGTGCTCGAGCTGGGAGGCCATGCGGCGAGGTCGGATCCGATCGGTCTTCGGTCGCCGGCCGGTGAGCGGTCGGACCAGCCGCCGTTCGAGCGCATGCACGGCCTGCCGCCAGCCCAGCTTGCCCTTGGTCCGGCTGGGCCATAACCGAGTCTCGAGCGCGATCAGGATGTCATCGAGCAGCTGCTCGCCCGTGTAGTTCGGGCCCATGTCGAGATCGCTGAAGACCAGCAGGTGACCGTCCGGCGCGATCTGCGCGGTGAGCTCGCCGACGGCATGATCGAGGGCCTGGTAGACTCTGAGCAGTGGGTGGGTGAGGCGATCGGCGAGCGCGGCCGAGTAGGCGGGGTGCGTCGGATCGACGAGATGCCAGCACTGATGGCCGGCACAGTGGGCCTCCTTGTAGACGAGAAGGAACAGGTCCCAGTCCTCGCGCGCAAGCAGCCCCTGCGCCAGGCTCGTCTTCCGCGCCACGCTTTCGAGCAGCCGCGCCAGGAGCCCTTCGAGCTTGGCTTCCTCGAGAGTTTCCAACCGACACAGCCAGTCCTTCGTCCCGGGGCGGTCGGTGCCGTCGTCGCCGTATCGGTCCAGCACCTCGGCTGCGTTCGACCGGGCCACGCAGGCTGTCGGGATGGTCCACGAGCAGCACATCCAGCTGGCGGGGCGGGTCGTGCGGGTGCGCGTGGCCGGAAACTACCTGGCCGAGGAGCTGCTCGCTCCGTTCGTCCATCTGCGGGTCGGGCCGGCGGAGCCCTTCTTTCGGCTCGATCTGTGGCATGAGAAGGAGACCGGCGTCGGACTGGACCGCCCAGGTCTTCCGCCAGGACTGGGCACCTATGGCGTAGTCGTCGCGTCGGAGGACGGGTCGGTCGTCGCGGAACACCGGCCGCACGCCTCCGCCCTGCTGCAACGGCAGGAGCGTCGCATCGTCGCCTGGGTGTCTTGTGCGGGCCGGCTGCATCTCGACGAGCGCGCCCGGCCGTTCCACAAGCCGCTCGCGGCCGCTCTCGCCGATGACGGCGTGCAGCTCATCCACGCCGGGCTCGTCCAGTCGGAGGGGCGGGGAGGCCTGTTCGTCGGCATGGGTGGCTCCGGCAAGTCGACCTCGACCATCTGCTGCCTGCTGGAAGGCCTGCCCTATCTCGGTGACGACTTCGTCGGCCTCGGCGCGGATCCTGGCGGACGCTTCACCGGGCACAGCCTCTACTGCACGGCCCTGATCGACCCTGGGCACATGCGCCGTTATCCGCTGCTCGAGCCCGCCTGCCGGCCGGGCCACCACGTCGATGAGGACAAATCCGTCGTCTGTTTCGGGGGCTTCGAAGGAGTGAGGCTGACGAATCAGACGAGCATCGACGCGATCATCCTGCCGCGGGTTGTCTGTCGTGAGGACACCGGCTTCCGGTCGGCCTCGATGCGCGACGCACTGCTCGCCTTGGCGCCGAGCTCCCTGTTGTTCCTGCCTGGCGGCGGCCCGCGGGCGATGGATCGGCTCGCCGATCTGGTGACGCGCGTTCCGGCCTACTGGCTCGAGCTCGGCGCGGACGTGCGACAGATCGCACCGCAGGTGCGCGAGCTGCTGGTGCAACGGTGAGTTCCGCCGTGCCAGTCGCGATCAGCTGTGTCATCCCCGTGTTCAACGGCGAGGCCTATCTCGGCGAGGCGCTCGACAGCGTGTTTGCCCAGACGCTGCCGCCGACCGAGGTCATTGTGGTCGACGATGGCTCCACGGATGGAACCCGGGAGGTGATCGATCGCTTCGGCACCCGGGTCCGCTACGTCCACCAGGAGAATCGGGGTCCGGCCGCCGCCCGCAACAAGGGCATTGCGCTGGCGATCGGCGAGCTGCTCGCCTTTCTCGACGCCGACGATCTCTGGCTGCCGCGGAAGCTTGCCCGTCAGACGCAGCGGTTGGCTGAGCGCGGCGACCTGCAGGTGTCCGTGACCCAGGTGCGCAACTTCTGGATCGAGGAGCTGCGGGTGGAGGCGGAGGCTATGCGCGACCATCGCCTTGCCGCTGCAGCACTGCCCGGCTACGTCCCGCAAACCATGCTGGCGCGCCGCGAGGCGTTTGTCCGTGTCGGTCTTTTCGACGAAACGCTGCGCACCGGCGAGGACACGGACTGGTTCTTGCGGGCGGCGGATCTCGGGACGATGGCGGAGCTGCTGCCCGAGGTGCTGGTCATGCGA
Source organism: Geminicoccaceae bacterium (assembly GCA_050246385.1). Classification (GTDB taxonomy): domain Bacteria; phylum Pseudomonadota; class Alphaproteobacteria; order Geminicoccales; family Geminicoccaceae; genus Benzoatithermus. The sequence goes on from JBFWWD010000029.1 coordinate 3,461, forward strand.
CGATTCCACCGGACCAACCTGACGCGGGTTGGCAATGCGCTCCGGAGCAATCTCGCCGATTCAGTATGGCGCTCGCTGCAGCGGCGGCGCGCGGCGGCGGGCGGATCCGCAGGAGGCTAGCTTGATGAGCGATGAGACCACCGTGCGTGCCAAGCCAGATGAGGTGGCCGCCAAGGTCATCGACGGCGAGGCGGTGCTGATCAACCTCGCCACCGGCGTCTACTACAGCATGCGCGGCTCGGGTGCCTATCTCTGGTCGCAGCTTGAGCCCGGGTCGAGCGTCGCTTGCCTGAGCGCTTCGCTGGCCGACCGCTATGGCATCGACAGCGAGCGGGCGCGGCAGGATGTCAGGCGCCTCGTCGACGAGCTTCGGGCCGAGGGACTGGTCGTGTCGAGCGACGTTCTCGTGGCAGCCGACGGAACGCCCGCACCCGAGATCGGGGCGGCCCCGGAGCCCTACGAGGTGCCGAGGCTCGAGAAGTTCGACGACATGGCCGACATGTTTGCGCTCGACCCGCCCTTGCCGGAGCTGCCGTCGGTCGGCGGCAGGTGACGTCGATGGCCGCGGGGACCGGCCCTTCTGTCAGCTGCGTCGTCCCGGTCTACAACGGCGCGGCATTCCTCGAGGAGGCCCTCGCCAGCGCCCTCGAACAGACCAGGCCGCCCCTGGAGGTGATCCTGGTCGACGACGGCTCGACCGACGCCACACCGGAGGTGGCGGCCCGGCTCGGATCGCGTATCCGGTATGTTCGGCAGGAGAACGCCGGGCCGGCGGCGGCGCGCAACTGCGGCATCGGGCTGGCCCGCGGCGATCTCGTCTCGTTCCTCGACGCGGACGACCTCTGGCATCCGGAGAAGCTCGAACGGCAGGTGGCGCGCTTCGCGGCCCAGCCGCAGCTCGAGCTGCTCCTTGCCCACTTCGGGAACTTCTGGGTCGCCGAGCTCGCCGAGGAGGAGGCGCGCTTCAAGGACCATCCGCTTGCGCGCGCCCGCCCGGGCTACACCGCGCTGACCATGCTCGTCCGCCGCGAGGTCTTCTGCCGGATCGGGCGATTTGATGCGGCCACCCGACACCGCGACGTGGTGGGCTGGCTGATGCTCGCCACCCAGGCCGGCATCCGCACGGAATTGATGCCGGATATCCTGGCCTACCGGCGAATCCATCCGGACAATCTGAGCCGCAGGCGTGGTGCCGAGGATGCGGCCGAGCTCCTCGCACTCGCCAAGGCGATGCTGGACCGGCGCCGCGGCAGCCCATCGCCGGCATGACCGGATCCAGCGCTCGAGAGGCAGCTCGGCGGACAGCCCAGCGCGCCGCCTTGCGGGCGATCCTGCCCAACAAGGCGGAGACGGAGCTTCTTCGCGCCATCCTGTGGTCGGGGCAGCGTGGGCGCGAGGCGTGGGAAGGACTGCGGACGAGGCTCGGCGGCCTTGCCGCCGGAATTGATCGGCTCGAGCCGGCGCAGAGGGGCCTGCTGCCCTTGCTGCACGTGGCGGCTCTCCGCAACGGGATCGTGCTCGGCTCGGAGGACGCAACCTATCTGCGCGCTGCCCATCTGCGTGAGGAGCTGCGCGGTCACGCCTATCGCCGCATTCAGTCGGCTTTGCTCGAAATATTGGCCGAAGCTGGCCTCCGGGTCGTGATCCTGAAGGGCTGCGCTCTTGCCGACACGGTCTATCCCGATCCCGCCACACGCCACTCGCATGGCATCGAGCTTCTGGTCCACGAGGCGGATCTGGCCCGCCTTCCTACCAGCTTGACGGCGGCGGGATTTGACGCCGAATGGGGCTATGGCACACGCCATCACGACACGGCGTGCCTGTCGTGGCGACACGAGCGTGGGCTACCGCTGGACCTGCGCCTGACCCTGTTCGAGCCGGAGCTGTACCGGCTGCCCGCGGCAGAGCTGTGGGATGGCAGCAAGCCCTTGCCGCACGGTCACGCTCACGCGCGCATGCTCTCGCCCGAGCACAACCTGCTCCATGCCGCTGCCGGGGCAGTGTTGGCGCCGAGCCGGGTCACCTTGCGCTGGGCCTGCGACGCCTGGTACCTGCTGGCACGGCACGGCCCGGAGCTGGATTGGCCGGCGTTCCTGGCTGCCGGGCACGAGGCGCACCTCACTTTGCCTTTGAGCCTGGGCCTAGCTTATCTCGCTCGTGAGCTGGACGCACCAATACCGCCCGCGGTCGTGTCGACGTTCGAGGCGGACGCACTCGTGGCGAGCCCGCTCGCCCACGAGGTGGCGCTGCTGGCTGGTTTGACGGGTGCCCACTCGCGCATGAGGGCCGGGATTCTCAGTGCTCCGACGGTACGTGCCAAGCTGGACGTCCTCGGCCCCCTCCTACTGCCGTCGCGGGTCACCATCCGTGCATTCGAAGACCGGCCGCGCTGGCTGGCCCATCACCACGCGTCGCGATGGTTTCGCTACGTCCTGCGCCGTCTGCGCCGGGCAGGTACCCGAACGATCGTCTGGGGGAGGCCATCGCCCTAGATGCCGTAGTGGGCCTGTGCCGGAACGTCTCGCTCCTGGTGGCGATCGGCGTCTCGGCCGCGGGCTTTCGTGAGATTCTGGGCATTTGCGAGCGGGTCAAGGAAGACCGCTCGAGCTGCAGGGCCTGCTCGAAACTGGCGAGCAAGGCGCTGAGCTCGGATCCGTGCGACCAGGGAGGCGGCACGAAAGGCTCGAAGCGATTTTCCAGCCGATCGTCGGTGCGGAGTGCCAGACAGGCGTCGCGGGTGCCGATACAGACCAGCGGGATCTGCAGCTCGTTGCCGGGCCAGCGGAGCAGGTTGAGCAGCTGGTGCTGCTGGCGCCCATGGGCTGCGAGCATGTTGTGGAGCTCGTCGATGACGATCACGCGCACGCCGGAGGTACGCATAGCCTTGACGAGCGTGTGCTCCCGGCCGGCCAGGTTGTGACGGCTGAAGGGGGTCAGGCCGATAGCGCCGAGCGGCGTGCCCATGACCGTCCGTGCATCAGGGCTCGCCGGCATCTGCACGATCAGCACGGGCAGGCTCGCCGCGGCCGCTTCGGCCGCCGCGCCGAACAGGTCGCGCGGCGGATTTTCTCCGCGATCATCGACTTGCCGTTGTTGGTCGGCCCGACGATCAGCAGGTTGGGCATGCGCAGCCGCCTGGGGTCGTCGAACAGCTCGTGCAGCCGGTCGAGCGCTTGCGGGCGATCCTTTCGAGGTCATGGTCAACAGCCGCTGGCGCAGCTCCCGCCGCTACCATTCCTCGACTTCGTAGGCTCGCACGAGTGGCTGCTCGGAGCGCTCGCGAGCCGACGGAGCGTCCAAGGCTCCGCTCAAGCCTGCTGCGCCAGGCAGCCGCTCCTGGCGGCGGCCCGCCCTGCTCCGACCAGCGGCCTCAGCGGCAATCGCCCGCCGGTATGGTCATCAGCCGCCTGGCGGTTTCGTCCTGCGCTCCGGACCCATCCCGGCCGATGGCGGCAAAGCTTACAAGAGAGCCATCCGCTGCCGCGCCGTGTCCTGGCGCTGCGGATGACCGTCTATCCATCGGTACGCCATGAGGAGCGTTGAGGTAGGCCCTTGCAATTGCATCAGCGCTTTACCTAGTTATTTTCGCCGAAGGTTTACAAAGCGATGACGGCCCTTAGGAGGAGCCCGGGTGCCAGCAGAAGGATCCAGCCAGCGCGAGATGTTGGCACAATTGCTTGACCGGAAGGGAGGAATGACCGTCGACGAGCTTGCCGCGTCATTGGGCCTGAGCCGTACGGCCATCAACCAGCATGCGGTGGCGCTCGAAGGCGCCGGCTATGTGCGCAAGACTTCCGCGCGCCGGACCGGCGGGCGCCCGGGCCGCGTCTACGTGCTCACCGACATCGGCACCAATCTCTTCCCGAAGAAATACTCCTGGTTCTCGGCCCTCCTCCTCCAGTCGCTGCGCGAGCAGCTCGGCGAAGGGGGTGTCGGCGACTACATGCACGACCTGGGCGTGCGGATGTCGGCCGCGGCCATTCCCCGGCTGATCGGCAAGACCCGCACCGAGCGCATCGTCGAGATCGTGCGGATCATGAACGAGACCGGCTTCATGGCGCGGGTCATCGGTCCCGAGGATGGCGACAAGATCCCCAGGATCGAATGCAAGAACTGCGTCTATCACGACCTCTCCAGGGAGTTTCCGGAGGTCTGCCGCTTCGATCTCGGCTTCCTTGGCGGGCTGATGGGGGCGTCGGTGGAGCATCAGGAATGCATGCAGCGCGGCGGCGAGGCCTGCCGCTTCCGCTTCGTCCCGCCCGCCTGACCGACCACCCGAAGGGCGAGGCCCAGCCGGCTTGCGCTTTCGTCAGCTTTCCCTGACAATAGCCCACGGAGGCGGCGACCGCAGACCGGACGCGCGAAGACGCAGGGGCCGTCGTGACCATCGATTTCACCCTGACCAAGGCCCAGCGGCGGCTGCAGGCCAATGCGCGCGAGTTCGCGACCGAGGTCCTGGCCCCGATCGTGCGGGGCGCCGACGAGGAAGCGGACCCTCAGGCGGCGTTCGCCATGGTCAAGGGGGCCTATGTCGAGGCCTACAAGCTGGGGTTCGCGACCGGCTTCCTGCCCAAGGCCTATGGCGGTGGCGGCCTCAGCAATGTCAGCCTGCAGGTCGTCGTCGAGGAGATCACCGCCGTCGATCCCGGCTTCGCCACCATCCTGCTCGTCAACGGCCTCGCCTTGTGGCCGATCGTCTGGTTCGGCAGCGAGGCGCAGAAGCGCAAGTGGCTGGGCCAGGCGACGAGCGACCCTCGCGGCGAGTATCTGGCCGGCTGGGCGGTGAGCGAGGCGCCGGGCCAGCCCGGCGGCACCGCCAATTTCGACCATCCGGGCGCCGCCCCGGTCGGCCTGCAGCTCGTCGCCCACCACGACCGGCAGCGCGGCGAGATCGTCCTGAACGGCGCCAAGTTCTGGCCCTGCAGCTCCGGCGGCTGGGATCTCCAGGGCGCCGACGTCAATGTCTGCATCGTCCGGACCGCACCGGAGCTCGGCGGCAAGGCCGGGCTCAGCGCGGTGATCGTGCCGCGCGGCACGCCCGGCGTCACCTACCTGCCGCCGATCTCCAAGCTCGGGCATCGCCTGTGCCAGAACAACTCGATGCGGTTCGAGGACTGCCGGATCCCCGAGGAGAACCTGTTCGCGGTCGGCGACGGCGATCTGGTCATCAGCAAGGCCTTCACCTGGTCGGGGCCGGTCGCGGCGATCGCGGCCGTGGGCGTGGCCCGGGCGGCCTACGAATACGCGTTCCGGTGGGCGAAGACCTATACGGGCGGCGGTGACCGGCCGATCATCCACCACCAGGCGGTGGGCTACCTGCTGGCCGAGGTGGCGATGCGGATCGAGGCCTGCCGGGCCTTCGCCTGGAAGGCCGCGCACTATCTCGACCTGCACGCCGCCGAGGGTCACGCGGTCGGGGCCATGGCCAAGGTCTTCTGCGGCGAGACCCTGTTCCAGACCGTGTTCCGCGCCATGCAGGTGATGGGGGTCAACGCCCTGGACCGCGCCCATCCGATCGAGCGATATCTGCGCGAGGCCGCGGTCTTCCCGCTCTACGACGCGGGCAATATCGGCATGCAGATGCGCAAGATCTGGGGCGTGATGCTCGACCCCGACTTCGATCCGCGCGCCATCGCGGCGTCCCGGCCGATCCCGTTCAAGCGGTCGATGGAAGGCGCCGGCAACTCGGCTCCCGGCGCCGACTGAGCGGCGGGCGGCCGCCGGACGTTCAGCCGTCGCCCCGCGCCTGTCCGCACTGCCCGATCAGCGCCGGCACGATCTCGTACAGATCGCCGATGATGCTGTAGTCGGCCTCGGCGTGGATCGGCGCCTTGGCGTCGTTGTTGATGGCGACCACCGTGCGCGCGCCCTTGATGCCGACCACGTGCTCAATCTGCCCCGAAATGCCACAGGCGATGTAGAGATTGGGCCTGACGGTCTGCCCCGAGAGGCCGATCCGCCGGTCGGTCGGCAGCCAGTCGAGGTCGCCCGTGAGCGGCCGCGAGCCGGCGAGGACCCCGCCCAGCGCCTTCGCGAGCTGCTCGAGCAGCGCCAGATCCTCGACCCGCCGCACGCCCCGACCGGCGGCGACGATCACCTCGGCCTTGGTCACGTCGACCTCGCTGCGCGCCCGCGGCGCGACGGCCCGTGTCCGTGCCCGCGACGGCGGCAGCTCGAGGGCGAGCTCGCGCACCGCCACTCCGGGGGCGGCAGCGCTTTCCGGCGCTTGGGCGAAGCGCCGTGGCGGCAGGGTCAGCACGCGCGGCGACCCCTCCAGCGCCTGCGTGGCCACGAAGCGGCCACCATAGACCCGCCGCTCGACGATCAGTGCGTCCCCTTCGGACCGGAACGACAGGCAGTCGCTGGCACAAGGGACCTCCAGCCGCTGCGCCAGCCGGGCCGCCACCTCGGTACCCGTCCGGGTCGCGCCGATCAGGACCAGGCCCGCGCCCGTCTCCTCGACCCCAGCCGCGATCGCCGCGGCCAGCGCCTCGGCCGCCGGGGGCTCCTGCGCCGTGCCCAAGACCAGAAGCACCTCGTCCGCCCCGCGGGCGAGGGCGTCCTCGGCGTTCCGCCGGCCGTCGGGCCCGACGGTCAGCACCACGGCGCGCGCGTTCTGCTCGCGGGCGGCCGTCAGCAGCTCCGCTGCCGTCTGCGCGCTCTCGGCGAAGATCAGGGCCGTTTGCCGACCCGCGTCCGTCGTTCCGGTCATCAGAGCGTCACCTCCCCATCGACCGCGAGCTGCCGCAGAAGCTCCGCCGCCTTGGCCGCGGCGTCGTCGCCTGCGACGACGATGGCGCGCCGGGCGCTCGGCGGTGCGGTGACCTCGCGGGTACGCAGCGCCGGGCGGCGCGACAGCGTCGCCAGATCGAGGCCTTCCAGCGCCGCGAGCTCGATCTCGCGGATCGGCTTGCGGCCAGCACCCATGATCTGGATGACCGTCGGCATGCGTGCCTGGTTGGCCTCCATGCCGACCGTGACGACCGCAGGCAGCTCGGCCTCGATCGTCTCGACGCGATCCTCGAGCGCGCGCTCGGCGACCAGCCGGCCGGCCCGGGCCTCGACCCGGGTGGCGTAGGTGACGGCCGGCCAGCCCAGCGCCTGGGCGAGCCGCGGCCCCGTCTGGCCGTTGCAGTCGTCGACCGAGGCCTCGCCGCAGAGCACCAGGTCCCAGCGCGCGATGCCCTCCTGCGCGGCGATGGCCCCGGCCGCCGCCGCCAGCACGCTCGCCACCCGCAGGGAGTCCAGGGCGACATGCTCGGGGTCGAGGAGCAGGTAGATGGCCTCCATCCCCATGGCCAGCGCCTTCAGCATCACGTCGCGCGGCGGCGGCGCGGTGGCGAGGCTGACGCCGATCACCCGGCCGCCGGCCTGGGCGCAGAGCTGCAGGGCGGCCTCGATGGCGTTCTCGTCGAAGGTGTTGATGCGGAACGGCGCCCGCGCGAGCTCGGGCCGTCCGGTCGCGGGCTGCACCTGCAACTGGTTCGGGTCGACCACGAATTTCGTGCAGACAAGGATGTTCAAAGCAGGGTCGTCTCCCGTCCCGTTCATCAGGCAACCTCCCCCACCATTCCCTCCTGATCCGGTGCCGGGCGGCCGCCCGCCTCGTTCTCGTCGAGCGCCTCGGCGACCAGCTCGGCGATGTCCTTGACCTGCAGCCGATCGCTCGGATCGACCGTCTTCGCCCCCTGCTCCAGCATCTTGACGCAGAACGGACACTCGGCGGCTATGACGGTGGCGCCGGTGGCGAGCGCCTCGCGGGCCCGCAGCACACCCACGGGCTCGGTCTTGGGCACGTCGTACCAGTAGTTGGCGCCGCCGGCCCCGCAGCAGAAGCTGCGCGGACCGTGCCGCGGCATCTCGCGGACCCCGTTCTCGGAAACCGCGCCCAGGGCGCGGCGCGGCGCATCGAAGATCCCGTTGTAGCGTCCGACATAGCAGGAATCGTGCAGCGTGACCGACAGGTTCCGCCGGGGCTTCAGCCGCAGCCGCCCCTCGTCGATCAGGCGGGCGATGAGCTCGCCGTGATGCGTGACCTCGAAGTCGGCGCCAAGGCTCGGATACTCGTTGCGGAAGACATGGAAGCAATGGGCGCAGTGGGTGACGACGCGCACGGCCCCGTGGCGCCGCAGTGTCTCGATGTTCTGCAGGGCCAGCTGCTGGAACAGCCCCTCCTCGCCGAGACGCCGCGCCGGATCGCCGCTGCACGCCTCCTCCTGGCCGAGCAGCCGGACCTTCACGCCGCCGGCGCGAAGCACCCGCAGGGTTGCCCGGACGATGGCGGCGACGCGGGGATCGTAGTTGGCGGCACAGCCGGTCCAGTAGACATAGTCCGGGCCTTCCGTCGCTCCCGTGTCGGGCGCTGCCCCCCCGTCGTTCTGCATCCGTCTCCTCCTAGTGAGCGTTGTCGGCTGGCTCGGCGAGTTCCGCCGCCAGCTCGGCGCGCCGGGCGGCGGGCAGGCCGTATGGGTTGAGGCTGCGGCCGAGATTGGCCAGGAACTCCACCTGGCGCTTTTCCAGATTCTGCCGCGACACCAGCTCGCGGCGGAACGGCACGATGTAGTCGACCGGACGGATCAGCACGGGGCAGGCCTCGACGCAGGCGGCGCAGGTCGTGCAGGCCCAGAGCTCGCCCGGCGTGACCTGGCCGCCTGCGAGCAGGTCGGCGTCCGCGTCCTCTGCGAGCGCGACGCCGCGCAGTGTCTGGACCAGCCGTCGCGGCGAGAGCTCGGTCCCTGCGACGAAGGCCGGGCAGACGCTGTCGCAGCGGCCGCAGTTGGTGCAGGCGGCGAGCGCCAGGCGCTGGTCGGGCTCGAGATCGGACAGGCGCGCCACGCCCACCTTGACATCGAAATCGCCGGTCTCGAGCAGCTGGCGGAGATCGAACGGCATGGAGAGCGCCGGGGCCGGCCGTCCCGGCAGGACGGTCACGTTGAGCGGTGCCGCCACGGCGTGCAGGAAGACCGTGTAGGGCAGTGCCGCGATGATCCCGAACGCGAGCAAGGCATGGGCCCACCACAGGCCGAGATAGATCCGCCGCGCCGTCTCGACGTCGAGCGCCGGCCGCAGGTGCTCGCCCAGGTGCGCGCCGAGGAACGACCAGCCGGCCCACGGAACCGGATGGATGGCGAAGCGCAGGGCCTCGAGGACATAGCCTGACAGACCCATGACAAGCAGGGCAAGGATGAGGGCCACGAACTGGAGCTGGACGCGCCGTTGGTCGGGCCCGGTCCGGCGCAGCAGCACCAGCCGCCAGACGAGGGCCGCCGTCAGACCGATCACGAAGACCAGCCCGAGAAGATCGAGCAGCGCCTCGAGATAGAGATAGGTCCGGCCCTGGAGGAGTCGCACGCCGAACGGGCGAACGATGTCCCAGTCGATGGCGACGACCGTCGTCCCGAAGAGCAGCGTGAGAAAGCCGTAGAAGATCGCAAGGTGCGGCCAGCCGCGCCGCCGCTGCGCGACCCTGCGCTGGAGCAGGGCGTCGCGCAGCAGGCGGCGCAGCCCGCCCTTGCCGGCGCCGACGGCGAGCAGACGCCCCAGGGAGAGGCCGATCAGTCGGCGGTAGAGGCCGTAGGCGAAGGCCGCGGCGAAGGGCAGGAAGGCCACATAGAGCGCGAACTCGGCCCAGTCGGGCACGAGCCCGAACGTGTCGCGCACAACGGTCTCGGACATCATTCCGCGGCATCTGCAAGGCCCTCCTGGCGGATCGCTCCGTCAGGAGGGCGTACGAGAGGTGGGATCAGGTGGCGGACGGCGGCGGCGTGGTCACCGAGCCGATGCCTTCCATCTCCTTGGTGAAGCGGAACTCCTCATTGTCCACGAACACGTTGACCTTGTAGTCGGGATGCGCGATCGCGCCCCAGATCTTGCGCCGCTGCATGCCCATATTGCCCGCGTCGTAGATCGGGAAGCAGATGACATCGCGCATGTACTTGTCGAGCGGATGGCTGCGCCGGTCGTAACTGTTGACGCCCATGACCCGCATGCAGTCGTAGACGCACTGGGTCGCCTGCTCGCCGCCGAAGATCTTCGCCATGGCGCCGAGCACGTGGTTCTCGCAATCGTACTGGTCGGCATAGTGCGCGGCCTTCCAGCACAGATAGCGGGCCGCCTCGATGCGGGTGGCGACGTCGGTCAGGGTGTAGCCCACGGCCTGATGATAGATGATCGGGTCCATGCCGCCGGCGGTGTAGGTCTTCGACCAGTTGAGGACGTACTCGTAGGCGGCGCGGGCGACCCCCACGGCGGCGATGCCCGCGACCGGGCCCGACCAGGTGAAGTCCTTGCTGATCACCAGATCGCCGTCGCCGACGGCGAAGACGTTTTCGGCGGGAACGCGGACGTCGTTGAAGTGGATGTCGGCGTTCTGATTGAGCCGCTGACCCATCTTGTCGATGCAGGGCTCATAGGTGACGCCGGGCGTGCCGCGCGGCACGAGGATGCAGGAGAGGCCCCCCTTGCCGCCCTTGCTGCGGTCGGTGCGGACCACCACCGTATTCACGTCGGCACCCTGCATGTCCCAGCCGGCAGCGCTCGACGGCCAGTACTTGCGCCCGTTGATCACATACTCGCCGTTCTTGAGGTCGGCCGTGACCTGGATGCCGGCCTTGGGGTCGGGGTGATCGAAATTGGCGGTGCCACCAGGCGAACCGGCAGGCTCCGAGACCACCCAGCCGGCGAGGAAGCTCTTCTTCGGGTCGTTGCAGGCGGCAGTCAGCCATTTTTTCTTCTGGGCCTCGTTGCCGTACCAGACGAGCGGCATCAGGCCCAGGCCGTTGACCAGGAGGACGCAGCCGAAGCCGGGATCGACGGCGCCGATCTCCTCGACCGCCACCACCACGTCGACGTTGCTGAGTCCGCCGCCGCCATACTCCTTGGGCAGGAAGCCGGTCGCGAAGCCGAGCTCGTAGGCCTTCTCGTAGGCCGGCTTGATCATCTGGAAGCCCTTCAAGGGGTCGGGCTCGGCGTCGGCCGCCCGGACCAGGGGCTTCAACACCTCCTGCGAGAACTCGCGCGCCACTTTCTGCAGAGCTTTCTGTTCCGGCGTGAGGGAAAAATCGATCATGACTCAAGCCTCCAGATCAGCCGATTACCGATCGGCATCTTTTCGTGATTTCGGGCGGCCCATCCTCGAGACCAGCCGCGACCGGATCGCGGTCTCGGCTCAGACTCTCTTGGGTTGTCTCCAGAGCTAGATTATGAAGAAGAATATGTCAAAAGCTTTTAAAGCGCGTCGCGCGTTCTAGGCACTGCCGCCCTGGGCGGCTCGGGGAGGTTGGTGAGTTGGCCTCGTTTAGGACTCGGCAGCTGAGGCAGCGCCGCGACGTCGCGCGAGTGGGCGGAAACCGAGCGCGATCGAGTCACCGCAAGACGGGTCTGGAGTGCCCCCGGTTGACCGGACAGGAGGCTGGTCGGGTTACGCACAGCGGGCGCGGAACTCTCGGGGCGAGAGGGATGTCGATAAATCCTGAAGGTCACTGTTCAGTTCAGCGCCGAGGCATATTGCGGCGCGACGCCGATCGAGGAGGTGCCCTTCTTGCGCAGTGCCGTGCCGCCGATCACAAAATAGGCGCTTGGCCCACCCACCAGCCGTTCCGCCTGGCCCGGCAACTTGGCCTCGAGCGTGGTCCCGTCCCAGCGATCGGCCGAGACGCAGTAGTGCAGCACGTCGTGGTTCGACAGACCAGGATCCTCGAGTGCCAACGTAGCGTCAAGAGGCGAGGTTGAGCATTTCTCTGGCCTCAGATGCCGAAGCGACCCGGCCACCCAAGTCCTCGATGATCCGTTTGGCGCGCTCTACGAGCTGGCCGTTGCTCTTGACCAATTCCGACTTGGACAGTCGTACGACATCCTCCATGCCGATGCGGGCATGTCCGCCCAGGACATAGGCTTGCGCCAGCATGGGAAAGGCCGCGCGGCCGATGCCGAATCCCGTCCAGCGAGCGTCGGGTGGCAGCATGCCTTTGCCGTACATCATGGCAGCCGGGGTTGCCGCAAACCCGTACTTCACGCCGAGTACCAGGCTGGCGAGCGCAGGTCCCCTGAAGACGCCAGATGAAAGAAAATCATTCAGAAGATTGATGTCGCCGCTGTCGAACAGCTCGAACTCGGGCGTGACGCCGCTGTCGTAGATGATCTCCGCCATTCTCTTCACGTAAGGCGGCGTGTTGATGACGATCTCCTGCCCGAAGGTCATCGTGTTGAGGTCGAGTGTGCAGATCTCCGGCTTCAGGACCTGAATGTGCTCGACGCGCCGCTCCGCAGTGACGAAGTTCGTCCTCGGTCCCGCGATCTTGGGATCCTGCTCGCCGGGCTGGAAGCGGCCGCCCGGTCCTGTCGTCACGTTGAGGATAAGCTCGGTATTCTTGGCGCGGACCAGCTCGATCGCGGCCCGGTAGTGGGCGAGTTCCATGGATGGGCGACCGTCCGGATGCCGGACGTGAAGATGGATGACGGCAGCGCCGGCCTCGGCCGCCTCGAGGGCCGCGGCCGCCACCTGCTCGACCGTCACGGGGAGATTCGGATTGTCCTCGGGCCGGGTGAGGCTGCCTGTCACCGCACAGGTGATGATCGTTCCGCTGTTCATCCAGACGATCTCTCCATCACGACCTCGGCGCCCAGATCGCGAGGCACGGTTCGGATAAGGTCAACGCGCCAGTCGGCACGAGCATCGTTGCGGGGGACGGACGGGCCATGCCGCTCTTGCTCCGGCTTCCACCCGCTGAATCGTCTTCAATGGCGCGCCATGCGCGCGTCTCGCCAGTCGAAGAAGCGCATCGCCAGCGGGACGAACCACGGGCTGCCGCCGGAACTGCCGCGGTAGAGCGGATTTCCCCGAAAAGCCGCACGCTCGAAGACCGATCTCGAACCCGCTTGCGCAAGGATTCTCCGGGCGAGCTTGACGCCGAAATGGGTGCCGATCGGAACGCCGGCGAAGTTGTAGCCCATCGCGAAGTGGATGCCGTCATGCTGGCCGATGTGCGGCATGAAGTCGAACGTGCCGGCGCAGTAGCCGGTCCAGCCGAAATCGACCTTGACGCCAGTCAGGTCGGGCAGGATGCGCACCAGCGTCGCATGCAGCCTCTCCGCCAGGCCACGGGCCGAGCGCGTGCTCGATCCGGTCATGCCGCCGAAGAGGATGCGATTGGAGTCCGGGGCAGGGCGGATGAAATCGATGTTGAGCTTGGTGTCGAGGTAGGTCCGGCGGTTGGGCAATACCCTGTCGATCCGCTCGGCGGGGAGTTCCTCGGTTGCGATCATGAACCCCCGGAACGGGATCACCCGCCGCGCGAACCAGCCCAGGCCTTTGGAGGTATACCCGTTCGTGGCGACGATCACGTGCTCGGCGGTCACGTCTCCGGCAGCCGTCCTGACGCGTTTCAGCGGTCCGTCGGACTCGATCCGACGGACCTCTGCGCGGGGCACGTAGCGAACTCCGGCGGCCCGCGCCGCCTCGACCAGGCCGTTGTGGTAAAGACCGGGGTGAAGCGATCCGAGGTCCGGCACGACCACACCGCCGACATAGGCTTCGGAAGCGATCTCCGTTCGCATATCGTGCCGACCGAGCACGTCATAATCGTACCCTAAGCGAGACTTCATATACTTGAGATCATCGATGAGCAGCTTGAGATGGGTTTCCGAATTGGCGGAGATCACGCGACCGCATTGGCGCAGATTGCAGTCGATGCTTTCCTCGCGCGTGAATTGAACGAGCCCGCGAAGCGCTTCGTCCAGCTCTCGGTAGACCGCGGTCGCAACGTCCGCACCCTCGTGGCCCTCGAGCCATTCCAGCGAACGTTTCAGCGTTCGGCCCAGAAAGCCCGCGTTTCGGCGGGCAGCCCCCTCGCCCACGCCTTCCAGGTCGAACACGATTACGGACGCGCCGTGACGGGCAAGATGCAGGGCCGCGACGGATCCGGTCACACCACCGCCGACGACGGCGACGTCCACCGTCCCGCCGATCTCCTGCCGGATCTCCGTCGCCCGGTCCGGCGGTGCCGCCACCCACCAATATGGCATCTCCTGATAGCTCTCGCTCAGGATGCCCCGGCTCGACGAGGCATGCGATGCCGCTCCGCTCGGCGAGGAATGGTGCAAGCTGTCTTCCTTTCGTTCAGCGGTGGCTCATGATCATCGACGTCGTCTCCGGCGCATTCACGCATCGTCACTTTGTCGACGATGCGGCGGTGCCGAAGCAGGGCTGAGGCCAGGACTCTGTTGGGAGCAGGCCAAGTTTCCGCACGGGAGTCCACGCCTTCTGCTCAAGCGCGGCCGGCCGGCGGATCGGGAAAAGACGCGCCAAGTGAGCTTTTCCTTTGCATGCCTGCCGATATCGAATAGTGATACCGACGATTTGAAGCACGGGGTCTGCGGATGAGCGTCTTGCAGTTGGGCACTCTTGAGAAAGCCCAGAAGGTGCTCGCACTCTATACCAACTCATCGGAAAGCCTTTCCTTCTCGGAGATCGTCGACCGGACGGGCTTGGAAAAAGGTTCAGTACAGAGGCTGCTCTTCACGCTCCAAAATTTGGGGTTGCTGAGGAAGCATCAGCGCTACAAGCGCTACAGTCTCTCTCCGCGCTTCATTTCCTACGCTGTGTCCTTTTGTCAGTCTGACCCGCTCCTGCAATTGGCACCGGCACGCCTGGAAACTTTGGCTCGGCTGACGACAGAGGCGGTAAGCGTGTGCCTGATGGACGGGATCCACGTGTTCTATCTCACGCGCATCGCCAACCTCGCGCATCGGATCTTTGCCCTGCAGCCCACGCGCCACTTCGCCTACTGCACCGCCGGCGGGCGTGCGATCCTCTCCTGCCTGAAGGACGAGGAGGTCGAGCGGATTCTCACGGCATCGCAGATGCGACGGCTCACCAGCGAGACGATTATCGATCCCGACGCCATCCTCAAATTGATCGGGCTGTTCCGGCGCGAAGGGCTCGCCTGGCAGGACGGCGAAGTGCATCTGGACGAGCTCGGCCTGGCGGCACCGATCATCGGTGAGCGCGACCTGCCCGTGGGAGCAGTGGTCATGTCCATCCGCAAGGAGAAGTTCACCCTGGATGAGGCCAGGCGGCAGTTCGCGGCGCTGATCCAGACCGCTGCGCGCGACCTTTCCAGCCAAGCCCTGTCGGCAAGCCAGATCGGCGCCACCTGACCCGCGGGCTCAGCAGCTCGCGATCGCCTCGTCGAGCGCCATCGTCAGCTTGCCGACCAGCTCCTCGAGCTGCGCGTCGGTCACGATGTAGGGCGGCGCCAGCAGGACATGATCGCCGCGCCGCCCATCGGCGGCACCGCCGGTCGGATAGCAGATCAACCCGTGGCGCAGCGCTGCCGCCTTGACCCGCGCATGCAGCCGGAACTCCGGGTCGAACGGCTCCTTGGTGGCGCGGTCGCGCACGAGCTCGACGCCGCGGAACAGGCCGCGCCCGCGGATGTCGCCGACATGCGGATGGTCGGCGAAGGTCTCGTGCAGCAGCCCCTCGAGCCGCTCGCCGGTGCGCCGCACCCGCGCCAGGAGATCGTCGGCGACGATCGCTCGCTGCACCGCCAACGCCCCGGCGCAGGCCGCGGCGTGGCCGAGATAGGTATGGCCGTGCTGGAAGAACCCGGTGCCGCCGACCACCGCGTCGTAGATCGCGGCCGAGGCGATCATGGCGCCGACCGGCTGGTAGCCGGCGCCGAGCCCCTTCGCGACCGCCACGATGTCGGGCACGACCCCGTCCTGCTCGCAGGCGAACAGCGTGCCGGTGCGGCCCATGCCGCACATCACCTCGTCGAGGATCAGGAGCACGCCGTGCCGGTCGCACACCTCGCGGATGCGGCGGAAGTAACCGGGTACGGGCGTCGCCGCACCCAGCGTGGCGCCCGAGACGGTCTCGGCGACGAAGGCGAGCACGCTGTCGGGGCCGATGCGCGCGATCGTCTCCTCCAGCTCGCCGGCCAGCCGGGCACCGTATTCCTCCGCGGTCTCGCCGTCGCGGAGGCCACGATAGGCGTAGCAGGGCGAGACGTGCTCGACCGGCATGAGCAAGGGCTCGTAGAGGGCGCGCCGGCCGGGATTGTGCCCCACCGCGAGGGCGCCCAGCGTGTTGCCGTGATAGCTCTGCCGGCGGGCGATGAACCGGTGGCGCTGCGGCTCGCCACGCTCGACCGCGTATTGCCGTGCCAGCTTCAGGGCGGCCTCGACCGCCTCCGAGCCGCCGGAGACGAAGTAGACGTGGTTCAAGTTGCCGGGCGCCGTCCGTGCCAGCTGCTCGGCGAGCTCCTCGGCCGGGCGCGAGGTGAAAAACGCGGTGTGGGCGAAGGGCAGCTCCTCCAGCTGCCGCTTGATCGCCGCGACCACGCGCGGGTCGCTGTGCCCCAGGCACGAGACCGCGGCTCCGCCGGACGCATCGAGATAGCGCTTGCCCGCGGCGTCGATCAGATAGGCGCCGTCGCCGCGTACGGCCGTGGGATAGGTGCCCAGCGGCGTGCGGTGAAAGACGCTGGTCATCGGAGCGCTCCCTGTCTTGTGCCCGCTCAGTCCGCGTCGTCCTGCGCGAGCCGGCGGTAGCATCCGTCGAAATGGACCAAGGGATGCGTGCCCGAGCCGCTTTCCACGACCTCGACCACGCCGACCAGCAGGACGTGCGAGAACACTGGGACGACCCGGGCGAGGCGGCATTCGACGTAGGACAGGGCACCCAGGAGCCGCCCGCCGGACCGCTCGTGCCACTCGACCTGCTCGGTCCGCGACCTGCCGTCGCCCAGGCGACCGGCGAACACGTCCGCCGCCCGCGCCTGGCTCTCCGCGAGCAGGTGGACGGTGAACCGCTCCTCGCGCATGGCCACCGGCACCAGCCGCGAGCCGGCGCGCACGGCGACCAGGAGCGAGGGCGGCTCCATCGACAGCGAGGTCACCGAGGTCGCGGTGAGCCCGACCCGGTGGCCCGGCGGCCCGCCGGTGACCACCGAGACGCCGCCGGCGAGCAGCCGCATGCAGCGGCGGAACGGGTCCACCAGATCGTCGAAGCCGTCATCCCGCCGGTCGTCGGGATCCAGCTCGATGATCTCGCCCGGGGGAATGCCCAGCAAGTCAGGCCACCGCGGCCACGCGCGCACGGGAGTGCTCCGCCAGACCCTTGCGGATCATCGGCAGCACGGTCGAGCCGAAGCGCTCCATGGACTTCAGGGCCAGGCGCGGCTCCACGCCCGCGGGCCAGGTGAAGCAGCTCAGGTCGGTGATCCCGACCGTCCTGATCTCGTCGAGCAGACGCTCCGCCACCACCTCCGCCGGCCCGATCGGGACCGAGGCCTTGATGGTCTCGAGCGAGGGCTCGTCGGCGATCGGGCTGTCGATGATGACGTGGCCGTCGAGCTTCTGCAGGCCCAGGCGCATCTGCCCGGCGCAGCGCCCGGCATAGCGGATCCCTTCCGCCGCCCGGGTCAGCTCGGCGTCGTCGTCGGTGACGTAGACATAGCGCTGGGCGGCGAAGCGGCGGCCGGTCAGGCTTTGCCCGGCTTCCTCGTAGCGGGCGGCGACGAAGTCGCGCATCCCCTTGAGGGCAGCACTGTCGCCCCAGCCGACGGTGATGAACGGCACCGCGGCGTGCTCGATCGCGTAGTCGATGATCGGCTTCGACCAGGAGACGAAGAAGGTCTCGAGCGGACGCCGGCTATAGAGCCTGATCGCCTGCGGCACGTTCGGGAGCTGGTAGAAGCGCCCGCGATGCTCGAAACGGTTCTCGTGCACCGCCTGGTCGATGATCTGCCAGACCTCGAGCATGCGGTCCTGGCGCTCGCCCAGGTCGGCGCCGAAGGCGTCGAACTCGAAACGCTGATAGCCCGAGCCGATCCCGAGCACGGCACGGCCCTGGCTGAGCTGGTCGAGCAGCGCCACCTCCTCCGCGACCCGGATCGGGTTGTAGAGCGGGGCCACCACCACCGCCGGCCCGAGCCCGATGTGGCTGGTCTCGCGCGCGACGGCAGCCGCCATCATCAGCGGCGACGGGCACAGGCTGTAGTTGGAGAAATGGTGCTCGGCGAACCAGGCGACGTCGAAGCCGATCTCCTCGGCGAGCTTCACGCAGGCGATCGTGCCCTCGAACACGTCGCGCTGCTCGAGCCTGTGCTGGTTCATGAGATTGAAGATGCCGAGCTTCATGACGTCGTCCCTACCGGATGTCGACGCGAGATTATCGTTATACGATAATCTGGTGTCAACGTCAGATGCCCACGATGGTCTCGCCGCCATTGGCGCTGATGGTCTGGCCGGTGATGAAGTCGGCTTCGCTCGAGGCCAGGAAGGCGACGAGGTAGGAGATCTCGACCGGGTCGCAGTAGCGGCCCAGCGGCACCCGGGCGATCTTCCCGGGCATCTTCTGCTCGATGTCCGGCTGGCTGAGCACCATCTCGGTCAGTACGCCGCCGGGTGCTATCGCGTTGACGTGAATGTTCCAGGGCGCGAACTCCTTGGCCCAGGCCTTGGTCAGGCCGAGGATCGCCGCCTTCGCCCCGCAATAGGGCGAGGCATAGTGGTGGCCCACCATCCCCCAGACCGACGAGATGTTGACGATCTTGCCGCGGTGCTGCTCCTTCATGCTCGGCACCACGGCTCGGGTGGCGAAGAACGTCCCCTTCACATGAACGGCGAAGGTGCGGTCGAACTCTGCCTCGGTCGTCTCCTCGATCAGCGGCTCTCCGCCGATCCCGGCATTGTTGACCAGGATGTCGACCCGCCCGGCATCCTGGACCGCGCGGCCCAGCGCCTCGGACAGCGCCGCCACGTCGGCAACGTCGAACACCGAGACGATCGCCTCGCCGCCGCCCTGGCGCACGAGCGCCGCCGTCTCCTCGGCCGCGGACGCCGCCACGTCCTGCACGACGACCCGTGCCCCGCGCTCGGCGAGCAGCAGCGCGTGCGCGCGCCCCATGCCGGCGCCAGCGCCGGTGACGATCGCCACCGCCCCGTCCAACCGTGCCATGCTCATTCCCCCACGATCTCAGAAGCCCACGATCGTCTTGCCGCCGTTCGGCCCCACCACCTGTCCGGTGATGAAGGCCGCCTGCTCGCCGGCCAGGAAGGCGACCAGCGGCGAGAGTTCCTCCGGCTGCGCCCAGCGGCCCAGCGGCACCTCGCGCTCCTGGCGCCGCACCTCCTCCTCGCCGAGCGTGTCCAGGACCATCTGGCTCCACACCCCGCCGGGGGCGATTGCGTTCACCCGGATGCCGAACGGCGCCAGCTCCTTGGCCCAGGCCTTGGTGAGCCCGAGGATCGCCCCCTTGGCGGCGACATAGTCGGAGGCCAGGTGGTGCCCGGCCTGCGCCCAGCGGGACGAGACGTTGACGATCGCTCCGGAACGCCTGGCCTTCATCGCCGCCACCACCGCCTGGGTGCAGAAGAAGGTGCCCTTGACGTGCACGCCGAGCATCCGCTCGAACGCGGCCTCGTCGATCTCCTCGATCGGCCGGTCGACGCCGATGCCGGCATTGTTGACCAGCACGTCGACCCGGCCGTGTCGCTCGAGCGTCTGATCCACCATCGTGCGGATCGCGGCGACGTCGCCGATGTCGAAGACGTGCCCGTCGATCCCTCCGCCCCGAGCCTCGACCTGCGTCACCGTCTCCGCGAGGCCGACCGACGCGATGTCCTGGGCGATCACCCGACAGCCGAGCCCGGCGAAATGGAGCGCGTGCGCGCGGCCCATTCCAGAGGCCGCACCGGTGATGATGACGACCTTACCGGTCCAATCCGGAGCGCTCATGTCTCCTCCACCAGAATGGCATCCGATCGTGCCCAGCCGGCCCACACCCTCTGGCCTACCTGCAGCGGTGGCACGCCCAGCCTGGTCGGCGCGCGCACCAGCAGCGACGTGCCGGAGGGTTGCAGCACGACCCGGTAGCGCAGGCTGCCTGCCGTGTAGGTCGCGGCGTCCACGACGCCCGGAAAGCCGTTCTCCAGCTCGGGCGGCTCGGTCGACAGGGCGATGCTCTCGGGACGTAGGCAGAGCGAGGCACCGGTGCCCGACGCTCCAGAACCGGCGAGGCGGATCTCAAGGCCAGCATCGGTGCGTACCGTGACCGTGTCCGCATCCCGTGCCAGAACCGTCGCGATCGGCAACAGCGTGGCTTCGCCGAGGAAGGTCGCGACGAAATGCGAGTTCGGGCGCTCGTACAGCTCGCGCGGCGAGCCGACCTGCTCGACCCTGCCGCTACGCATGATGGCGACCCGATCGGCCATCGAGGCGGCTTCCTGCTGGTCGTGGGTGACGTAGATGACGGTCGCGCCGAGATTGGTCTGCAGCCGTTTGATCTCGTCCTGCATCTCCTCGCGCAGGTTCTTGTCCAAGGCCCCGAGCGGCTCGTCCATCAGCAGCAGGCCGGGCTCGTAGACGGCAGCGCGGGCAAGCGCCACGCGCTGCTGCTGGCCGCCGGAGAGCTGCGAGGGGCGGCGTTCCCCATAGCCTTCCAAGCGGACCATGCGCAGGGCCGCCTCGACCCGCTCGCGGATGTCGGCTTTCGCTACCTTCCGCATGCGCAGCGGAAAGCCGATGTTCTCCGCCACCGTCATGTGCGGAAACAGCGAGTAGTTCTGGAACACCATTCCGATGTTGCGGCGGTAGGGCGGGATGGCGACGGTGTCGCTTCCGGCCACGCGCACGGCACCTTCCGAGGGCGTGACGAAACCGGCCGTGATGCCGAGCAGCGTCGTCTTGCCCGACCCACTCGGACCGATGACGGCGAAGAACTCGCCGGGCTCGATCGCGAGGTCGGTGGGCTGCAGCGCCACGAAGTCGCCATAGTGCTTGGTCACGCCCTCGAAGCTCACGGGCGAGCCGTGCCGTGCGCATACCCCAATGCCGTTCATGCTGGCTGCTTCCCGGCCTTGAGCGAGCGCCCCTTGTCTGCGAGGGCGGCCGCCAGCAGGAGCAGCAGGGTGAGAGTGAGGAGCACCACCGTCGCGGCGGCGATTACCGGGGTGAGCTGATAGTTGAGCTGTTCCCATAGCAGCCGAGGCACGGTCCGGGTCGCCGGGGCAGTCAGGAAGATCGCCAGGATCAGCTCGTCGAACGAGAATGAGAACGCGAAGATGAAGCCGACCAGCACGCCGACCCTGATCATCGGAAAAGTGACATGCCAGAACGTGCTCCAGGGTGGCGCGCCGAGCGTCATGGCCGCGAGCTCGAGGCTGGGCGGATAGCTGCGCAGTGCTGCCGTGACCGTGATGAACACCAGCGGCATGGCGACGACGGCGTGTGCCAGCACGATGCCCGGAAAGGTGCCGTTGAGGCCGACCTTGACCATGATCGGGAACAGACCGATCGCGAGCAGGATCTGTGGCAGCACGATCGGCGCGATCATCAGCGCCGACAGGCCGCGGCGGTACTTCAGGCTGCCCCGGGTCAGTGCCAGGGCGGCACAGGTGCCCGCAACCGTCGCGAGCAGCGAGGCGGGCACGCCGATCAGCACGCTGTTCAGGATCGCCAACCGAAAGTCGATGCTGGCGGCGAAGGCCTGATACCAGCGCAGCGAGAAGCCGGGCGGCGGGAAGCTGAGGAACGCCTTGCTGCTGAAGGACAGCGGCACGATCACCAGCGTCGGCAGGACCAGATAGACGAGCACGAGGCAGGCGAAGGCCGAGACGCCCAGGCCCACGACCCGCCACGGGAACTCGGCCGCGCGCGTCATTCGACCTCGTGCGCGCGGCTGCCCGCGCCGAGGCGACGCAGCATCCGCTCGTAGATCAGGAACATCAGACAGGTCAGCACGAGCAGGATGGTGGCGAGTGCGGAGGCGAGTGGCCAGTTGAGCAGGCGCGAGGCCTGCTGCTCGATCACCACGGCGACCATCATGTTCGGGCCGCCGATCAGCGCCGGGGTGATGTAGAAGCCGAGCGAGGAGATGAAGACCAGGCTGCAGCCTGCGGCCACACCGGGCAGCGAGAGCGGCAGGTACACCGAGATGAACTGGCGCAAGGGATTGGCACCGAGCACCGAGGCCGCGCGCAGCAGCGTCTCGTCGATGCCCCGCATGGCGCTGAGCAGCGGCAGGATCATGAAGGGCAGCATGATGTGCACCATCGCGATCTGCAGGCCGACACCGTTGTTCATCAGCCGGAGCGGCTGGTCGGTGATGCCCGAGGACATCAAGAGGTCGTTGAGGATGCCGCGCCGCTGGAGCACGACGATCCAGGCGTAGGTGCGGATCACGGTGCTGGTCCAGAACGGCACCAGGATCATCGCCACGGCGAGATGGAGCAGGCTGCCATGCGCCCGGCTGACGATGTAGGCGACCGGGTAGCTCAAGAGCAGCGCCGCCACGGTGACCGTGGCTGCGATCCGGAAGGTGTAGCCGAGGCTGCCCAGCGTGGCCGCGTTGCCGAGCACCGCCGCGTAGCTCGCCAGCGTGAACCCGTCCTGCCAGACGCTCTGGAAGAGGACCACGGCGAGCGGGGCGACGAACAGGAACAGCAGGAGGGCGAGCGGCGGAGCGAGCAGCAGCACGCTGCCGCGCGCCGGCGACCAGGCGCGCGCCCGTTCCCGCCCCGCCGTCGTCGCTCCCGCCACCGGCACGCGATCGGTCAGCCGAGGAGCCAGTTGTTGAACCGATCGAAGATCGCGTCGCCTTCCGCCGCCCAGTAGTCGAAGTTCTGGAACACGGCCGTCTTGCTGTTCTGCTCGGAGTTCGGCAGCAGCGCCAGCCGCTCGGCGTCCAGAAGCGCGAACGCCTTGGTGTTCACCGGACCGTAGGGGATGTGCTTGGCGAAGGTGGCCTGGTTCTGGGCGTCCATCATGTTCGCCAGGAACTGCATGGCCTCCTTCTTGTTCTTCGCACCCTTGGGCACGACCATCGAGTCGCAGACATAGAGCGCCTCGTCGAAGGTGTAGTCGATCGGCGCGCCGTCGAGCTTAGGCTGGTACAGCCGGCCATTCCAGGCGGTGCCCATGTCGACCTCCCCGTCGATCAGGAGCTGCGCACCCTGCGCGCCGGAGGTCCACCAGGTAAGGTTCGACTTGATGCCGTCGAGCATCTTGAAGGCGAGGTCGAGGTCGATCGGGTAGAGCTTCTCGCGCACCTGACCGCCGCCCATGGCCGCGACCTCCAGCGTCTGCGGCGCCAGCTTCCACAGGCTGCGCTGGTTGGTGGTGTCCTGGGCGTCGAAGAACGCCTTCCAGCCCTTGGGTCGGTCGTCGCCCGAGAACGCCTGGGTGTTCCAGGCCATCGCGTAAGCCGCGACGTCGGCGAGCAGGTAATATTCGTTGGCGGCCTCGGGCAGCAGGTTGGTCTTGTCGATGACGTCGTAGTCGATCGGCTCGAGCAGGCCCAGCTTCGCCAGCACCGCGGCTTCGGTGGCGTCGATGTTGAGCAGGTCGACGTCGACGGCGTTGTTCTCGACCATCGCCTTGACCCGCGCCGTGTCCATATAGGGCGCGCCTAGGACTTTGATCCCGGTCTGGGCGGTGAAGGTGTCGAAATAGGCGACCCGGTAGGCCTCCTCGAGCAAACCGCCGGAATTCGGAATCGTCATGGTCGCGGGCTGGGCCCGGACGATGGCCGGCGCCGTGAGCGTGGCGCCGGCGGCAAGTCCCCCGGTCGCAGCGATGAAGCCGCGGCGGCTGAGGCCGAGGCTCCGGTCCCTTCCGGTCAAAGGCGTGCTGGACATTCTCGTTCTCCCTCTCTCCAGGCACCAAATGCTGAAGGCGACCGCGAATCCGGACGTATCGGCCATTCGCTACGCCATGACAATGCCCCCGCTCGCGATCACGGTCTCACCGGTCATGTATCGATTGCGCGGGTCAGCGAGGAAATGGACCACCTCGGCGATGTCGGCCGGGTCGGCGACGCGGCCGAGCGGCGTGCTGCGCGCGAGGTCCTCGTAGATCCCGAGCGCGCGCAGGTTCGGGGTGTCGATCGGCCCCGGCGAGACGGCGTTCACCAGCACGTCGTAGGGCGCCATCTCCTCGGCGAACGACTTGGTGAAGCTGATCACCGCCGCCTTGGAGGCCGCATAGTGGGCGTTCTTGGCGTAGGGGATGTAGGCGTCGATCGAGGCGATCGAGACGATGCGCCCCTGCCGGCGCCCGCGCATGTGCAGGCAGGCCGCGGCGGTCATGTGGAACAGCGCCCGCAGATTGACGTCGAACACGAAGTCCCAGATCTCGTCGTCGATCTCGAGGATCGGCTTGCGTGGGTAGACGCCTGCATTGTTGACCAGGACGTCGACATGCCCGAGCAGCTCGGCTGCCTCGTCGAACGCCCGGTGCGCGCCCGCACGGCGCCGGATGTCCGCCTCGACCAGATGGACTGCCGCGCCCGGAAAGTGCTGCGGGACGGACTTGAGCGCTTGTGCGTCGACGTCGATCAGGGCGAGCTCGCAGCCCGATTCCAGGAAGCGCGAGGCGATGGCGAGGCCGAGACCTTTGGCGCCGCCGGTGATGACTACCCGTCTCCGCTCCGCGGACCGCTCACCACTCATTCTGATCTCCTGCCGACGAAGGCAGCGTAAGGTCTCCTTCCCACATAGCAAGCGGAAATATTGCTATGCGATATCATCCAGGCCGGGCAGAGCATAGGTTGATGTTCGAGGCTGGTGACGCTCCCCGAATGGGAGCCTGGCCGTCCAGTCCCTCGCGCGACGGCATGGCTGGCGGTTTCGCAGTCAACGTGCGGCAGGGTTGGCGGCACCTTGTGCGGCTCGGGTGAGAGCAGCGAGCTGGTCCAGGAGGGCTTCGTGCGGGGTACGGTAGCCGAGGCGGCGCCTCGGCGTTGCGTTCAGGCTGGTGGCGACACGTTGGAGTTCGTCGTCGGCGAGCTCAGCTAGGTTGCGGTCACCGGGCAGAAAGCGACGGATTCGACCGTTGATGTTTTCGACGCCCTTTCTGCCAGGGGCTGTGCGGATCGCAGAAATAGGCCTCGGTGCCGGACGTCCGTGCAAGGTGAGCGCAGGCAGCGATCTCGGTGCCACGATCGAAGGTGATGGTCCGGCAGCTTCCTTCCGGCAGTCCCTGCCAGGCTGGCCGACCCGCCCGATCAGAGCATCGAACTGGCGGTCCGGGTCGGGCAGCTGGATGGTTGGCGCGTCTGACGCTCGAGCATATTGGTCAGGCTCGCCTTGCCATGCTCGCGACGGAAGATCAGCGGATCCGCCTCCCAATGCCCGAAGGTCGTGCGATCCTCGACGTCGATGAGCCGATGCTGGATGGGCGGGCTGCGGGGCTTGCGGCCGTAGCGCTACTGGCGCCGGCGACGTGTCTTGGGCAGATGGTGGTAGAGTCCGGCTTGGCGGCCCCGGGGTCATGGACATAGCGGTAGATGGTCTCATGGCAGACCGTGCCGTCGCCGCCAGCTTCGTGCTTGAGCCGCCCGGCGATCTGCTCGGGCGACCAGCAGCGTTCCAGCCCCAGCGAAGTTGTAGTCGCGCAGACCTGGGTCTCTGCACAGCTTGCGTTGCCGCTTCCGCCAGATGCGGTCGAGGAAGCGAAGGTCATCTCGCGTGAAAAAGATACCGGTAAAGGTGCGCTTGATGAAATCAGCGGAACCGCGAGCAAGTGCTTGACCTTGGATCTATTGAGCGTGCTTTGAACGTTAGCCACGGTTAGTAACGTGTGGCATGATGACGCCACTCGACCAGAAGTCCGATACGCTCGGGATCAACTTGGCTGGGGGTAACGAAGCACACGGGTGCACTCGAGGATCTGACCTGTCCCGGCATCGCTTTCCCGCCTGAGTCGGGAGCTGTTGGTAAGAAGAGCGGCCCTACCGGTTGACCCACATGCGGAGTGCGGACAGGAGCTGCTCGGTGTTGACGGGCTTCGCCAGATAGTCCGAGGCACCGGCCTCGAGGCATTTCTCCCGGTCGCCCTTCATCGCCCTGGCTGTCAGCGCCACGATCGGCAGCCGTCGCGAGGCCGGATTGGCCCGGATCCGCCGGATCGTCTCGTAGCCGTCCATCCCGGGCATCATGATGTCCATCAGGACGAGGGCGAGATCCGGCCGCGAGCCGATGATCGAGATCGCCTCGAGCCCGGTCGTGGCGGTCACCACGTTCATGCCGTGGCGCTCGAGCACGCTGCTGAGCGCGAAGATGTTGCGCGCATCGTCGTCGACCAGAAGCACGGTCCGGTCGGCCAGCTCCTCGTCCGGGCCGTGCAGGCGCTCGATCAGCCGCCGCTTCTCGGGCGGCAGGTCGCCGACCGCGCGGTGCAGGAACAGCGCGGTCTCGTCGAGCAGCCGCTCGGAGGATTCCACGCCCTTGACCACCACGCTGCGCGCCAGCTCGCGCAGGCGCTCGTCCTCCGCGGGTAGCAGCTCGCGCCCGGTGAACACCACCACCGGCAGATCGCACAGCTCGGCATGCTCGCAGATGCGCTCGAGCACGGCGAAACCGGACATGTCCGGCAATCGCAGGTCGAGCACCACGCAGTCCGGCACCTCGGCCTGCAGGGCGGCCAGAGCGTCGGCACCGCTGCGCACGCTCTGGATCTCGACATCGTCGTGGCCGAGCAGCTCGCTCATCGCGACCAGCTCGGCCTCGTTGCCCTCGACGATCAGGAGCCGCTTGCGGCGCGGCCGGGCATAATCCCTGATCTGCGCCAGCGCCGCCCCGAGGGTCTCGGTGGTGGCGGACTTGGTCAGGAACGAGAACGCGCCGCGCGTCAGGCCGTGCTGGCGGTCCTCGTCCAGCGTCACGATCTGCACCGGGATGTGGCGGGTCTGGGTGTCCAGCTTGAGCTGGCTGAGCACCGTCCAGCCCAGCATGTCGGGCAGGAAGATGTCGAGCGTGATGGCGGCGGGATTGTACTCGCGCGCGAGCGCCAGCGCCTGGGCACCCCGGGTGGCGACGAGCGTCTTGAAGCCGGCATCGCGCGCGAGGTCGACCAGCACCCGGCCGTAATGCGGGTCGTCCTCGACGATCAACAGGATCGCATCGCCGGGCTCCAGCTCGTCGCGGTCGTCCGGGGGCGGCTCCGGCGCCGGGCGGTCGGCGGATCTCGGTCCGGTCACGATGCCCGGCGGGCGCACCGAGACGCGCGGCGCGCCGAGGCCGGGCACGAGCATCGTGCCGGCAGCGCCGGCATAGGCGATCGGCAGATAGAGGATGAAGGTGCTGCCGGCCCCCGGCACGCTGTGGAGCTGGATCTCGCCGCCGAGCAGGCTCGCGAGCTCGCGGCTGATCGCGAGGCCGAGACCGGTGCCGCCATATTTGCGGTTGGTGCTGGCGTCGCCCTGCTGGAACGCCTCGAAGATGATCCTCTGCTTCTCCGGCAGGATGCCGATCCCGGTGTCGGAGACATCGAACCCGACGACGGCGGCCGCCTTGCCCAGGACCGGGTGATCGACCGACCAGCCGCTGCTGACCGGGGCCGCGGTCAGCCTGACGCCGCCCTGCATCGTGAACTTGAAGGCGTTCGAGAGGAGGTTCTTCAGGACCTGCTGCAGCCGCTTGCCGTCCGTGACGATGGTGCGCTCGAGGCCGGGCACGATCCGCACCTCGAACGACAGCCGCCGGCTCTCGGCCTCGAGCCGGAACGGCCGTGCCACCTTGTCGAGCAGATCCGCGAACGGGAGCTCCTCGATCTCGACCGAGACCGTGCCGGATTCGATCTTCGACAGGTCGAGGATGTCGCTGATCAGGTTCAAGAGATCCGTGCCGGCGCCGAGGATGGTCCGCGCGTACTCGACCTGCTTGGGCGAGAGATTGCCTTCGGGATTGTCCGTGAGCTGCTGGCCGAGGATCAAGATGCTGTTCAACGGCGTCCGCAGCTCGTGGCTCATGTTGGCCAGGAACTCGGACTTGTATTTCGAGGTCAGCGCGAGCTCGGTCGCCTTCTCCTCCAGCGCCCGGCGCGCCCGCTCGATCTCCTGGTTCTTCGCCTCGACCTCGACATTGCGCTCGGCGATCTGCTGCGCCTTCTGCTCGAGCTCCTCGTTGGTCTGCCGCAGCTCGCGCTGCTGGGCCCGCAACTCGGCAGCGAGCTGCTGCGACTGCTCGAGCAGCCGCTCGGTGCGCATCGTCGCCTCGATGCTGTTCACGACCACGCCGAAGCTGGCCGTGAGCTGCTCGAGGAACGACATCTGCAACTCGGTGAAGGCGTTGAGCGAGGCGAGCTCGATCACCGCCTTGACCTGGCCCTCGAACAGGACCGGCAGGACGACGATGCTGCGCGGCCGGGCCCTGACCAGGGCCGATCGGACCGGAGCCGTGCCGACGGGCAGGTCGGTCAGCAACAGGCGCCTTGCATCCCGCGCGCATTGCCCGAGCAGCCCCTCGCCCATCTGGAGGTTCTTGGGGTAGCCGACCTCGCCCGCATCGGCATAGGACGAGACCAGGACCAGGCCGCGTGACGCCTGCTCGGCCTCGACGCGGTAGATGACGCCCTGCTGCGCGCCGATCAGCGGAGCGAGCTCGTCCAGGAGCATCTGCGCCACCGTCGCGAGATCGCGCTGCCCCTGGAGCATGCTGGTGAACCGGGCGAGGTTCGTCTTCAGCCAGTCCTGCTCGCTGTTGCGCTCGGTCGCGAGGCGCAGATTGCCCACCATGGTGTTGATGTTGTCTTTGAGCTCGGCGACCTCGCCCCGGGCCACGACCTGGATCGACCCGGTGAGATCGCCCTTGGTCACCGCCGTCGCGACGTCGGCAATGGCGCGGACCTGGGTGGTGAGGTTCTGGGCCAGGAGGTTGACGTTGTCGGTGAGGTCCTTCCAGGTGCCCGACGCACCGGGGACGTGCGCCTGGCCGCCGAGCCGGCCCTCGACGCCGACTTCGCGCGCGACCGTGGTCACCTGATCGGCGAAGGTCGCGAGCGTGTGGGTCATGTTGTTGATGGTCTCGGCCAGGGCCGCGACCTCGCCCTTGGAGGCGACCGTCAGGTTCTGGCTCAGATCGCCGTTGGCGACCGCGGTGACGACCTTGACGATGCCGCGCACCTGCTCGGTCAGGTTCGCCGCCATGACGTTGACGGTGTCGGTCAGGTCCTTCCAGGTGCCGGCGACGCCCGGAACCTGCGCCTGACCGCCGAGCTTGCCCTCGGTCCCGACCTCCTTGGCGACGCGGGTCACCTCCGAGGCGAAGGAGTTGAGCTGGTCGACCATTGTGTTGATGGTGTTCTTGAGCTCCAGGATCTCGCCCTGCACGTCGACGGTGATCTTGCGCGAGAGATCGCCGCGCGCCACGGCCGTGGTGACCTCGGCGATGTTGCGCACCTGATCGGTCAGATTCGCCGCCAGGAGGTTCACGCTGTCGGTGAGGTCCTTCCAGGTGCCGGCGACGCCCGGCACGATCGCCTGCCCGCCCAGCCTGCCGTTGGTGCCGACCTCGCGTGCCACCCGCGTCACCTCGCCGGCGAACGAGCGGAGCTGGTCGACCATGGTGTTGAGCGTCTCCTTGAGCAGCAGGATCTCGCCGCGGACGTCGACCGTGATCTTGCGCGACAGGTCGCCGCTGGCGATCGCGGTCGCCACCTCGGCGATGTTGCGCACCTGACCGGTCAGGTTGCCGGCCATCGAGTTCACGCTGTCGGTGAGGTCCTTCCAGATGCCGGCGACGCCCGGGACCTGCGCCTGACCGCCGAGCTTGCCCTCGGTGCCGACCTCGCGCGCCACCCGCGTCACCTCGGAGGCGAAGGCATTGAGCTGGTCCACCATCGTGTTGATGGTGTCCTTGAGCAGCAGGATCTCGCCCATCACGTCGACGGTGATCTTGCGCGAGAGATCGCCGCGCGCCACCGCCGTGGACTCCTCGTCGATGTTGCGCACCTGACCGGGGTGGTTGGACGCCATCGAATTGA
>JBFWWD010000030.1:0-33075 GCA_050246385.1 Geminicoccaceae bacterium
CGGATCGGACGCGTTGTTGCGTGCCGCAAGCCCGGTGCCGCCGGTTGCGGCCGGGTGCCACCACTGCAGGACGTCGCCCTCGAGGAATTGCTGCCGCGCATGCAGCAGGATCTGTTGTCGGGCGAGGTCCGGCCGGATCGCGAACAGTGGCAGCACGTCCTGCAGCTGGTCGCGGAAGCCGAACGCGCCGCCGCGCTGATTCGGCCCGCATCGGCCCCACAACCGTGCCGTGAGCAGCTGATAGGGCAGCCAGTCGTTCACCAGCCGATCGAACGCGGGAAGCGAGGTTTCGACCCTGAGCTCGCCCAGCATGCGGGTCCAGAAGCGTTTCGTGTCGGCCAGCGCATCTCTGGCGACGTCGAGCGACGCATGTCGCTCGGCGAGCCGCTCGGCGGTGGAGAGATCCGCGGCCTGTCCCAGGGTCACGGCCACCGACACTTCGCCGTGGGCCGGCACCTCGACCGTGCCGCAGAACGCCGCGACCCTGCGGCCGTCGTCTTCCGCGCTTGCATCGCCTGAGCCGGCCTCGACGAAGAACGGACGGGTGAAGTCGCGCTCGGGTCCGCCCAGGAAGCGCTCGCGCACGTGTTCCTGGGCCTCGACGGCGAGGCTGGTCACGACCAGTGCCCAGCCCTGACGGAAGTCGTTGCTCGGATTCGAGAAGTAATAGGCTTTGCGGAAGGAGTCCGTCCGGACCTGCAGCCGCCCTCTGGTGTCGCGGGCATTCTCGGCCAGCGCCATCTCCACGTAAGGCACGACGCGGAACCGGCGGCTCCTTGCCGTCCGATTGCGGATCGTCAGGAGACGCACCTCGATCGGCCGGTCCGGCGGCACGAAGACGGTCAGCTCGAGTTCGAGCCCATCGCGCTGCATGCCCTGCGTGGCATAGCCGAGACCGAACGCGGTCTCGTAGCTGGCGTCCCGGTGGCGCAACGGAGTCCAGGCTGGGGCGTCGACCCGTCCGTCGTCGAGGTCGAGGATGTAGACCGCGCTGCCCGGGACCTGGTTCGACACGGTGTCGAGCCTGAACGGAGTCAGGCCGTTCTGCTGGGCGTTGCCGGCGAACGAGAAGATCTCGCCGTCGTTCTGGACGAGCGCTCCATGCCCCAGCGGGTTCGCGAGCATGTGCGCCCATGGTCTGGGTGTCACATCGCTGATCACCAGCTCCCGACCGTCGGCGGCGTAGCGGTAGGGTATGCCCTCGACGTCCGGCGGCCGCAGCGTGCTGTCGAGCATGCGACTGCGGGCAAAGCACTCGGCGAGCCGGTCCGGCCCGAGCGGCTGGAGCGACAAGTGGCGCGCGATCGCGGCAGCCGCCTGCCGCTCGTCCGCGGCATAGCCGTCGACGAGCATGATCTCGGCGCTGCCGCGGGCCGGCAGCTCGACCTCGAGGCGCAGGCTGGCGATCGGATCGAAGCTGTAGAGCAGGCCCTCGTCGGCGACATCGCGCATCCGGCCCGTCTCGAACACCTCCGGCGCTGCCGCCGTGCCCATGCCGAGAAAGCAGGGCCGGGCATCCTGGTAGCCGGTCAGTCGCCCCGCTGCGCCGGCGACCGCCGCCGCGTGAAACGCCACCTCACGGGCGAACGGGAAATCGCCATGCGGTCCCTTCTGCGGCTTGACGTGACGGTTCCGGGCGATGATCGCTCCGAGCGCCTGCACGAAGCATGTGCCGACGAACAGCGCGTTGTAGGACGGCGTGCGTCGGTAGGAATCCCACGGCGCCAGGGCGAGCTCCTGATAGGTCACGAGCTCGACCGTGCGCGGCTCGTCGGTCTCGTTGACCAGACGCAGCCGCCAGGTTTCCAGGGACTCCTCGGCCGCGACCTCGATCACCGCCTCGGCGCGGACGCCGTCCCGGTCGTTGGCGAGCCGAAGCGTGGTCGGCGTGGGCTGCTCGACGGCGAAGGTCGGGCCGGCATGGCGCAGCGGCTGCCAACCCAAGGACCATAAGGCGCCGCTCGGCGCGCAGCGTAGATAGACGAACTTGCCACCGAGCTGGAGGCGATCGTCCGATCGACGCGTCAGGTCGAGCTCGGGCGGCTGATCGCCGACACGGTGGCATCGCGCGAAGCTCCGGCCATCGGCGGTGAGCTCGAGCGTATAGTCGCCATTCGAAATGACCAGACGCCGGCTCGGCGCCCAGGGCGGTGCGGCGGCGCGTGGAGCCGAAGCCCGCGAACGGCCGTGCCGCCAGCGCGACACCGCCGCGACAAGCAGCGCCACGCCAATGACCAGGCCATAGCCGATCAGGACATCCTGCACCGGCGGCAGCAGGCTCGGCGCGGCGGACTGCATCCGCTCGGCCTCGCCCCAGACCTGGTCCCACTCGGCGCCGCGCGGGATGTAGAATGGAATCAGCAGGGGTGCCCAGGTCGCGAACTTGCGCAGGCCGTCCGGAATGCAGCGCGCCCGACCGGAATGCCCGATCCAGCGGGCCGCGCGCTCGTCCGCGAGGTCGCCGCCGACGAAGGAGAGGTTCACCAAGGTCGCGACGCGCAGGCCCATATGGTCGAACCAGATCAGGATGCGGAACCAATCATAGGCCAGGAGGCCGAGGAAGAGCTGCAGACTCCAGGCGCGAAACTCGTCCGGACCGAGCGTCAGGCTCTTCAAGGTGGCGACGCCGGTCCGAACCGCGCCATCCTGATTGTACCAGGTCGGGTCGGGTGCCATCCGCAGGAACGAGTAGATCACCGGCGCCATCCACAGACCCCAGCGCAGGACCCGAATCGCCTGTTCGACCAAGCCGACGAGCCCGTGTGCGCTGAACAGGTTGCGGATCGGCCCCATGCTGCGCTGGAGCAGCGCCGTCAGCAGCACGAGGTTGATGCTGAACAGGGGTGCCGCGAGCGACCAGTTGATCACCCCCGACAGGGACTCGTTGTAGAGCAGCCGGACGCCGCCCTCGGCCGGGCCGAGACTCAGCGCGCCGAATTTGCTGAACAGCGGATAGACGATGTAATCCGGCGCCGCGGCGTGGACGGTGGCATACGCCGCGAGCTTGGCCGCAATCACCTGGACCTGCGCGGTATCCAGATACCAGGCGATGGCTCCCCCGGCGATGCCGCCCAGCATCGCGTCCAGGGCATAAAGACGCCAGATCTGCAGCCGCTGGCGCCGCCCGGCCCGGATGTCGCCCAGGTCGCGAAGAAGATCGATCCCGCCATAGGCGAGGGCTCCCGTCGCCGCACCGATCAGGAAGCGCACGAGCGGAGGTTGCGCCGCGAGATCCACGGCGAGCGCGAGCCCGATGCCGCAGCCGACCACGAAGCCCCGCGCATATCCGGTGCTCATCTTGGCGTTGGTCCGGAGCCGGGCGAAGAAAGGCGGTGAGCCGTCGAAGCTCTCGATGATCGTCCGGGCGAGTGGATAGAGCAGTGTGCCGGCGACAATGGCCGTCAGGGGTGGAGCGAGGCCGAGAATCGCCCAGGGCAGGGGGGCATGCAGCAGCGATGCGCATTGAACCAGCGCCATGAAGACGAAGCTGTAGATGGCACCCTTGACCGCACCTTCGCGCCAATGCCGGACACAGGCCGCGAGACCCGGGCGGCGGCCATGCATCGCATCCAGCATCACGCCCGTCAGCAGAAAGGTCTGCGACCACAGCCCGGCCAGGGCGGCGGCCGTGATCAGCGGGATGACGACGACTTGCAGGATCTGCGGAAGCTGGGCGATCCAGGCTCCCGAGCCGAAGCTCGCGACCTGTGGCGTCAGGCTGGCGGCGATCGCGCTCGCGAGCAGCAGGCCGCGCAGCCGCCAGCTCCTGGTCCACCGCCCGTCCATCAGCCAGCCGCCGCCGACAATGGCGATCTCGTTGAACAGGAACAGCATCACCGCTCGGCCGAAGGTCGCCTCGCCGTACCAGCCGAACCAGCGGCCGATGCCCACCGCCCGCCCGAGATCGGCGAGCAGATGGGCCGACGACAGGAGGAACAGGCTGGTGAACAGGAACGGCAGCGCGAACAGCGCCGTCGCTTCGCGCCAGCGGAGCGGCCTGCCGCGCAGTAGGGTGGTCGCCACGTCGCCGCCGAGCAGCAGCGACAGCGCGAGCCCCCCGCCCACGGGCGAGAGCGCGAGGGCCTCCGCCCAGGTAGGGGGCGCCTGCCAGACCCGCAGGCCCGGATCGATGGCCACGGCGAGGATACCGGCCATGACACCGACGAGGGCTGCATGGGCGTATGTGCTGGCATCACGGCCGCCGCGACCGAGGAACGCAGCGGCTCCGCCGAGCAGCGCAACGAGGACGGCCGAGGGCAAGGAGCCGCCGCGTGCGCCGATCACCACCGCCGCGACCGACAGAGCTGTCGCAAGAAGCAGCGCGCCGTATCGAGTCCAGGCAGTGGAGCCGGGCTGATCAGCTCTGGCGGCGAGCGCTCGATTCACGGCAAGGTCTCCGGCCTGCGGTGCGGCGCGCAACCGTGGGATCTGACTCCCCGGCCGGCGTCGGCGCGTTGCTCATCCCTGCGCTCGCTGACGAATGGGTCCGATTCTGGTCGACTGCTCGAAGGGGCCCTGATCGACGCGCCGTCTGCCCGACGCTGCCCTGCCCCACCTTCGGGCTAACAGAAGCCGGGAAGCCAAGCCAAGCCCAAACTCCAAGGCTGCGCGATCCGGCCCCCGACTGTGGTTCCGGCGCTCAGGCGGTGTGCGCTTCCCGCAGCGCCTCCAGCTCGAGCCAGCGATCCTCGTACGCCGCCAGGACGCCGCGCAGGCTTGCGAGCTTCTCGCCGATGAAGGCGAAGCCGTCGGGATCTCGCGTGTAAAGGTCCGGGTCGTCGAGCTGCAGCTCCAGCGCGGCGATCTCCTGCTCCACGGCTGCCATGCGCTCCGGCAAACGGTCCAGCTCGCGCTGCAGCTTGGCCGGAAAGGGTCGGGGTGCGTTCCGCGGCGGCGCGGGTATCGGTTTCGGTGCGGCGGGCGCCTTGGCAATCGGTGCCGGTCGCTGAGCGAGCCAGTCCGTGTAGCCGCCCGCATATTCGCGGGCGCGGCCCTCCTCGAGCACGATGGTCGAGGTGACGAGACGATCGACGAAATCACGGTCGTGGCTGACCAGCAGCAAAGTGCCGGGATGATCGGCGAGCATCTCCTCGAGCAGGTCCAGGGTCTCGATGTCCAGATCGTTGGTCGGCTCGTCGAGCACCAGGAGATTGGCGGGACGGGCGAGAATCAGAGCTAGAAGCAGACGATTGCGCTCGCCGCCGGACAGGGCTCGCACCGGCTGACGGGCCTGCTCGTCACGGAACAGGAACTCGCGCAGGTAGCCCACGACGTGCCGGGATTCGCCGCGCACCTGCACACGGTCGCCGCCATGGGGGCAGAGGATCTCCCACGGGCTCCGCTCCGGATCGAGCTGGGCACGATGCTGGTCGAAGCGTGCGATCTCCAGTCCGGTCCCCAGGCGGACCGCGCCGGTGTCCGGTGCCAGCTCGCCCGTCAGGAGCTTGAGCAGCGTCGTCTTGCCGGCGCCATTCGGCCCCAGGATCCCTATCCGGTCGCCGCGCAGGATCCGGGTCGAGAAGGGATGAAGTACGGTACGGTCGTCATATGCTTTGGCGATGCCCTCGGCCTCGACGACCATGCGACCGCTGAGAGCCGGCGTGCCGGCCGGCAGCTTGACCGTCCCGGGCGGCGGAATGAGTTCACGCCGCTGCCGCCGCAGGTCGTGGAGCTGACGCAGCCGTCCCATGTTGCGGCGGCGGCGCGCAGTGACGCCCCGATGCAGCCAGTGCGTCTCTGCCTCGAGCCGCTTGTCGAGCCGCTGGATCTCGGCCTCCTCGGCCGCCAGCACCTCCTCGCGCCATGCCTCGAACCCGACATAGCCCTGGTCGCTGCTGCGCAGTGCGCCCCGGTCCAGCCACCAGGTGCGGGTCGAGAGGCGGGTCAAAAAGCGACGATCGTGGCTGATCACCACGAACGAGCCGCCGAACGCCGCCAGGCGCTCCTCGAGCCATTCGATCGCCGGCAGGTCGAGATGGTTGGTCGGCTCGTCGAGCAGGAGCACCTCGGGCTCGCCGACCAGCGCCTGAGCCAGCGAGACGCGCCTGATCTCGCCGCCGGAGAGACCCGCCGCCTCACGCGTCGGCTTCATGCCGAGCTCCTCGAGGAGGATCTCCGCGCGATACCGGGCGGCAGACGCATCCTCGGTGGCGGAAAGGCCACGCAGAACGAGGTCGGCCAAGGGGAGACCCGCCGGCAGCTCAGGCTCCTGCGGCAGATAGGCCGCGGTCACGCGCGGCTGCACGAATGCTTCTCCGGCGTCGAGGTCGACCAAGCCTGCCAAGACGCGCAGGAGAGTGGATTTGCCCGAGCCGTTGCGGCCGACCAGGCATACGCGGTCACCTCGGGCTAGCGTGGCGTCGAGTCCGGCGAACAGCTGTTGCTGGCCGATGCGCAGGCGGGCGTTCTTGAGCGCTAGGACGGGAGGAGCCATGGCCGCGGGTCGCTTTGGGTAGGCGTACCGCCACGCGGCATGCTAGGTGGAACCTAGTTGCCAAGCGGGCCGGCCTCGATGCACCAGGAATTGATCGCGACGTTCACGCGGCTCGGCGTGCGCGATGTAGAGATAACGCGGGACGTCGACAAGGCGCTGGCGCGGATCGCCGGGATCTACGAGGGCGGCGTCGAGCGCTTGCGGGCCGGCCTGACGCGATTTCAGCTGGAGGGAGTCGTCCCCGGCCCGACCGACGCGTTCTATCCGTTCGTGGGCCTGCATCTGCACGCGGACGCGCTCAATCTCGACGGGCGGATCGCCTACGGCGCCCTCCACGATCCTGGGGTCTATGGCGCCACCCTGACCAATCCCCGGCTGTTTCGGGACTATTATCACACGCAGCTCTCGCTGCTGATCCGCAATCACGGCATGCCTTTGGCGGTCGGCGTCAGCGATCGTCCGATCCCGTTGCCGTTCGTCGTCGACGAGATCGGCACCGGTCTGCCTCAGGAGCGCCTGAACGCACTCCAGCATCTCTTTCCGATGCCGGACCTCAGCCATACCGACGACGACATCGCCAACGGGACTTGGCGCATCAGCGGCCGCGAGCCGGCGCCGCTGGCCCTGTTCACGGCCGAGCGCGTCGATTACAGCCTGCAGCGGCTCTACCACTATACGGGAACGCATCCCGAGTTCTTCCAGCGGTTCGTGCTGCTGACCAACTATCAACGCTATGTCGAGCATTTCATCGACTTCGCGCGGGAGGCAGTGGAACAGGGTCAGGAGTATGACCGCTTCGTCGCGCCGGGCGATGCCGTGGTCGTCAATCCGCGGCTCCGGCCCGAGGCGAACTCGGGCACGCAGCAGCCGAATCTGCCGCAGATGCCGGCCTATCACCTGACCCGGCCCGACGGTCGCGGCGTGACCATGGTGAACATCGGCGTCGGCCCGAGCAATGCTCGCACAATCACCGATCATATTGCGGTACTGCGGCCGCATTGCTGGCTGATGCTCGGCCATTGCGCCGGCCTCCGCCGCAGCCAGCAGCTTGGCGACTACGTCCTCGCGCATGGCTATGTCCGAGAGGACAATGTCCTGGACCAGGAGGTGCCGCTGTTCGTGCCGGTGCCGCCGATCGCCGAGGTGCAGGTGGCGCTGCAGGAGGCGGTGGTGAACGTCACCGGACTTCGCGGCCATGACGTGAAGACGCGGATGCGGACCGGGACCGTGATGACGACGGCCAACCGCAACTGGGAGCTCCGCTACGACGAGCTGTTCGCCCGTCTCAATCAGAGCCGGGCGATCGCGGTCGACATGGAAAGTGCCACCATCGCCACCAACGGCTTCCGGTTCAGGGTACCCTACGGCGCCCTGCTGTGCGTCTCCGACAAGCCCCTGCATGGCGAGCTCAAATTGCGCGGCATGGCCAATACCTTTTATCGCGAGCGGATCAACCAACATCTCCGGATAGGTCT
Source organism: Geminicoccaceae bacterium (assembly GCA_050246385.1). Classification (GTDB taxonomy): domain Bacteria; phylum Pseudomonadota; class Alphaproteobacteria; order Geminicoccales; family Geminicoccaceae; genus Benzoatithermus. The sequence continues at coordinate 7,909 of JBFWWD010000030.1, forward strand.
CGAGGCCGTCCGAATCCTCCGCGAGGAGGGACCGGACCGACTCCACTCGCGCAAGCTGCGCAGCTTCGACGAGCCGGCGTTCCGCTAGTTCGGGGCGACTGCCCTTGACCTCGGGGGCGCAGGCTACCATGAACTGCCGGCCGGTTCCACGCGGCGGCCGCCAGCAGGAGTACGTATGGCGAAGGAAGATCTGATCGAGTTCAGTGGCACCGTGACCGAGGTGCTTCCCAACGCGATGTTTCGCGTCAAGCTCGAGAACGAACACGAGATCCTGGCGCACACTTCCGGACGCATGCGCAAGAACCGGATCAGGGTGTTGGCCGGAGACAAGGTCACGGTCGAGATGACGCCCTACGACCTCACCCGGGGTCGGATCACCTACCGCTTCAAGTAACTTGGCGAACAGCCTGTCCCTGATTCTGGCCTCGTCCTCGCCGCGCCGCCTCGACCTCCTGCACCAGGTCGGCATCCAGCCGGACCGTATCGAGCCTCCCGAAATCGACGAGACCGCCGTGCCGGGCGAGCTGCCTCGGCCGCATGCCGTCCGACTTGCCGCCGCCAAGGCCGACGCCGTTGCGGCCGTGCTCGGGATGTCGGCGGGCTATGTTCTTGCTGCCGATACCGTGGTGGCGTGCGGTCGTCGCATCCTGCCCAAGGCAGAGACCGAAAGCGAGGCACGCCGCTGCCTGCGACTTCTCTCTGGCCGAAGGCATCGCGTCCATGGTGCTGTCTGTGTGCTGGCCCCGGACGGGCGCCGGGCAGCACGGCTGGTGACGACCATGGTGACCTTCAAGCGACTGACCGACCGGGAGATCGACGCCTATCTCGCCAGCGGGGAGTGGTCGGGCAAGGCCGGCGGCTATGCCATCCAGGGTCGTGCCGCCGCCTTCGTGCCGACCATCAACGGCTCCTACCCGAACGTGGTCGGGCTTCCACTCGTGGAGACGCTGGGGCTGCTCGAGGGTCTCGGCTGGCGAGGCCGATCGTGAGCGCACGGATCGTGCTCGAGGAGACGGGATTCGGCATCCGGGCCGCGGTGCTGATCGACGGCCGGCTGATCGAGATCCGGGAGCATGACCGCGACGATCCGGCGGTGACCGAGGCGGTTTTCGCCGGGCGCGTCGCTGCGGTCGATCCGAAGCTGAACGCGGCCTTCATCGACTGTGGCCTGCAGCAGCCGGCCCTGCTGGTCGCCAAGGATGCACGCGCGGCTGCGGGTATCGCAGAGCGCCTGTCTATCCGGCAGCTTCTCCGGGAAGGACAGCGGCTGGTTGTTCAGGGCCTGCGCGAGGCTGCAGGCGGCAAAGGCCCCCGCGTCACGAGCGACGTGAAGCTGTTCGGCTTCGCCCTTGTCCACAGCCCGCTCGGCCAGACGCTCGAAGCCTCTAGTCAGTCCACTCGTCGCCAGGGGGAAGCATTACGGGCGAGATCGCTGGCGCTCTTCCCCGACGGTCGCTTCGCTTTGCGTCGACATGCCATCGACATCCCCGAGGAGGCACTCCGTGCCGAGGCGGCGCAGCTGGGTGCCGGATGGCGGCGGCTTGCCGCGACCGCTGCACAGATGCGGCCCGGCCGCGTCGGCGACGGCGGGACCGCGCTGACGCGGCTGCTGCGTGGCCTCGCCGAGCTGGGGCCGGCGCGGCTGGAGATCGCGGATCAGGTTCTCTTGCTCGAGGCCGAGCGCCTCCTTGCCGCTCACGCCACGCTGCCCGCGATCGAGCTCGTGCGTCTGGACCCGAACCAGCTCGCCTTCGCTCAGACCGGCGTCGATGCCGAGCTGGACATGGCCCTGGGGCGGGAGGTGCCGCTGGCCGGCGGTGGTCGGCTGCTGATCGAGTCGACCGCGGCCTGCGTCACCGTGGACGTCGACGGCGCCGGTCGGGCGCCCCTGGACGTGGATCTTGCCGCCACGAGCGAGATCGCGCGTCAGGTTCGCCTGCGCAATCTCGGCGGCACCATCGTGATCGACTTCGTCGACCTTCCCAGCCGGCCGGAGCGCCAGCGCCTGGAGGAGGCGCTGCGCAAGGCGTTTCGCCACGATCCTGCCCCGCTCGAGATCCATGCGATGACCTCGCTCGGGCTGGTCACCCTCAGTCGGGCGAGGCGGGGCGCGGCGCTCGCGGACCGGTTCATGACGCCTTGCGACCGTTGTGGCGGAACTGGCCTGGATTGGTCGCCCCGGATCGCCGCCGAGCGAGCCGTGGCCTTGCTCCGCGCAGAGACGGCTCCTGTCGCGCGCGTGCGGATGTCGCCCGCTGCCAGGACCCTGCTCGAGAAGGCTCCGGCCTGGCGCGAGACGACCGCGCGCCTGGGCTATGTGCCCGACCTGGTCGGGGATGCCGGCATGCACGGCGCGCAGGTCCAGCTCGAGGGAGCGGCGGATGGGCGCTGAGCCGGCCGATCCGCCAGTTGCGCGCTGCCCGATCTGCGGTCGCCCGGCCGATCCGCGGTTCCGGCCGTTCTGCTCCAGGCGCTGCCGGGATCAGGACCTGCTCAACTGGTTTTCCGGCCGGTACGCGGTGCCCGCCGTGGAGACCGACGCCGCCGAGGATGATCAGGACGGGTGAAACGAGATGGCGATCGCCTCGAAATGGCGCAGCCGCTGCTCGTTGGCCGTCCGCATGATGATCGACCATCGCTGCTCGCCCTGGGCCACGAGCCGCAACGCGACGAAGAGACCGAGCCCGTCGCTGGTGAAATCGCACCGCATCCGCCACTCGCCCGCTCCGATTGGCGCGGGCTCGTCGCACGCCGACAAGGGCAAGCTGGACAATCCCCCGAGCGCACGACGCAGGGTATCGAGCGCGGTGGTTGCCTGCTCTCCGGCGAAGGGGCTGTCGGGATCATCGGCCAACGGCGCCAGGAGGTCGGACAGAGCCGCCAGATCCGGCGTCACCTGTGATCTGAGCCAGCTTTGGGGATCGGTCCAGGCCGCGGCGTCGGAACCAGCCCTGGTCAGTGGTCGGACCGTCATCCGGCTCAGAACGGCGAACGAGCCGTCCTGCGGAGCGATCGAGATCGAGCCCTCCGTTGCCGGGGCGCAGGTCAGCCCGATCTCGGGCGGGATGGTGACCATCCCGCAGAGATTCCCGGCCCGCGCCGCCGTGCTCGCGAGAAGCAGCAGGATCGCGAGTGCGGCGGTCAGGCCGCCGCGCGCCGCTTTTCCGACCATAGTACCTGCACCACGCTGACGAGCCGGTCGAGGCAGCGGGCCACATGCTCCGCCTCGGACCGCCGCAAAGCCTCGAGCTGGGCGTCGATCACCAGCTCGCGCTGCGTCGCGCCTCGCTCGACGTGGCAGCGCGCCGGCACGTGACCGAGGCGGGCGAACACTTCCATGACACGGGGAAGCGCCGACGGATCAGCGTCGGCGTGAACGGAAAAGCAATAAGTGGCGGACATGGCCATGCTCCGGAAAACAGCAACCCGAAATGCGACGTGCCCGACCTCAGACGGAGGCCGGGTGACTAATTCGGATGCTGCGGAGCACGTAGCGCATAGTGGTTTCTGTCTAAGCCCGGTGGACGGCGCCCGTCAACGATCAGTCCGGCACCACGGGGCCGAGCAATTGTCGCAGGTGGGCTCGCCCCTGCTGCGACACCCGATAGCGGCCCTTGTTCAGGAGGAACACGCGCTTGGCGAGCAGGGATTGCTTCACGCATTGCGAAGGATTGCCGAGCTTGATGCCCTGCTCGGTGAGCCGCCGATTGGCGTCGGCCGTGGTGAACGCATCGTCGGCGCTGCCGAGCTGCACATAATATCCGGCAGCCAGCATCTTATCGACGTCGGTGGCGGAGGAGGGCAGGCGCAGGAGGAACTCGCCGAACGTGCTCAGCGTCTCCGGGCTAGCCACGGTGGCGGGCGGCGACTCGGACTCCGGCACTGTGGTCGGGACCGGCGCGACGTCGAACAGGTCGAGCAGCTCGCCGATCCGCTCGGCAAAGCTGCGCACGAACTCCTCGCTGCCCTCGACCTCGAACTCGCGCTGGCTCAGATTGATCCTTAGCCGCCCTCGCTGATCCAAATCAATCACTCCGCTGAGTCGGCGGCTCTTCTACGCGTTGCGCGCGCGTCCGCCAAGCGGCGTTCGTTGATGATCGATCAGTTCTGGATCAATCGGCTGAGGGCGTCGCGGATCGGCTCGGGGATCGGCACCGGCCGCTGGCTCGCGCGATCGACGAAGACGTGCACGAAATGCCCGTCGGCGCAGGCCGATGGCTCCTGGTTGCGGAAGACGCCGACTTCGTAGCGGACGCTGGACCGGCCGAGATGCCCGACGCGCAGGCCGGCCTGGACGAGATCGGGAAAGGCCAGGGAGCGGTGGAACCGGCAGCCGGTCTCGACCGCCATGCCGACGATCGTGCCCTGTTGCGGATCGAACCCGCCCTCGTCGATCAGATAGCGGTTAATCACGGTGTCGAAGTAGCTGTAATAGACCACGTTGTTCACGTGCCCGAAGATGTCGTTGTCGATCCAGCGGGTCGGGATCGCGAGCAGGTGCGGATAGTCGGCGCGAACCGTGGGCGCGGATCGGGCCATCAACGGCCCGCCGCCACGCGTTGCTCGATGACGGCCAGGAGCGCGCGCAGGCCGGTCGCTTCGCCCCCGCGCGGCCGGCCCGGGCGGGCCTCGTCGTTCCAGGCGAACATGTCGAGATGCGCCCAGGCCTGCGTCTTGCGAACGAACTCCTTGAGGAACAGCGCGGCCGTGATGGCACCCGCGAACGGCTTGCTGGCGCTGTTGGCCAGGTCGGCGACCTGACTTTTCATGTAGCCGAGATAGGGCGCGTGCAGCGGCAGCCGCCAGAGCGGATCGAAGGTGGTTCGGCCCTGTTCGATCAACGCGGTGGCAAGGGCATCGTCGGGCGTGAATAGCGCTGGCAGCTCCGGACCGACGGCCACGCGGGCGGCACCGGTCAGGGTGGCGGCGTCGAACAGCAAGGCCGGCTGTTCGCCATCCGCCTCGGTCAACGCATCAGCGAGGACCAGTCGGCCCTCGGCGTCCGTGTTGGTGACCTCGACGGTGGTGCCGCTGCGCATGGCGATGACGTCGCCGGGCCGGAAGGCGCCGCCGCCGACGCTGTTCTCGACCGCAGGCACCAGAAGGCGCAGACGCACGGGCAGGCCGAGCGCCATGATGCAGCGCGCCAGCGCCAGCATGACGGCAGCGCCGCCCATGTCCTTCTTCATCAGCAGCATGGCGCTCGACGGCTTGATGTCGAGCCCGCCGGTATCGAAGCACACGCCCTTGCCGACCAGCGTGACCTTGGGCGCATCCGCCGCTCCCCAGCGCAGGTCGATCAGGCGCGGTTTGCGCGGGCTGGCGCGGCCTACCGTGTGGATCGCCGGATAGTTCGCGGCGAGCAGGTCGTCGCCCACGATCACCGTCGTCTCGGCGCCGAACTGGCCAGCGACGTCGAGGATCGCGGCTTCGAGCTCCGCCGGACCCAGGTCGCTCGCCGGCGTGTTGATCAGATCGCGAGCGAGCCAGGTCGCGTCGGCCAGGGCGAGCGCCCGCCTTACATCTGGCCCTTCCGGCAGAGCGAGGCGGGGCTGGACGGCCTCGTCGCGGCGGTAGCGAGTGAACCGGTAGGAGGAGAGCGCCCATCCCAGCGCCGCATCATGAGCTGGCAGGAGCCGGTCTGGATCGTCCAGGCGCCAGTCTCCAGGGGGCAGGGCGGCCTGCAGCAACGCCGCATCCCACGGCTCCGCCGGATCGGAGAGCAGCAGCAGAGCACCGCCACCGGGCAAGAGCGCCACGGCACCCGCCTTCGGCTTGAAGCCAGTGTCGCCGAGCCAGCCGCGGATAGGATCATCGACCGTCTCGAGCCAGGCCGCATGGCCCGATGCCGCGACGAGGCGAACCGCACGTGCCGAGACGTCGGGCGCCGTGAAGCAGGGGAGCATCATCGTCCTCCTCGGTGAGCTCAGCCGATGCGGCGCAGCGCCTGCTGCAGGCGCGCGCGGGTCGCCTCGGCCTCCGCCAGCCGCTCGCGCTGCTGCTCGACGATCTCGGCCGGGGCTCGCGCCACGAAGTCCGCGCTGGCGAGCTTCTGCCGGCCGCGGGCGATCTCGGTGTCGAGCTTGCCGATCTCCCGCTCCAGGCGTGTCCGCTCGCCGGCGAGATCGATGACGCCGGCCACGGGGAGCGCGAAGGTTGCCTCGTCGGCCACGACGACGAGGGATTGGGCGGGCGTGGGGCGGTCGGCGAGGTCGATCTCTCCGATGCGCGCGAGACGCCGGATCGCATCGCCATGCCGGTCCAGCCAGCCCAGGGTACGCGACGACGCACCATGCTGATGCAGCGTCAGCCTGGCACCGGGCGGCACGTTGAGCTCGGTGCGGGCGGCCCGGATCGAGCCGATCAGGCCGACCAGCCAGCCCAGCTCCTCCTCGGCACCCGCATCGACCAGCGAGCCGTCAAGCCGGGGCCATGCCGCTTTGATCAGCATCCCGTCGGGTCGGCCGAAGAGCTGCTGCCAGAGTTCCTCGGTCACGAACGGGGCGATCGGGTGCAGCAGATGCAGGGCCTGGGCGAGCACCCAGGCGGCGGTGTCTCGGGTCTCCGCCTGCGCCTCCCGATCCTCGCCGGTCAGCAGCGGCTTCGCGAGCTCGACATACCAATCGCAGAACGTGTCCCAAAGGAAGTGGTAGAGGCCCAGAGCCGCGTCGTTGAAGCGGTATGCCTCCAACGCGCCGGTCACGGCTGCGGCGGTCTTCTGGGTCTCGCCGACGATCCAGCGATTGAGCGGCTGACAGCAGCCGCCAGGTGCGAAGCCCGGCCGCAGCCGGGCCTCGTTCATCTGCACGAAGCGCGCCGCGTTCCAGAGCTTGGTGACGAAGTTGCGATAGCCCTCCACCCGGCTGGGGCCGAATTTGACGTCGCGGCCCTGGGCGGTCGAGGCGAGCAGGGCCAGGCGCAGCGCGTCGGCACCAAAGTCGTCGATGATCTGCAAGGGATCGACGACATTGCCCTTGGTCTTGGACATCTTGGCGCCGCGCTCGTCGCGCACGAGGCCGTGGATGTACACGTCGCGAAACGGCACCTCGCCCATGAAATGCAGGCCCAGCATCATCATCCGGGCGACCCAGAAGAAGATGATGTCGAAGCCGGTGACCAGGACCGAGGTCGGATAGAAGCGGCGCAGCTCGGGCGTGTCGTCGGGCCAGCCGATGGTCGAGAACGGCCACAGGCCGGAGGAGAACCAGGTATCGAGCACGTCCTCGTCGCGCCGCAGGGGCTCGTCGCCGCCATAATGCGCGCGGGCGGCGGCCCGCGCCTCCGCCTCGCTCTCCTCGACGAACACCATCCCGTCTGGTCCATACCAGGCCGGGATCTGGTGGCCCCACCAGAGCTGGCGCGAGATGCACCAGGGCTGGATGTTGCGCATCCACTCGAAGTAGGTGTTCTCCCACTGCCGCGGCACGAACCGGGTGCGGCCGTCCTCGACCGCACGGATCGCCTCCTGGGCCAGGGTCTTGGCGTCGCAATACCATTGGTCGGTCAGGTAGGGTTCGAGCGGCGTGCCCGAGCGGTCGCCATGCGGCACGGTATGGCGGTGCTTCTCGACCTTCTCGAGCAGGCCCAGCGCCTCGAGCTCCGCGACCACCCGGCGGCGAGCCTCGAATCGGTCGAGGCCCTGGAAGCGCTCGGGCGCGTTGGCGTTGACCCGGCCTTGCCCATCGAGGATGGCGATCGCCTCCAGATCGTGCCGCCGGCCGACCTCGAAATCGTTGAAGTCGTGCGCCGGCGTGATCTTGACGGCACCCGTGCCCTTCTCGGGATCGGAATACTCGTCCGCCACGATCGGAATTCGCCGGCCGACCAGGGGCAGCAGCACGTGCCGGCCGTGCAGATGCGTGAACCGGGGGTCCTCGGGATGGACCGCGACGCCCGTGTCGCCCAGCATCGTCTCCGGCCGGGTGGTGGCGACGGTCAGGTGCTCGTCCGTGCCCTCGACCGGATAGCGCAGATACCAGAGATGACCGTCGACCTCGGTGGGCTGGACCTCGAGGTCGGACACGGCCGTCTGGAGCTGGACATCCCAGTTGACCAGCCGCTTGTCGCGATAGATCAGCCCGCCCTTGTGGAGGCTGACGAAGGCGCGCAGCACGGCCCGGCTGAGCCCCTCGTCCATGGTGAAGCGCTCGCGGCTCCAGTCCGGCGAGTCGCCGAGACGGCGCATCTGGCGCACGATCGTGCCGCCGGACTGGGACTTCCATTCCCAGACCTTGGCGATGAACGCCTCGCGACCAAGCTCGCGGCGGCTCTGATTGGAGCCGGACGCGGCGAGCTGCCGCTCCACCACCATCTGGGTGGCGATGCCGGCATGGTCGGTGCCCGGTTGCCACAGGACGTCCGCCCCGCGCATCCGGTGGAACCGCACCAGGGTGTCCTGGATCGTGTGGTCGAGGGCATGGCCCATATGCAGGCTGCCCGTAACGTTGGGCGGCGGCAGCATGATGCAGTAGGGCGGAGCGGCCCGATCGCCGTGCGGGGCGAAGGAGCCGGCCGCTTCCCATTCGGCATAGATGCGGGGCTCGACCTCGCCAGGTCGGTAGTTCTTCTCGAGCATCGAAGGCTTGGCCTCAAGGGTGGCCGCGGCGCCAGCGCCGCCGGGGTAGCGGGCTGTCTAGAAGAAAGAGCGGTTAGCGACAAGGCGAGGCGGCGGCCGGCCCCCTTCACGCTCAGCGCTGTTGGAGTCGCCAGCGGCTGATCGTGCGATGGATGAAGGCGGGATCGGCGATGTCCCGGGACCAGGCGCGGGCGAAGGCGGGCGTCTGGCTCGCCGGCTGCTCGCCGGGCCCGAGCGCACGGAACTGCACCTGCATCGGCACCGACACGCCCTCGCCGACGATGATCGCCTCGCCGGTGGCGAGCGCGGGCAGTGCCGCGATCAGCCAGTCGAAGCCGTCCGGCAGCGCCGTGCGGACGAACCGCTGGTCGCGGTCGTTGCTGGTGCGCAGCGTGACCAGGGTGCCGCATTGCGACAGGCTGCTGGCGGAGAGCTCCGAAGGCCGCTGGCTGACTAGGCACAGGGACACGCCGTACTTGCGGCCCTCCTTGGCGATGCGGTCGATCGCCCGGCGCGTGGCCTCGAGGACCGGCGTGCCGTCGGCCGGGACGTAGCGGTGCGCCTCCTCGCAGACCAGCAGCAGGGGCGGGCTGGCGCTCCGCTCCGACCACAGGGCGAACTCGAAGATCAGCCGGCACAGCAGCGAGACGACGACGTTGACGACCTCGGACGGGACACCGGACAGGTCGAGAATGGTGAGCGGCTGGCCAGCTACGGGAAGGCGCAGCAGGCGGCCGAGAATGGCGTCGAGATTGTCGCGCAGGTAGATGGACTGGAACATGAAGCCGTAGCGGCGGTCCTCGCGCACGCTCTGCAGGCGCGCCAGGATCTGCCGGTAGGCCGTCGCCGCCTCGGGCTTGTTCAGGTTGCCCATGCCGTCCTCGATCACGCGCGCGAGGTCGGAAAGTCGGTAGGGCACGGGCGTGTCGACGGTAATCGGCGACTGGTCGGCCTCGCCGCCACGGTAGATCTGCTTCGCGCGCAGGATCGCGTCCCGCAGGATCACGCCCTCGCCATAGCCTCGGCCGTCTACACCGGAGGTCAGGACGACGGCGATCTCCTCGAAGGTCAGCAGCCAGTAGGGCAGCTCGAGATTGCTCGGATCGAGTCGCAGGGCGCTGCTGCCGAACGCGGCCGAATATTCGTTGTGTGGGTCGAGCACGAGGATGTGCGCGAAAGGATGCCGCTCGAGCAGCGATCGCAATATCACAGTCACCGCACAGGACTTGCCCGAGCCGGTGCTGCCGAGGATGGCGAAATTCCTGCCGAGGAGGTGGTCGGTGGCAAGGTAGGCGGGTAAGGATGCGTCGTGCCGCAGGCGCCCGATCTCGAGATGGGCGGCGCGGGGTCGGGCATAGATCGCGGCGATCTCCGTCGCGGAGGCGGCGATGATCGGTGCCTCAAGCGGCGGATAGGCCGTCACGCCACGGCAGAACAGGGGGCCGTCGGCGTCGTCCACCAGCTCTCCGAGCAGCTGGACGTCGACTGCGGCCACATCCTCGGCACGACGGCCCTGGCGCAGCCCGTGAATGATCCCGAACGCGAAGCCGCGTGCCGTCGGCACCGCGACGATGTCGCCGATCACCGGCGGCGACCGCTCGTCACGCGGCCGCAGGCTGCCCGTCAGGGTGCCGCCCTTGACCGCCACCACCTGGCCGACCACCCGGGCGGCTGCCGATTCGCCTTGAGACACCGCCACCTCGTCCTGGCCCAGAGGCTCTGGATAGGACGCGCGGAGTTAAGGTGCGGCTAACGCCGGCCCGGCGATGAACTTTCAGGTTACGTCAGCTCGGCGCGGCGGGCGAGCTTCTTCACTTCCTGCTCGACGACACGCTCGACGATGCCGGGAAGATTCTGGTCGAGCCAGTCGCGCAACATCGGCGTCAGCAGATCGACGACCAGCTGCTCCACCGTGATGCCGCCGGCCGGCTGCTGCTTCTCGTCGGGAGCCGCGGCCCTGGCGAGGCGGGCGAAGGCGTTGGTGCTGGCCATCGCTGCGCCGGACGAGATCAGCGGCTCCGAGGTCTGCACGGTCATGGCTGGCTGCTCCTGCTCGGTCGGGGGCTCGGACTGAGAAATCTGCGGCTCAGCGGACGGTGCAGGCTCCGGGTCGCCGACCATCTCGGTCAGCTCGAGCACATCCTCGTCGCCATCGTCGGCCTTGGCTGCCTGCGCTGGCGGCGGCCCCGTGCCCTCGTCCTCCGCGATGATCCTGCGAATGGAGGACAGGATCTCCTCCATCGACGGCTCCGGCGCCGCCTTGCTGTCGGCCATGCCTGGTTCTCCTTTCCCTTGACCGCCGCTCCCGAGCTTGAGCCCGAGCCGCCGCCTATTCATCGTCCGTCACCGCTGCCGGATCGAACATCTCGGTGTCGACGACATCCCGATCCGAACCCCCGTTCCCGCCATCTCGTGGCAGGCCGAGATCGCCGGCCGTGAGCCGGCCGATCGCAGCGAGGAGCCGGTAGGCGGCGAGCACTCGATCCCGCTCGGCGCGCACGAGATCCACCTCGGCCTCGAACAGCTCGCGTTCTGCATCAAGGATGTCGACGACGCCGCGCGCCCCGATCGCCGCCTCCTGTCGCACGCCGGCGAGCGCGAAACGGGCCGCGGTCACTTGCCGACCGACGGACCGGATCATGGCGGCGGCCGTGCTCGTCGCCGCCCACGCCTCGACGACACCGCTGCGGGTCGCACGTCGGGCATCGTCCCTGGCGTAGCGCCGTTGGCTCAACACCTCCCTGCTCTGTCTGATGCGCGCATAGTCGCCTCCGCCCTGATAGAGCGGAACCGACAGCGTGGCACCCACCGCGGCGCCCCCGCCCGACCCGTATTGCTGCCCGCCGTCCGCCGCGTAGCTCAACTCGCCGACCAGGGTCAGGCGTGGCTTGATCGCCGCCAGCGAGACATCGACCGATTCGCGCGCGGCATCGAGATCGGCTTCGGCCGCCTGAACAGCCCAGCTCTCCTCCGCCTGGCTCAACGCCTGGTCCAATGTGGCGGGCATGGCTTCGGGGAGAGGTGCGGGATCCAGCGTGCCGGGCCGGTCGCCGATCGCACGCTCATAGTCGGCCTCGGCGATCTCGAGCGCGCCTTCGGCGGCGATCCGTCCGGCCGTGCCGGCCGCATGGCGGGAGTCGGCCTGGTGAATGTCCGTCTCCGTCAGGTCGCCGAACCTCTCGCGGTCGCGGGTCGCCTCCAGCTCGAGGCGGAGGCTGTCCTCGTTCTCGCGCGCGAGTTCCAGCACGCGCCGGTCACGGACGACGGCCGTGAACGCCCGGACCGCGTCGACCAGAACCTCCTGCTCGATCTGCCGCTGCCGTGCGCCCTCGGCCTCGGCACTGCGCTCGGCCGCCTTGGTCGCGGCGCGAACGCCACCGCCGGCATAAAGCAGCTGGCTGAGGGCGAGGCTCTGACGCGCGACCGGCAAGTCGTCACCCAGGGCGTTGACCCCGGCGGACGAGGTCGAGATCAGCTGCGGGCGGCCGGCAGCGCGTGCCTGGGGTACCCCCTCGTCCGCCGCGCGAGTGGCCGCCCGCGCTGCCTCCAGGCGCGGGTTCGTGGCATAGGCGCTTGCCAGCGCCTCGGCCAAGGTCGTGCCGTCGGCAAAAGCGATCGGCGCCATGCCGCTCAGTACCAGCGCCAACATCAGCGACCTCATGCCGCCGATCTATCACGATTCTAGAGCAATTGGCTAGTTTTCGATCTAAGATTCTACTTGCAGTAGATATCAGGCGGGTGCTCAGAAGCTGAACGCCGGCTCCGGGTTGAACCCGGGCAGACGATGGATGCGTGCATCGAACGGGCTGAACCGCCCGACCGCGCCGCGGACGCGCTGCGCTACGACGACCTTGCCGCTGCGGCCCTGGTCAACCACACCGACGAGACGACCGGCGGGGCCGAGCTGGTCGAGCAGTGACGAGGGAATCTCCGGCACGGCGCCGACCAGCACGATGAGATCGAACGGAGCGCGCCCGGGCGCGCCCACATCCGGTGCTGCCTGCTCGACGACGACATTGTCACAGGCCTCCGACCGGAGCGCGCCCTCGACCTCGGCCACGGAAGCGCCGGGCGGGACGAGCGAGCAGACCGAGCCGACCAGCCGGGAGAGCACGGCTGCGGCATAACCCGTGACATCGCCGAGCAGCAGCGCCACATCGCCCGGAAGCGGAGCCGCCGCCTGCAGCAGCTTGGCCAGCGCCAAGGGCTCGATCAGGAACCGGCCGCCGCCCAGCGCGAGGTCCTCGTCGCCATAGGCGCAGTCGCGCAAGGTGGCCGGCACGAAGCGCTCGCGCGGCACGGCGCCCATGGCCGCCAGCACGCCGACATCGTCGATCCGATTCGGCCGAAGCTGGTTTTCGACCATGTTGGCGCGGGCGACGGCGGCATCGGTCATCTAGATCCCCGACGGTCGGAATGCGGCGCGGTTATAGCCGCGGCCCGGCGCCCCGGCAACGCGCGGCCCGGTCGCACCGTCCCTGCCATTGACCCTCGGCCCGCGTGCTCCTTATAGAGAGGAGCCGCCGGCCCGGTGGCAGAGTGGTTATGCAGAGGACTGCAAATCCTTGTACGTCGGTTCGATTCCGGCCCGGGCCTCCAGCGGTGAATTGAAGGTGGCGTGGCCTGCTTCCATCTGCTAGGCACTCGGCCCCGATACCGCGATCCGGCGTGGCGCAGCGGTAGCGCAGCGGACTGTTAATCCGTTGGTCGTAGGTTCGAATCCTACCGCCGGAGCCATCTCCTACCCGCGAACAGCAGCTTCATCGATCGGCCTCAGCGCATCCATTCCCCGCCGATCCACCGCGAGGCGACGTTCACTCGGCCAACGCCGCCAGGATCCGGACCCAGGACCGGATACCGCGTCGAAAGCTTTCGAGCTCATACTTCTCGTTCGGGCTGTGGATGCGGTCGTCCTCGAGCGCGAAGCCGGCCAGGACGACGTCCATGTCCAGCTTGGTCTTGAGCTCGTGGGTGACCGGAATCGAGCCGCCGCCGCCGATGAACACCGCCTCCTTGCCCCATTCCGTCGAGAGCGCCTGCCGGGCCTTCGCGAAGGCCGGGGCGTCGATCGGGAAGCGGATGGCGCGCCCGGAGCCGTGGTCGATGAACTCGACCTTGCAGTCGGCGGGAAGGCGCGCCCGCACGAACTCGCGAAAATTCGTGCGGATGGCGTGCGGATCCTGGTCGAAGACCAGGCGGAACGAGATCTTGGCCGAAGCCTGGGAGGGGATCACCGTCTTGAAACCCTCGCCCTGATAGCCGCCGCCCATGCCGTTGACCTCGCAGGTCGGCCGCGACCAGGTCATCTCGAGCACCGAGCGGCCCTTCTCGCCGGCCGGAACCGACAGCCCGACCGCACCGAGGAAGGCGGTCGGATCGAAGTCGAGCGATGCCCACTGCCGGCGCAGCGCTTCGGGGAGCTCAGGCACGCCGTCATAGAAGTGGGGAATGGTGATGCGCCCGGTCTCGTCGCGCAGGTCCGCCAGGATCCGTGCCAGCACGTGATTGGGGTTCGCCGCCGCCGAGCCGTAAAAGCCGGAATGAAGATCGCGGTCGGCGGCCGTGATGATCAGCTCCTCCCCGCACAGACCCCGGAGCATGGTCTGGATCGCCGGCGTGGAAGCGTTCCACATGTTGGTGTCGCAGATCAGGCCGAAGTCCGCCTTGAGCTCGGCGGCGTTGGCCTCCAGGAACGGCGGCAGGTTCTCGCCGCCTGATTCCTCCTCGCCTTCGATCAGCAGGCTCATCGGGATCGGCAGCGAGCCGGTGACCGACTTCCATGCGCGGCAGGCCTCGACGTAGGTCATGATCTGGCCCTTGTCGTCCGACGCGCCGCGCGCGCGGACCGCCTTGGATCCGTCCGGTCGGGTTTCGACGAACGGCTCGAACGGATCGTGATCCCAGAGCTCGAGCGGATCGACCGGCTGGACGTCGTAGTGACCGTAGAACAGGGCTGAGGAGCCCGGCGCGTTGCGTTCATGCGCGACCACCATCGGATGCCCGGGCGTCGCGCGGACAGAGGCCTCGAAGCCGATGCTGGCGAGATCGCCAGCGAGCCAGTCGGCTGCGGCCCTGCAGTCGGCGGCATAGGCGGGGTCGGTCGAGATCGATCTGATCCTCAGGAAGCCAAAAAGCCGATCCAGGGCAGGCTGGAGGTCGGCGTCGACCCGGCTGAGCACCTCGTCGAGCTTGGACATGCAACGAACTCCCTGAGTGTCGGGCGTGGAAGCGGCAGGCGAGGTGTCACGGCCCGAACGGCAGAGCCAGGAGATACCAAGCGACCAGGAGCAGGGTCCAGACCAGGAACAGGATGCCGACATAGGGCAGCATCAGTGCGACCACGGTGCCGACGCCGGCGTCCGGTTCGTACTTCTGGCAGAAGCCGACAACCAGGCCGAAATAGACGTTGAGCGGGGTGAGGGCGTTCATGGGCGAGTCGCCGATGCGATAGGCGGCGAGCACCACCTCCGGGCCGACGTTCAGCTTCATCAGCAGTGGTACGAAGATCGGGGCGAAGATGGCCCATTTCGGAACCGCGCCGGTAATGAGCAGGTCGAGCAGCCCGACGACGACCACAAAGCCGATCAGCAGCACCAAGGTGTCGAGATTCGCATCCTTGAGCAGGTTGGCCAGATTGACGGCCACGATCGTGGCGAGATTGCTGTAGTTGAAGTACGCAATGAACTGGCTGATGATCAACAGCAGGAAGATCATCCCGCTCAGGCCGGCAAACGTCTTGACGACGGCGTTGATCGCGTCCGTGGCACTGGTGATGGTCTTCGCGGCGATTCCGTAGCCTAGCCCCACCGCCAGGAAGATCAGCATGATGCTGACGATCAGGCTGCGCATGAAAGGCGAGTTGCCGCCGAGCTGACCGGTGACCGGGTCGCGCAGGGGCGCCCAGCTCGGCAGGGTCAGGAGGCCCAGCACGACCAGCGCGCCGACCAGCGCCCACAACGCCCCGCGCAGTCCACGGGATTCGGCGTAGGTCAGCCCCTCGGCGTCATCACCTGGCTGCGCGCCGCGATAGGGCCCGAGACGCGGCTCGATGATCCGGTCGGTGACCAGCGTGCAGACGATCGCGAGCAGGATGCTGGAGACGATGGCGAAGTAGAGGTTGGCGGTGAGGTCGATCGAGACATTGGGATTGAGCAGATGGATCGCGTCGTTGGTCAGCTCGGTCAGGATGCCGTCGACCGGCGTGATGATGACGTTGACCAGGAACACCGCGGCCACGCCGGCGAACGCCGCGGCGATACCCGCCAGCGGATGCCGGCCGACGCTGAGGAAGGCCGCGGCGCCAAGCGGCACCAACACCAGATATCCCGCGTCCGAAGCGACACTCGAGATCACGCCCAAGAAGACAATGATGAACGTGATCGTCTGACGCGGCGCAATGCTCACGATGCGCTTGATCAGCGCCTTGATCAGTCCCGCCTCCTCGGCGATCCCGACGCCGATCATGGCGACGAGAATGACGCCGACGGGGCCGAAGGCCATGAAGTTCGCGATCATCGAGGTGAACAGGAAGCGGATGCCGTGGGCGGTGAGCAGGCTCTGTGCGCCGACGCTGTTCTGCACCACCTGCTCGGTGGCGATGTCGATCGTCTGATAGGTGACGCTCGTGCCCAGGAGGTAGAACAGGTGCGAGAGCAGGATCACCACCCCGACCAGGACGAGGAAGATCACTGCCGGATGCGGAACCCGGTTCCCGACGCGCTCGACCGCATCGAGGATGTGCTCCATGGTGCCTTTCGAGGCACCGATCGGCTCCGACATCAGTTTACCTCCCTGTCTCGTCTAACCGGCCTGTGGCTTCGGCGAAGGCTGCGCGCAAAGGCTCGTCGGCGGAAGCCGCTCATAGGGGCAACACGATCGGCACAAGCAGAACGCTCAGCACGAGCACGATCAGGGTGAACGGCACGCCGGTGCGGACGAAGTCCATGAAGGCGTAGTTGCCGGGTCCGACCACGAGCGTGTTCACCGGTGACGAGACCGGCGTCATGAATGCGGCCGAGGCTGCCAACGCCACCGTCATCGCGAAGGGATAGGGCGAGGCACCCAGATCCGTCGCCAAGGCCAGCGCCACCGGAGCCATCAGCACCGCGGTCGCGGTGTTCGAGATGAACAGGCCGAGCAATGCGGTGATCGCGAACAGGCTGGCCAGCACGAGCCGCGGCCCGGCGCCTCCGACCGTGGCGATCAGCGCTTCCGCCGCGAGATCGATGCCGCCGGTGCGCTTTAGCGCCAGGGAGAACGGCAACATGCCGACGATCAGCACCAAGCTCGGCCAGTGGATCGAGCGGTAGGCGCTCGTGAAGTCGATGCAGCCGAGAGACCCCATCAGCAGGCAACCGACCAGGGCTGCCTGAACGTTGGTGACGAACCCGCTGACCATCAGTGCGACGACGAGCGACAGGCACAGCAGAGCCTGTGGCGCCTTCGCTGCTGCCGGCAGCACCTCGTCGAACTCCGCGGGCAGGTCGAGGATGATCATGTCCTGCGGGTCGGACGCGAGCGCTCGAATGTCGGACCAGAAGCCGACCAGGAGGAGCGTATCGCCTATTCGAAGGGGTTCGCGTGCAAGATCGCCACTGTCGACCCGCCGTCCGCGCCGTAGCCCGACCGGGCTGACGCCGTGACGCCGGCGGAACTCGGTGCGATCGAGCGGCTTACCGACCAGAGACGAGCCTTCGGGCAGCATGATCTCGACCATGCCCAATTCCTGGGCGCGGTCGGCGAAGTAGCTGCCGCTGAGCGGCAGAAGCTGGAGGCCGCTCTCGCGGGCCAGGGCCATGGTGTCGGCGTCGGGCAGGAACAGGTCGACCAGCAGCACGTCGCCCGCGCGCAGCCGGGTGGTCGCGATCGGGCGGACGATCTCGGGGGCGAGCCGCCCAGCGCGCTTGATCGCCACGATGTGCGCCCCGGACCGGTGGCGCAGCTGCAGCTCCTCGAGGGTGCGGTCGATCAGAGGCGACGAGGGCAGAACGAGGGCGCGTCGCTCCCGCCCGGCCAGACCGTAGACATCGATCCACTGGCGCAGGCGCGGGCGTCCCGCTCGACCGCCCGACGGTACCGTGCGGGTCGGCAGCCAGCGGCGCACCACGAGCATGTAGAGCACCCCGCAGGCGAGGACCGGAATGCCAAAGGGCGTGAAGCTGAAGAATTCGAATCCGGCCGCACCGGCTCGGCGCAGCTCCGCATCCACCACCAGATTGGGTGCGGTCGCGACCAGGGTCATCATGCCGCTGATCAGGGCGGCCATGCTCAGCGGCATCATCAGCCGGCTGGCCGCGATCTTCGTGCCCTGCGCGATCCGCAGCACGATCGGGATGAAGATCGCCACCACGCCGGTGGAGCTCATCACCGAGCCCAGCGCGGCGACCACGGCCATCAGCAGCACGATCAGGCGCGCCTCGCTGCTGCCGGCCCGGGCCGAGAGCCAGTCGCCAAGGCGCTGCGCGACGCCGGTCCGCACCAACCCCTCGCCGATGACGAACAGCAGCGCGATCAGGACGACATTGGCGTCGGCGAAGCCGGCCAAGGCCTCCGCGATGGTGATCGCGCCCGTCGCCGGCAGCAGCAGCACCATCAGCAGAGCGACGGCGTCCATGCGCGGGCGGTTCAGCGCGAACATCACGACGGCCGCCGCGAGCAATGCGAGCACCGCGGCAAGGCCGAGGGTCACGGCTCGGGCCGTGATGCGAACAGGCTCAGGCCCAGCTGCTCGGACAGGAACCTCGCCGCGAGCTGGCCGCGCACGCTGTTGCCGGCCGCGTCGAGCCTCGGCGAATAGGTTCCCAAGGCACCCTTTCCGGGCGAGACCATGAAGATCCCGCCGCCGATCCCGCTCTTGCCGGGCAGGCCGATATCGTAGAGCCAGTCGCCGGACGTCTCGTACATGCCGGCAGTCGCCATGACCGCGAGCGCATGGCGGCAGGCGGTCTCGCCGACCACCCGCTCGCGGGTGAGCGGATTGACGCCACCGTCCGCGAGCGTGGCGCCCATGACGGCGAGGTCGCGGGCGGTGACCTCGAGCGCGCACTGGCGCGTGTAGAGCTCGGTCGCCTCCACCGGGTCGAGATAGAGGGCGCCATAGGTGGCGAGAACGCGCGCGATCGCCTGGTTGCGGAGGTTGGTTCGCGACGACGAGGCGTACACGGGCTCATCCAGCGCCAGTTCGCGGGCGGCAAAACGCGAAAGGCCGTCCCTGATGCGATGCCAGCGGTCCTCGAGATCCGTCCCTGGCACGAGACTGGTCGCCGCGATGGCGCCCGAGTTGACCATGGGATTGGTGCGCCCGTCGCCCGAGCGCTCGATCGCGGCGATGGAGTTGAACGGCAGGCCGGTGGCGTTGACCCCCAGCCGGGCCCGGGCAGCCTCCGGCCCCAGGGTCTCGCACGCCATGGCAAAGACGAAGGGCTTGGAGGCGCTCATGATGGCGAAACCGCGATCCGCGTCGCCGACGGCGTAGGAGGCTCCGTCGACTCCGACCACGCACAGGCCGAACAGCTCCGGATCGACGGCGGCGAGGGCGGGGTAGACGTTGGCGTTCTGGCCGTCGGTGGTCGACCGGAAGCGACGATAGGCCTCGTCGACGAGCTCCCGCACCAGCTCCGCGGGCGGCAGGCGCCCGGTGGAGACGAAGGGAGCGGCGGGCCCCTCGCTCACAGTGACCAGATCAGCGGCACGACGAACACCGCGACGATCCCGAACCAGATCATCAGGGGCAGGCCGAGCTTCCAATAGTCGCCGAAGCGATAGCCGCCCGGGCCCATCACCATCAGGTTCACCGGGGTCGCGACCGGCGTCAGGAAGGCGGCGGCGGCGGCGACCGCGACGCTCATCAGCACCGGCCGCGGGGAGATGCCGAGCTGCTGCGCGGCGGCGACGGAGATGGGGATGATGATCAGAGCGGTCGCGGTGTTGCTGATCAGCTGGCCGAGAATGCCGGTGAGCAGGAACAGGCCCGCGAGCAAGGCATAGGGGCCGGCGTCGCCGACGAGATCGACCAGCCGCTCGCCCAGCAGAGCGGCGGCTCCGCTCTGATACATCGCGGTCGACAGGGGCATCATGGCGCCGATCATGATGATCGTGGTCCAGTTGATGGCACGGTAGGACTGCTCGACCGAGACGATCCCGAGCACAATCATAGCACCTGCCGCGAGCAGTCCGGCCACGACCGAGGGCAGGAGCCCCGTGGCCAGCAGCACGACCATCGCGACGAGCACCGCCAGCGCCTGCCTGGCGCCCGGGCCCATCGGAACAGCCTGCCGGCGGACCAGCTCGGGCGAATCGACCACCAGCACGTCCGCCTGCACCAGGCGCTCGTCGAGCGCCTTCCAGGTCCCCTGCAGGAGCAGCGTGTCGCCTTCGCGCAGCACGACCGCGCTGGGGCCGAGCGGCTCGCCGTTGCGCCGCACCGCGAGGATGATGAGATCGCCGCTCGGCGTGACCATGCCGGGGAACATGGATTGCCCGATATAGCCGGACCGTGGCGGGATCACGATCTCCGCGAGGCCGGACTGATGATTGAACAGGGTCTCGGCGACGCCAGCCTCTCCTTCGCCCGAACGCAGCGCCAGATGCTTGTCGGCCGCGAGCCGTGCCACTGTTTGCGCGTCGCCGCGGACAATGATGACGTCACCTTCGGCCAGCATCGCCTGCCGCAGCGGGCCGCCTGCGCCGGACTGCATGGCCACCAGGCTGACACCCGGATAGTCGCCGAACTCGATTCCGGCCCGAAGCACGCCGCGATAGTGCGAATCCGAGCGGACGCGGAGCTGAAACACGCCGTCATCGAGAGTGTAGTGCTCGACCAGCGTCCGCGCATGCTTGCTGAGATCGGCGGGGATGCCGCGGCCGCTGCGGTTGGGCAGCACCCTGGGGCCGAGCAGCAGGATGATCGCCATGGTGCCCAGGAGCAGCGGCACGCCGATCCAGGCATATTCGAGGAAGCCGAACGGCGGATTGCCGCCGTTCACCGCGGCATCGGAGACGAGAACGTTCACCGGCGTGCCGGTGAGTGCCAGCAGCGAGCCGGCATGGCCCGCGAACACCATCGGCATCAGGAGCTGGGAAGGCGGTCGCGACAGGCGCACTGCCATGACCACGACCACCGGCAGGAGCGCCGCGACCGAGCCGTTGAGATTGATGAGCGCCGTCAGCACCGAGATCAGCAGCATCATCAGGACCAGCAGCCGGGTCTGGCTCTCGCCCGCCTGGCGGATCAGGAACTGCCCGGTCCAGGCGGTGACGCCCGTCGCGTCGAGGCCGGCGCTCACGACGAACAGCGACGCGATGAAGATGACCGCGGGATCGCCGAACCCGGCGAGCGACTGGGCCAGGTCGAGCACCCCGGTTGCCCACAGGGCGAGCGAGGTGGCCAGCGCCACCACGATCACCGGGAACCGGTCCCAGACGAACAGCACCACGACCGCGGCGACGATCGAGAAGGTGAGCGTGATCTCGCTCAAGGTGCTCGTTTGCGCATACGCGGCTGCCGCCTCAGGAAAACGCCTGTACTTCTGCTTGACCCGCTCCGAACCCGGTGACGCTCGGCAAGCTGGAACGTCACCTTAATCTGGTTCGGGGTCAAGTTGCCGGGGCCCGCACGCCGTATAAGCTGTCGCAAAATGGTCAGCCACCATAGCGAGGACATGCGCGCACTCCTATAGAGGCGCAGCGCGCTCGAGCTGGAAGCCCAAGGCCATGCCAGATCCGAAGGCCGGTAGCGGCCGGGGACAGGAACGTGACTCGGTGGCCATCGATCTCGCCCTCCAGGGCGGCGGTGCGCATGGGGCGTTCACCTGGGGTGTGCTCGACCGGCTGCTCGAGGAGGAGTGGCTGCGGATCGACGGCATCTCAGGCACGTCGGCCGGCGCGATGAACGCCGCCGTCATGGTGGGAGCCCACGCCGTGGGCGGTGCGTCGGAAGCGAGGGAAGCGCTCGCAGCATTCTGGCGTCGCGTGTCGGATGCGGCGCGTTTCAGTCCATTCCGGCGCGGCCCGATCGACATCCTGCTCGGCCGCTGGACCCTGGATTTCTCGCCGGGGTTCGTGGCGATGGACCTGGCCTCGCGCCTGCTGTCGCCCTACGATCTGAACCCGGGCGGCCTGAACCCCCTGCGCGAAGTGCTCGCCGATTCGGTCGACTTTCCCCATCTGGCGACCGCGCCGATCAAGCTGTTCATCACCGCCACGAATGTCCGCACGGGCCGTGGCCGCGTGTTCCGCAACGCCGAGATCACGCCGGAGGTGATGCTCGCCTCGGCATGTCTGCCGACGATGTTCCAGGCGATCGAGATCGACGGCGAAGCCTATTGGGACGGCGGCTATTCCGGCAACCCGACCCTCACGCCGCTGGTGCGCGAGTGCGATGCCAGCGACACGATCATCGTGCCGATCAATCCGGTCGAGCGGCCCGGCACGCCCAGATCCGCGCGCGACATCCTCAACCGGCTGAACGAGATCTCGTTCAACACGGCCGCGATCAAGGAGCTGCGGATGATCGCGCTCCTGCAGCAGATGGCCGACCCAGGCAGCGGCGAGGGAGCGATCTGGGCCGCCATGCGGATCCACCGCATCCGCAACGACGACATGGTCGAGCTCGGCTACTCGTCCAAGCTCAACGCCGAGTGGGAGTTTCTGACCACGCTGCGCGACAGAGGCCGTGAAGCTGCGCACGCATTCCTCGCCGAGCACGGCGACGCGCTCGGCAAACGCTCGACGTTCGACCTCGCCGCCCTGCTCGAGGGGGTGTGAGGCGTGGGCCTTCTCGGCATCCTGCTCGCCCTGCTCCTGCTGATGTGGCTCGCCTTTCGCGGCTGGAGCGTGCTCCTGCTGGCCCCGGCGGCGGCGCTCGTGGCTGCGGCCGCGGCCGGCGAGCCGCTGCTCGCGCACTGGACCCAGACCTTCATGGGGAGTGCCGCGCGCTTCGTCGGGCAGTTCTTCCCGCTGTTCCTCCTGGGGGCATTGTTCGGCAAGTTGATGGAGGACAGCGGCTCCGTAGCCGCAATCGCGCGCTTCATGACCGATCGGCTGGGGCCGCAGCGGGCCATGCTCGCCGTGGTGCTTGCCGGCGCGCTCGTGACCTACGGCGGGGTCAGTCTGTTCGTGGCGATCTTCGTGCTGGTACCAATGGCGCAGGCACTCTTCCGCACCGCCGGCATTCCGCGGCGGCTGCTACCGGCGGCGGTGGCCCTGGGTACCATGACCTTCACCATGTCGGCCCTGCCCGGCACGCCGGCGATCCAGAATGCGATCCCGATGCCCTTCTTCGGCACGACACCGTTTGCGGCGCCGGGCCTGGGCATCATCGCGTCGGTCATCATGCTGGGCATTGGTTTGTGGTGGCTCGGCCGCGCCGGGACGGTGGCTCGGCGAGCAGGCGAAGGCTATGGCGACCCGGAGACGACGCCGCGGGACGTCACCGCGGATGAGATCGTGCGTCAGCGTGCAACGACCGCCCGCGAGTTCGATCCGCCGGAGGCAGTCCACGGCCGCCCCAGCGAGGAGGGGCCGCCGATCGCGCTTGCGGTCCTGCCTCTGATAATGGTGATCGGCGTAAATTTCCTGATGGCGATGATCGTGCTCCCGGCGCTCGACACGGGCTTCCTCGCCGAGGATCGGTGGGGCGGGACTTCGCTCAAGGCGGTTGGTGGCGTATGGGCGGTGGCCGTCGCCCTGGCTTTGGCGACCCTGCTTCTGGTCCTCCTGAACTACCGGCGCCTGCCGGCCCTGCGCTCGAGCATGGATGCCGGCGCCAATGCCTCGGTCCTGCCGATCTTGAACGTCGCGAGCCTTGTGGGCTTTGGCGCGGTGGTCGCGGCGCTGCCCGCATTCGCCCTTGTCCGGGACTGGGTCCTCTCGATCGAAGGCGGGCCTCTGGTCTCGCTTGCCATCGCCACCAACATGCTCGCCGCGCTCACGGGCTCCGCCTCGGGCGGGCTCACGATCGCCCTGGACGCGCTTGGCGAGACCTACCTGCAGATCGCTCGCGAGCACGGGATTGACCCGGGAATCCTGCATCGCGTCGCCGTCTTGAGCTGCGGCACGCTCGACAGCCTGCCGCACAACGGCGCGGTGGTCACCCTGCTCGCGGTCTGCGGTTCCACCCACCGCGAAAGCTACCTCGACCTATTCCTCGTCGCGGTCATAGGGCCGGTGGTCGCGCTGGCCGTGGTCATCGCGCTCGGCTCTGCGTTCGGCTCCTTCTAGCGGGGTGGCTGCACGGCGAACGAGCCGACCAGCTCGGCCTCGGCATTGAGCATGGCGACGATCCGACCTCGCTACACGGTCGCCCGAGGAGCGGCAGTCGCAGCCCGAGTGCCAGCTCGAGGCCGGCGCTGAGCAGGATGGCGCAGAGGAACCCGGCGCGGTTCCAGGCGAGCGCGCGCATCAGGCGGCCGCGGGCCGGCGTGGATCACGCTGTGTGCGGTGATCGACGCGGCGCCGCTCATTCATCGACGCCCGCCGGATCGACGATGCCTTCGCGGCAGCCGCCCTTGACCGACGGTGCCGCTGCCAGGAGCTCGGCGAGCGAGGATTGCGGGGTCACCTCGCCGCTCAGGTTCAGCCGAAGGCCGGTCACCAGTCTCCGCCCGTCGACCGGATCGCACTCCATGGCGACGCGATCTCCCGCGCCGGTGCCGAATGCGGAATCGAATGCGGACCGAAGCTGTCCGAGGGTGAGGGAGCGGCCGATCCGGGATGCGACGAGCGCGCGCACCGAACTGGCGTTCAGCTCGTCGAGCAGCAACAGCGAATCCTGGAAGTATTCGTCGGCGGTACGGCTGTAGCAGCTGCCGTGGCGGATCCACTCATGTCGGTCGAGCCGGGAGCGCACACCGGGCATCGCCTGCGCGAGCGCGTCCCGCGTCACGGCCTCGAGATCGAGGCGCGGGAGCTGATCCCATCGGCCGCTCCCGTCGATGCGCACCAGCTCGGCATCGACGTCGCAATACTCGCGTGAGCGCGGCTGCGGCCACAGGCCGTGCAGCGTAAAGTTGGTCGCATCGAACCGTCGCAGCGACTGCGCCATGCACTCGGGCTTCCGGCGCTGCGTCTCGCAGAAGGCCGGCTGCCAGCTGACGGCCAGCATGTTCTCCGAATGACTGTGCTCCGCAGGCTGCCGCGGCGTCGGCTGGCCGCCGCCGGAATCGCAGATGCCGGTGGCGCGGCCACACCCGACGTCGATCCAACGCTGCTCCGGCTTGGCGCCGGGGACGACGATCTGTAGGTGCGAGGCTTCCGCCTTGTTGGCGCCGAGCAGAAGGTAGGCCCGACCGATCTCCAGCCGGATGTCCCCGGGATTGTCAGATCGCCGTGTCGAGATCGGGGCCTCGCAGGCCTGCTCGGCGACGATGCAGCCCGAGCGCGGCTCGAACGCCAGCGCGGGCATCGTGGGCAAGGCGAGGCCAACAACCAGGAAAACGAGCAGGCGGGGCATGGCGGGGCTCCGGAGCGTGCGGGAATGACCTAGCCCGAATTTCTCACCGGATGTGGGTGCATCGGGGCTCTGAATGAGCGGAAGTTCTTCTGCAACAGAGGCTCGGGCGCATGCGGGGGAGTTCCCCGATGCCGGCCGCGAT
>JBFWWD010000031.1:0-32664 GCA_050246385.1 Geminicoccaceae bacterium
CCGGCCCGTCGAGCAGCCAGGCGATGATGCTGTCGTCGCCCTCGTAGATCGGTGCCGGCGAGGTCTCGCCGCGCATCGCGCGGTCGACCGCCTCGACCGCGATCTTGCCCGCATGCGCCGGGGCGTAGGCCTTCCAGGTCGAGATCGCCCCCTTGCGCGACTGCCGCGTGGTCACGCTCGCATGCACGGCATGGCCGAGCGCCTGATCGAGCACGGGAACCGGCAGCCGCAGCGCCGCTCCGATGCCGGCCACCGCACCGGCGGCGATGTGCAGGATGTGGTCGATCCGGTGCTTGTGCAGGCACATGCCCTTGGCGAGATCGACCGCCACCTCGTAACCGGCGGCGATGCCGCGCAGCAGATCGGCGCCGCTGCGCCCGGATTGCTGGGCCACCGCCACGATCGGGCTGACCACGTCGCCCGGGTGATTCATGTCGGAGGCGAGAAAGGTGTCGTGGAAATCGAGCTCGCGCACCGCCGTGCCGTTGGCCCAGGCCGCCCACTCGCACGAGAACAGCCGGGTCCGCGGCAGGCCGATGACGGTCGCACCCCGAGCGCTCGGGTGGGCCACGGCCTGGGCCCGCGCATTGGCGACCGGCAGCCGCGCCAGGCCCGCCACGGCGACGCCCATATTGTCGATCAGGCGGTTCACGATCATCTCGGCCACGTCACCGTCGACCGGGACCGGATCGGCCGCCACCGCGGCCAGCTGCCAGGCGAGAAGCTGCTCGCGCGGGGGTGTCTCCGCGCTCTTGTAAACCCTCACGCGATGAATGCGCATCGAGGCCTTTTCGACGGGAATGGGGAACCGGCTGGCCAGCAGCCTGGCCGGTCGGAAAGACGAATGTCAACAAAAACTGTCGACAATATCTCAGGTCCTGGAGGTTTGCCGCTCGATCGGCTTCAGGAAGCGCTTGCGGCCGTCCTGCTCCTGGCGCAGCCGCTGCATGAGGGCAGCGCGACCGTTGCGGTTGTGCTCACGCATCCGCAGCTCGGCGGCATCGCCATCGCGCGCCTCGATGGCGTCGAGGATCGCGCAGTGTTCGGCATAGGCCTCGGGAGCCCGGGCCCCGAGCGTCCCTGCGCTGAAGCGGTAGATCCGCAGCAGGCCGAACAGATGGCCGCAGAGGAAATCGGCCAGCCACCGGTTGCCGCAACTCTGGGCGATCATCGTATGGAAGTCGTGGTCGCGCGTGCCGAGGCGGAAAGCACCGCCCAGATTGTCCATCTCGGTGAGCTTCTGCTCGGCGCAGATCCGCAACTGGCGCAGCTGGCTCGCCGAGATGTTCGCGGCGGCGGTGCGGGCCGTCATCCCTTCCAGAGCCTCGCGCACCACCAGCAGCTGCTCCAGGTCGGCAAGTGACAGATCGATCAGGCGAACGCCGTGAAAGGCCGTGCGCTCGACGATGCGCCTCGCTTCGAGCTTTCTGATCGCCTCGCGCAGCGGGCCGCGGCTCACGCCCAGGATGGCCGAGAGCGACAGCTCGGAAATGCGGGCGCCCGGCTCGAGCTCGCCGGTCTCGATCGCCTGCTCGAGTGCGGCGACGATCTTGTCGACCAGACCGGTATCCTTGTCCCCACCCTTCTGACCAGCCAATGCAATCTCCTCATCAGCATCCTGCGAGACTAGCCGAGAGCCCCGATTCTGTCAGCAATCGCTGCATACGGTGCGGACGCCCACAAACGGGCGCCGAGCGGGTTTACTGTCGACAATTCTTGCGTACAATCCAACGGCACACGATCGGGACAACGCGAAGGAACGCCGATGAGCGCGAAGCCGGCTGCGCAGCTGCGCCAGATGATGGCCGAACCTGGCCTGATCCGGGCGATCAACATCTACGATCCCCTGACCGCGCGCATCGCCCAGGACCTGGGCTTCAAGATGATCGCGATCGGCGGCTGGAACATGGGCGCGCATCTCTGCGTGACCGAGCCCACCTTGACCATGACCGAGACGATCGAGACCGCGCGTCAGATCACCAAGGCGGTCAGCATCCCGCTCAAGGTCGACTGCGGCGCCGGCTTCGGCGAGCCCGTCCACGTCACCCGGACGATCCGCGAGGTCGAGGCGGCGGGGATCGCCTGCATCCACATCGAGGACCAGCACTATCCCAAGCGCGCCCACTACCATCTGGGCCGCGAGCGGGTGATCGACGCCGAGGCCATGGTCGACAAGATCCGTGCGGCGGTCGAGGCGCGCGACGGCGACCTGGTGCTCGTCGGGCGCACGGATGCGATGTTGACCGACGGGGTGGCCGAAGGCATCCGGCGTGCGAATCTCTATGCCGAGGCCGGCTGCGACATGATCGAGGTGTTCCCGAACACCGTGGAGGAGGCGCGCATCGCCGCCAGGGAGATCGCCGCTCCCCTGGTCTATGTGAACGCGTCCGGCGACTTCGCCGATCTCGGTCGCCCGAACATCCGTTGGCACGATCTCGAGGAGATGGGCTACAAGCTCTGTCTCGACGCGACCACGGTGATCATGTCGGCGGTCGACGCGGTACGGAGCGCCATGCGCACCTATCTGGCGGAAGGCTATCCGCCGGCGCATATCGCCAACAACACCGAGATCCGCGGCTATATCGACGACATCATCGGTCTCCCCGAATATTACGAGATCGAGCGCCGCACGGTCGAGCGCGGGCAGGCCTGACCGCGTGCCGGCACGCAGAGCGGGCGAGCTCCGGATTCCCGCCGTGTTCATGCGCGGCGGGACCTCCAAGGCGCTGATGTTCCAGCGGCGCGATCTGCCCGAGCGGCAGGAGGACTGGCCGGCCCTGTTCCTCGCCGCCCTGGGCTCGCCCGATCCGCAGGGCAGGCAGCTCGACGGCATGGGCGGCGGCCTTTCCTCGCTGTCGAAGATCTGCGTCGTCGGCCCGCCCACGCGGCCCGACGCCGACGTCGACTACACCTTCGCCCAGGTCGGCATCCGCGATGCCGAGGTCGACTTCGCGGGCACCTGCGGCAACATGACGGCCGCCATCGGTCCCTTCGCCGTGGACGAGGGGCTGGTGAGGGCCGCCGGGAGCGGCAGCGCCTGCGTGCGCATCCACAACACCAACACCGGCAAGCTGATCGCGGCCCATTTCCCGACCGTCGACGGGATGGCGGCGATCGAGGGTGAGTTCGTCCTGGACGGGGTCGAAGGCCCGGCAGCCCCGATCCGCCTCGATTTCCTCGACCCCGGTGGCGGCAAGACCGGTCGGCTGCTGCCGACCGGGCGCACGGTCGACCTCCTCGAAGCGGGCGAGGGGGACAAGGTCAGGGCGACGCTCCTCGACGTCGGCAATCCCTGCGCCATCGTCGCGGCGTCGGAGCTGGGCCTGACCGGGACGGAGATGCCGGAGGCCCTGGAGGCCCGTCCCGATCTCCTGGCGAGGCTGGAGCGTCTCCGGCGGCACGCGTCGATCGTCATGGGCATCGCCGCCGACCTCGATGCCGCCGCCGCCACCGTCAGCATCCCCAAGATCGCCATCGTGGCGGCGCCCCAGCCCTGCTCGGCCCTGTCCGGCCGCAGGCTCGGCGAGGAGGAGATGGACCTCACCGTGCGCATGATCTCGGTCGGCCAGCCGCATCGCGCGCTGCCCGTGACCGGGGCCTTGGCGCTCGGGGTCGCCTGCCGGCTGCCCGGCAGCATGGCGCACGCGCTCTGTCGCGAGCGACCCGGCCAGGTGCGCCTGGGCCACCCCAGCGGGATCATCACGGTCGACGCCGAGGTGGTGGAGGGGAAGGCCGGCCACGAGGCCGTGCGCGCCAGCCTCTATCGGACCGCGCGGCGCCTGTTTCAGGGCGAGGTGCTGGTGCCGGCCGGCCGGGTCCAGCAGCTGCGGGAACGAGCATGAGCCAGGCGGAGATCAATGCCCGCCTCAAGCGGCGGGTGCAGGATCGCGCCGCGCTGCTGGTCCCAGGTGCGGCGAACGCACTGGCGGCACGGGTCATCGCCGATTGCGGCTTCGAGGCGCTCTATCTGTCCGGCGCAGGGGTCACCAACACCTTTCTCGGCCTGCCCGATCTGGGCTTTCTGAGCCTGCCCGAGCTCGTGCAGCACACCGAGGCCATCCGCGACGTCGTCGATCTGCCGATCATCGTCGACGGCGAGACCGGCTTCGGCAATGCCGTCAACGTCCATCATACCGTGCGCCGGCTGGAGCGGGCGGGGGCCAGCGTCCTGCAGCTCGAGGACCAGGCCATGCCCAAGCGCTGCGGCCATTTCTCGGGCAAGGAGGTGGTGGCGGCGGGGGAGATGGTCGGGAAGATCAAGGCCGCCGTCGACGCGCGCCGGGACGAAAGCTTTCTCGTCATGGCGCGGACCGACGCGCGCGCCGTCGAGGGCTTCGCCGCCGCGGTCGACCGCGCCGGGCGCTATGCCGAGGCGGGGGCCGACATCCTGTTCGTCGAGGCACCCGAGAGCATCGAGGAGATCGAGCGCCTGCCCGAGC
The DNA here is from genome assembly GCA_050246385.1 of Geminicoccaceae bacterium. Classification (GTDB taxonomy): domain Bacteria; phylum Pseudomonadota; class Alphaproteobacteria; order Geminicoccales; family Geminicoccaceae; genus Benzoatithermus. The sequence continues at coordinate 4,440 of JBFWWD010000031.1, forward strand.
AGGTCCCGGCGCCCTTGATGATGAACGTCGTGATCGGCGGCCGGACGCCGGTCATGCCGCTCGAGCGGCTGCGGGGCATGGGCTACGCGCTGGTGCTCTACGCCAACGCCGCCCTGCAAGGCGCGGTGCACGGCATGCAGGTGGCGCTCCGCCAGCTCAAGGAGGCGGGCCGTCTCGACGAGGGCGGGCCGGTGGCGAGCTTCGCCGAGCGCCAGCGGCTGGTGCAGAAGAAGCGGTTCGACGAGCTGGAGCACCGCTACGCCGGGGACGGCTAGGAAGCAGGGCGGCGCCGCGTGGAGCTGGGATCGGTCGCGCCGGGCAGCTATGCCCTGGTCGCCTCGGCGGCCTTCCTCGCCTCGCTGCTGGGTGGCGTCGCCGGCTACGGCTCCGGTCTGCTTCTGCCGCCCATCCTGGTTCCGCTGGTGGGTGCCGAGGCCGTGGTTCCGATCATCGCCATCTCGGCCCTCCTGACCAACGGCAGCCGGCTCGTTGCCTATCGCGAGCATTTCGACCCGGCCAGGGCGCTGCTCATCGTCGCCTGCGCGCTGCCGACCTGCTTTGTCGGGGCCTACGGCTACACCTTGCTGAGCGGGCCGCGGGTGGCCCTGCTGCTCGGCCTGATCCTCCTCCTGATGGTGCCGGCACGGCGGATCCTGGTGCGGCCGGGCCGGCATCTGAGCCGGCCGTCGGTGGCGGCGGCCTCGGTCGGCTACGGTGCGCTTCTCGGCGGGACCACGGGCTCGGGGGTGATCCTGCTCGCCATCCTGCTCGCGGCCGGCCTGAACGCGGCCGCCGTCATCGCCACGGACGCCGGCATCTCGCTGGTGTTGGGCCTCGCCAAGGTGCTCGTGTTCCAGCTCGCCGGCGATCTGCCCGCCTCGAGCTGGATGATGGCGCTCACGATCGGCGTGGCCGGCACCCCCGGCGCCTTCATCGCCAGGCGGCTGAGCTCGGGCCTCTCCCTCCGCAGCCACGTCTGGATCCTCGAGGGCGCGGTGCTGGTCGGCGCCACGCTCCTGATCCTGCAGGGCCTGGGGCAGTAGGCCGACGGATTGGCTGCATGGCCGCGATACGGCAGCTGATCCAAGGCTCCCTTATCCGCGCGCTTTACCCGCGTTTTCCGTGGCTTGCGCACAGATCTCTCCCCTGATTTCCTGCATTTGGGCCGCAAGCTCGGCGGAGCGGGGTGCTCGCGGCTGCTTTCCGGCAGCGTGAAGGGTGCCCGAGATCCCGGTATCGTTGGGAACAGCCATGCTCACCCGCGCTTGTCCAACCGTGGATGGTGGAGCATGGCCATGGCGTCACAACTTGCCGTAGTGGTTGTGTTCGTCCTGGCCCTGACCGTCCTGCCGGCGGCACTCCCGCGGGGAACGTGGACGGGGTCGATCTCCTCCCCTACCTGCGCGGCTCGGGCGGCAGCCCGCACGCCTATCTGTTCTGGGGCGACCGCCAGCATGGTGCGGTCCGCAAGGGCAAGTGGAAGCTCATCAACGGCGAGCTGTACGACCTGAGCCGAGACATCAGCGAACGGACGAACGTCGCCGCCGCCAACCCCGCCGTGCTCGGCGACCTGCGACGCGCTCGCGAGAGCTGGAAGCGGACCCTCGCTCCGGCGCTCTGGTAGGAAGAGCGGTGGCCGCGGCGTTCCTGGCCGTCACTCCGTCGCCGGGCGCGGCTCCGGGGTCCCGGCGCGAGCGGGACGGCAGGCGACGACACCCGACCGGGCGAGCCGGTCGATCTGCAGATCGTCCAGTCCCAGGACTCCCTGCAGGACGGTGCGCGTGTCTTCGCCCAGCATCGGCGGGGCCTTGCCCCGCTGCGACTGCTGTGCCGCCAGGCCGTGCGCCGGGCGGATCAGGGCGACGGTGCCGAGCTCGGGATGCTCGAGCTTCTGGATGATGCCGCGCTCGATCACGCTCGGGCTGTTGAGCGCTTCCGCCACGCTCCTGACGCGACCCGCGGGCACGCTCGCCTCGAGGCAGGCGTCCAGCCAGTGCCGGCATGGCCGCTGGCGCAGGATGTCCGCAAGCAGCGGCAAGAGCTCCGCGCGATGCAGCGCCCGCTGATGCGAAGTGACAAAGCGCGGGTCGCGGGCGAGGTCCGGCCGCTCGATCACCTGCTCGCAGAAGTCGCTGAACATGCGGTCATTGCCCACCGCCAGGGCGAACGTGCCGTCCGCGGTGTCGAACACCTGAAACGGCACGACCGTCGGGTGCGCATTGCCGTAGCGCACCGCCTCGACCCCGGCGTTGAGATATCCGGTACCGACGTTGATCAGCAGATTCAGTGCCGAGTCCAACAGAGCGACATCGATGAGCTGGCCGTGGCCCGTGTCACGACGCTGGTAGAGTGCCGCGAGAATGGCCTGGGTCGCGACCATGCCGGCCACGATGTCGGTGCAGGCGACGCCCACCCGGCTCGGTGGTCCGTCCACCTGTCCGGTGATGGACATCAGGCCGCTCTCCGCCTGCATGATGAAGTCGTAGCCGGGGCGGTCGCATTCCGGCCCCGATTGGCCGTAGCCCGAGATCGAGCAGTAGACGATGCCGGGATTGATCCTGCGGATGTCCCCGTAGCCGAGGCCGAGGCGGTCGATCGTGCCGGCGCGGAAGTTCTCCACCATCACGTCGGCCTTCGCCGCCAGATCGAGCACGATCTGCCGCCCCTCGGCCGCCTTCAGGTCGAGCGCGATGCTCTGTTTGCCGCGATTGGCGCAGAGATAGTAGGTGCTGACGCCCTTGTAGTTCGGCACCGACCAGGCCCGGCTGTCGTCGCCGCCCTTGATGTTCTCGATCTTCCAGACCTCCGCACCGAGGTCGGCGAGACTCATGGTGGCCCACGGGCCGGCGAGCACGCGCGTGAGGTCGAGCACGCGGATCCCCTCGAGCGGTAGCCTGCGGTCGCTCACGTTCGTTGCTCCTTGGATCGCGTCAGACCGGTGTGGGATGCGCCGGGGAAATGGCAGGCCACGGCGTGACCATCGCCATGGTCCGCCAGAACAGGCTCCACCTCGGCGCAGACGGGCTGCGCGATCGGGCAGCGGGTGCGGAACCGGCAGCCCGAAGGGGGATCGAGCGGGCTCGGCAGGTCGCCCTTGAGCACGATGCGCGCGCGCGCCCGCTCCCGCTTCGGATCGGCCAGAGGAACCGCCGACATCAGCGCCTGGGTATAGGGATGCATGGGTGCGGAGTAGAGCTGCCGCTTGGCGGCGATCTCGACGATCCGGCCCAGATACATCACCGCCACGCGGTGCGAGATGTGCTGAACGACCGAAAGGTCGTGCGCGATGAAGATGTAGGCCGTGCCGAGATCCTGCTGGATGTCCTTGAGGAGATTCAGCACGCCAGCCTGGACGGACACGTCGAGGGCGGAAACCGGCTCGTCCAGCACCAAGAGCTCGGGCTTGAGCGCCAGGGCACGGGCGATCACGACGCGCTGACGCTGGCCGCCCGAGAGCGCATGGGGATAGCGCCGGCCAAGCTCGGGGTCGAGCCGCACCAGCTCCAGCATCTCGGCCACCCGCGCCCGGCGCCCTGTGGCATCGAGATCGCTGATCCTGAGCGGCTCGGCGATGTTCTCGGCCACGCTCATGCGCGGATGGAGCGAGGCGTAGGGATCCTGGAAGACGAGCTGGATCCTGCGGCGCAGGCGGCGCATCTCGCCGGCACTCGCCTGGTTGATGTTCCGTCCGTGGAACAAGGTTTCGCCGCTGCTCGGCTCGATCAGCCTGAGGATGCACCGGCCGAGCGTGGACTTGCCGCATCCGGATTCGCCGACCAGGCCCAGGGTCTCGCCGGGCTTCACGTCGAACGAGACGCCGGCCACGGCGGTCACCTCGGCGATCTGCCGCGAGATCAGCAGTCCGCCCTTGACCGGGAACCGCTTGACGAGATCCCGGACCGACAGGAGGGCATCCGGCACCGTCAAGCTGCGCTCTCGGTCAGGGCAGCGGCAAAGTGGCAGGCGGCGAGATGGTCGCCGAAGTCCTGCAGCACCGGCGCAGTCGTTCGGCAGATCGCCTGAGCCCGTGGGCAACGCGGATGAAAGGCGCAGCCACCCGGATGCCCGCCCAAGGGAGGGGGTACGCCCTCGATCGAGAACAGCCGGTCCTTCTCCTCCGCCATGTTGGGAATCGAGGCGATGAGGCCGCGTGTGTAGGGATGGCGAGGGCGCTCGAAGAGATCGTCGACCCTCGCCTGCTCCACGACCTCGCCCGAATAGACGACCACGACGCGGTCGGCGTGGCCGGCGAGCACGCCCAGATCGTGCGTGATCAGGATCAGCCCGAGCTTCAACCGCTGCTGCAGGTCGGCCAGGACAGTCATGATCTGGGCCTGCACCGTCACGTCCAGCGCGGTCGTCGGCTCGTCGGCGATCAGCAGGTCGGGATCGTTCGCGACCGCCATGGCGATCATCACGCGCTGCCGCATGCCGCCGGAGAATTCGTGCGGGAACTGGCGGATGCGGCGGTCGGGCTGCGGGATGGCGACGAGCTCCAGGAGCTCGATCGCACGTCTCATCGCCGCTTTTCCCGAGACCGCGGAATTGTGCAGCAGGATCGTCTCGGCGATCTGCGCGCCCACGGTCATCACCGGGTTGAGCGACGACAGCGGGTCCTGGAAGATCATGGCGATGCGCGAGCCCCTGAGCCGGCGCAGCTCCCGCATCGGCATGCCGACGAGCTCGCGGCCCTGGAAGCGGACCGAGCCCCGGACCCGGGCGGTCTTGGGCTGGAGCCCGAGCGCGGCAAGCATGCCCACGGATTTGCCGGAGCCCGACTCGCCGACGATGCCCAGCACCTCGCCACGATCGACATGGAAACCGATGCCGCGAACCGCCTCGAAATATTCGTGATCGCGGGCGAAAGCCACGCGCAGATCCCGGATGGAGAGGAGCGGCTCGTCCATCCGACGGCTCATTTCGACTTCGGGTCAAAATAGTCGTGCAGGCCGTCGCCGATGAAGTTGAACCCGAGGACGATGGTCAGGATGGCGAGGCCGGGTCCGAGCGCTACCCACCAGGAATAGAACTGCGCCGCGCCATCGGAAATCATCGAGCCCCATTCGGGCGTCGGCGGCGTGGCGCCGAGGCCGATGAAGCTGAGCGATGCGGCGAGCAGGATCACCTGACCGAGATCCATGGTCGCGCTGATCAGCACAGGCGTCCAGCAGAGCGGCAGGATGTGCTTGTAGAGCACCCGGAACCTGCTGGCGCCGGCGGCCACCGCCGCTTCCACATGCTCGCGCTCGCGGACCTCGAGCACCTGCGCCCGCATCAGCCGGGCGTAGACCGGCCACCAGACGATGACCATCGCGACGGCCGCGTTCTCGAGCCCAGGCCCGAGCGAGGCGGCGACCGCCATGGCGAGCAGCATCGGCGGGAAGGACAATGTCACGTCGACCAGCCGCATGATCCCGGCGCCGGCGAAGCCGCCGACGAAGCCGGAGACAGCGCCGAGCATGGCACCGATCACGACCGACAGCGCCACGACGACGACCGCGATCGGCAGGGAATGGCGGGCGCCGTGCAGGGTACGGCTGAGCACGTCGCGGCCGAGCGCGTCGGTCCCGAGCCAATGCTGCCAGCTCGGCGCCTGCAGCCGCCGCCCGACCATCTCGAGCGCGCCATAGGAGGTCATCAGCGGGGCGAGCACGGTGACGGCCAGCCAGAACAGGACGATGGCGCAGCCGACGGTGAGCGGCAGCGACAGCCAGTGCGGCCGGTGCATGGTCGAGATCGCCGCGGCGGCCATGGAGCTAGGCCAGCCGCACGCGCGGGTTGGCGATCACGTAGGCGATGTCGGTGACGAGGTTGGTCACGAGAAAGATCACGCCGCCGACGATGGTCACGCCGATGATGGCCGGAAAGTCCAGCCCGCGCGCGGCTTCCACCGCGTAGGACCCCATGCCGGGCCAGGAGAAGATCGTCTCGGTCAGCACCGCTCCGGTCAGGAGATAGGCGAACGAATAGCCGATCACGGTGAGCGTCGGGACCAGCGTGTTGCGCAGCGCGTGGCGCACGACGACCCGCAGCTCGCTCGCCCCTTTCGCCCTGGCCGTCAGGATGAACTCCCGGTCGAGGACCTCCAGCATGTTGGCGCGCACCAGCCGCGAGATCGTCCCGGCGACCGCCCAGCCGAGCACGAAGGCAGGCAGGATCAGGTGCCACAGCGCGTCGAGGAACAGCCGGACATTGCCGGCGAGCAGCGAATCGACGGTCATGAAGCCGGTCACGGCGGGCGGCAGCGCCGCGCGCGCATCCACGCGGCCCGGGCCGGGGAGGATGCCCCATTTCACCGAGAACACGTAGAGCAGCGCAAGACCGAGCCAGAATACCGGGACGGACGATCCGAACAGGGCGAAGAGGCGTGCTCCGTGGTCGACGCCAGTATTGTGGAAGTAGGCGGCGAGCACCCCGAGCGTGATCCCGAGCGTGGCGGCGACGACCATCGCGGCGACGACCAGCTCCATGGTCGCCGGAAGACGGAACAGGACATCCTGCGCGACCGGGCGCCGCGTGATGAACGAGGTGCCCATGTCGCCGCCGAGGAGATTGCCGACATAGATCAGGTAGCGCTCGGGCAGGCTGCGATCGAGCCCCCAGCGCGCCTTGGCCGCCGCCACGGCCGCGGGATCGTTCATCTGGCGGTCCGACACGATCGCCGTGAGCGGATCGCCCTTGGTGACCGTGGTCAGCAGGAAGGCGAGCGTGACGATGCCCAGGACCAGGAAGGGCATCGCGATGAGCCGCTGCACGATGTAGCGCGTCACGAAGCCGATCCTTCCCGTCAGATCCTTGGCGTGCCGACTCTTTGCCCATGCGGTGCCGGCTGCGTCCGGCGATGCGGCCAGTATTGACAAGCATGGGAGCGAGCGTCAATATAAATGAAATTATATTCCATTTGCGCGCACCGACATTTGCGAGAATGTCGGCACGCCTTCCAGCGGGCAGGATGGGGAGGCACTCCCGTGCGCAAGCGGACCAAGCCCACCGATGGCAGCGAGCTCGGCCACTCGGCGGCGTCGTTGACGCGCGGCTTGGCCATCCTCCGGGCGTTCACCGCCGACGACGCGACCTTGGGCAATCAGGACCTCATCGAGCGGACGGGCCTGCCCAAGGCGACCGTCTCGCGCCTCACCTACACGCTCGTCGGCCTGGGCTACCTGCATTACGACGCGATGCTCGGCCGCTACAGCATCGGGCCCGCGACCGTCTCGCTGGGCTATTCGGCCCTGAGCTCGAGCCCGGTCATCCATCTGGCCCGCCCCCTGATGCAGGAGCTTGCCGACCAGACCGGGGCTGCCGTGGCGCTCGGGACGCGTGACGGCCTGGAGATGGTCTATCTGGCCAACTGCCGCTCCATGTCCCCGGTCTCCCTGCGGCTGAACGTCGGCTCGCGGCTGCCGATCACCCGCACGGCGATGGGCCTCGCCTACTTGGCCGAGATGGAGCCGCACATGCGCGGCCCGCTCGTCGCCGAGCTCGCCGCGGCGGAGCCGGAGCGGGGGGCGTCGCTGCCGAGCCTCGTCGAGGCGGCGGTCGCGAGCTATCGGCAGCACGGCTTCGTCAGCGCCTTCGGCACCTGGCACAGCTACATCAACGCCGCCGGCGTCGCGTTCCGCCCGACCGACGGCTCGCCGCTGGTGGCGATCACCTGCGGCGGGATCGTCGACATTCTCCCGCAGGAGATGTGCCGCCGGACCGTCGGCCCGGCGCTCGGCCGGCTGGCGCAGCGCCTTCGCGCCCGCCTGGCCGGGCACCATGATTCCGCGCGTGAGACCGGCTAGTCGCCCGGTCCGCGCATCTCCTCGAATGCACGGAGCAGGATGTCGTCCGCACCGAGCTTTCCCGGCTTGAGGTAGAGGGAGATCGGGCGGCTGCCTGCCGCGGCACAGAAACCGGTGCCGAGCGGCCCTTCCGGGAACGACCGCACCCTCGTAATGCCCAAGGCGGATACGACCGCACCCGAGGTCTCGCCGCCGGCGACGACGAAGCGGGTCACGCCACGGTCGCGCAGTCCGGCGGCGATGGACCCGAGCAGGCGTTCCGCCCGGCGTGCGGCGGCGATCGGTCCGAGCGCCGCCTGCGCGCGCTCCACACCCGCCTGATCCGTGGCGGTGGAGATCGCGAACGGTCGGGTGCCGATCAACGGTGCAGCCCAGTCGAGTGCCGCGGCGATCGTCGCCTCCTCTCCGTCCGCGGCGAGGAGGTCGATGGTCAACACCGGATGGGCTGCGCCGAAGATGCCGAGCTGCTGCAGGATGACGGGTCCGACCGTGCCGGCGATCACGACGCCGGGACCTGCCGCATGGGACGGGGGCGGCACAGGATCGGCCGCGGCTCCTGCCGCGAGTCTCCTGGCGTAGGCGACGATCAGGGGATCGCTCGCGGCGACGACGTATGGGCTCGACGCCGCGATCTCGGCGGCAATCTCGACGTCCTGGTCGTCCGTCGTGTCGAAGAAGACGTGGCCGTGCCCATCCACGGTCAGCGCATCGATCGCCTCGCGCGTCGCCTCGACACCTCTTAGCAGCGTCGCATGCGGCACCAGCCCGATGCGGTGCGGTGTCTGCAGCGAAAGGAAGCGGACGAGATCGGGGTCGGACATCGGCGTCAGCGGGTCGAAGCGCTTGATCGATTCCGACACGAGCCGGCCGCGATAGAACAGGTAGCCCTGGTGCACCGTCGTGCCGTAGCGCGGAAAGCCGGCGCTCATCAGCACCGGGCGCAGATCCTGGAGCTCCGCGAGATGATCCGCGGCCGGTCCGATATTGCCTGCCGCCGTCGAATCGAAGGTGGCGCAGGCCTTGTAGGCGAGCCGCGCATAACCGGCGTCGGCGAACGCTTCCGCCATCCGTCGAAGCTCGCTCAGCGCGTCCGCCACGGGAACGGTGCGTGTCCTGGTTCCGCCGACGATTGCCGGCGCGCCCCGGACGACGGCGGCCGGATCGAACACGACGGGGCAATGGATGCTTGCGCCTTCGAGATAGCCGGCCACCATCAAGGCACCGGTGACATCGTCCGCGATGATGCCCAACGAGCGGCTCATGCGTTGAGCATCTCGCGCGCGATGATGAGCTGCTGGATCTGCGAGGTGCCCTCGTAGAGCCGGAACAGCCGGACGTCGCGATAGAAGCGCTCCGCCGGGCAGTCCCGCATGTAGCCGGCGCCGCCGTGGATCTGCACGGCCCGGTCCGCGACCCGGCCGACCATCTCCGAGCAGAACAGCTTGGCGCTCGCGACCTCCTGGATGACGCGCGCGCCGGCATCGAACCGACGCGCGGTCTCGATGACCATCGAGCGGCCGGCGAAGGTCTCCGTGGCACTGTCGGCCAGCATGGCCTGGACGAGCTGGTGCTCGGCGATCGGCTTGCCGAACTGCCTGCGATCGCGGGCGAAGCCGACCGCCTCGTCGCACAGCCGCTGCGCCGCGCCGGTGCAGACCGCGGCGATGTGCAGCCGCCCGCGGTTCAGCACCTTCATCGCGGTCTTGAAGCCGCGACCCTCGACGCCGCCGATCACGGCCTCGGCCGCGACCTGGCAGTCGGCGAGGATCACGTCGCAGGTGCGCGTGCCTCGCTGGCCCATCTTCCTGTCGACCGCGCCCAAGGTCAGTCCGGGGCTGTCGCGTGGGACAATGAACGCGGTGATCCCGTTCGGGCCGGGTTCGCCCGTGCGCGCCATGACGGTGAACACGTCGGCGACGGGCGCGTTGGTGATGTAGCGCTTGGTGCCGTTGAGCACATAGCGGTCGCGGTCGCGCCGGGCCGTGGTCTGGATCGATCCGGCGTCGGAACCGACATCGGGCTCGGTCAGGGCGAACGAGCCGATGATCTCCCCGCTCGCCATGCGCGGCAGCCAGTGCCGCTTCTGGGCCTCGGTGCCGTCGACCACGATCCCCTGCGAGCCGATCCCGTTGTTGGTGGCGATCACCGAGCGGAATGCCGGCGACGCATAGCCCAGCTCCAGGGCGACCAGCACCTCCTCCTCCATGGTCAGGCCGAGCCCGCCGTGCTCTTCCGGGATCGACATGCCGAACAGGCCCAGCTCGCGCATCGCGGCGGTCAGTTCCGGAGGAATCGCATCCTCTTCCTCGACGCGGGTCTCGGCGGGCAGCAGACGCTCGCGCACGAAGCGACGGACGGTCTGCGTCAGGGCATCCAGCACTTCGCCGTCCCTGATCATCGAGCTTGGCCTTCTTTCTGCCCCAAGATTTCTGTTGCGTGCGGACGCTGGCACAGCCTACTGTGCGCTTCAACCGAAATCGGAATTTATTTCCGTAAACTGCAGCGTACTACAAGCGCTCTGCCCGCACCGTCCGGGAACGCCCGAGGAGTTGATGGCGCGTCAGGTTCCGCTTTCTCCCTCAGCGCCATGGGTTCGCCTCGAGCTCGACGAGGCTGACTGGGGAGAGGAGTCGGCGCGCGATCTGATCAACTGGTACGGGCAGATGCTCCTGGTCCGGCGCTTCGAGGAGAAGCTGCTGGATCTCGAGAAGGCCGGGCTCGTCCACGGCCCGGCGCATGCGAGCATCGGCCAGGAGGCCGGTGCCGTCGGCGCCATGTCGGTGCTCGGCACCAGGGACAGGATCAACGGCACGCACCGCGCGCACCATCAGGTGCTGATCAAGCTCGTCAACGCCGAGACGCGCGACGGCTTCGACGTCCGCACGGACGAGTTCACGCCGGGCATGGACGATGCGGTCTATCGCTTCCTGGCGGAGATCATGGGGTTGACGCCCGGCTATTGCGGCGGGCGCGGCGGGTCGATGCACATGCGCTGCGCCGACGCGGGCGTGATCGGCAGCTCCGCCATCGTCGGCGGGAACCCGCCGCACGCGGTCGGCTACGCGCTCGCCGACAAGATGCTCGGCCGCGACCGGATCTCGGCCACCTTCTTCGGCGATGGTGCTGCCCAGAGCGGCGCATGCTACGAGGCGATGAACATCGCCGCGGCGCAAGGCCTGCCGGTGATCTTCTTCATCGAGAACAACCTCTACGGCGTCTCGACCCACATCGCCGACGTGACCCGCGAGACCCGCCTCACGTCGCGGGGTGCCATGCTCGGCATCCCCGCGATCGAATGCGACGGCATGGACGTGGTCGCGGTGCGCCATGCCATGCGCGAGGCGCGCAGGCTGATTCGCGACCGGAGCGGCCCGGTGGTGATCGAATCGCTCTGCTACCGCCATCTGCACCAGATGGGGGGCCGCAAGGGCAGCGAGTTCGGCTACCGCACCAAGGACGAGGAGGCCGCGTGGCATCGGCGCGACCCCATCGCGCTAGCGGAGGCGCGGCTCTCGGCGCTCGGCCATCCGGCGGCCGAGCTCGCCGACATCGATCGGCGGATGACCGGCCGCGTCGCCGCGGCGGCGGCGCGTGTGACCGAGCCTGTGCCGGGCGCCAACGCGCTGCGCATTCCAGACCGCCTCTGGCCCGATCCCGCCTCGCGCGACGACGGTCTCGTCGGCGATCTCTCCGAGCTGCGCGGCAAGCGGTTCCTGGATCACCGCGATCTGCGCGACGGCCCGGTCGAGAAGATCACGTTCGTCACCGCGGCGGCGGAAACCATCGCGGCGGCGATGGCGCGCGACGCGACCATCGTCGTTCTCGGCGAGGACGTGCACCGGCTGCGTGGCGGGGTCAGCGGGTTCACCAAGGGTGCCCTGGAACGCTGGCCGGACCGCGTCCTGGCGATGCCGATCGCCGAGAACGGCTTCACGGGCGTGGCGCTCGGGGCGGCGCTGAACGGGCTGCGGCCGATCGTCGAGATCATGTTCGGCGACTTCTGCTTCACCGCCGCGGATCAGATCGCGAACGGGGTCGGCAAGGTCCGCCACATGTTCGGCGACGGCTTTCCCGTGCCGCTCGTCCTGCGGGTGCGCGTCTCGCCGCATACCGGCTACGGCTCGCAGCACTCCACCGATCCGTGCGCCCTGTTCAACCTTCTCCCGGGCTGGCGCATCGTCACGCCCGCGACGGCCTTCGACTATATCGGGCTCCTGAACTCGGCACTCGCCTGCAACGACCCGGTCCTGGTCGTGGAGCACACCGAGCTCTATCAGCGCGAGTTCGAGGTGCCGCGGGGCGACCGCGACTTCTGCATCCCTTTCGGCTCGGCGCGGGTGGTGCGGCCGGGCAGGGCGTGCACGGTGCTCGCGACCTCGGTGATGGTGCAGAACGCCGTCCAGGCCGCCGGAGAAGCCGGTGTGGACGCCGAGATCGTCGACCTGCGCAACATCGACCGGCACGGCATGGACTGGGAGCTGATCGGCAGGTCGATCGACAAGACCGGTCGCATCGTCATCGCCGAACAGACCTCGCGCAGCATGGCGCTGAGCCCGAGCTGGATCGCGGAGATCCAGGAGCGGTTCTTCGACTGCCTCGATCACGAGATCCTGCGTGTCACCGGCGGCCTGGCGGCCCCGACCGTCTCGGCCGTTCTGAACCGTGCGGCGCTTGCATCCGTGGCCGATGTGCGCGAGGCGCTTTCGAGAATTGCAAAGAACCAGTGAAACGAGGGAGTCCGCAGCTTCGGCTGCAGAGGAGGGATCGAGAACAATGACACCACTTCACATGCTGAGATCCGCCGCCGTGCTGTCGATGGCGTTGGCGACGACGATCCTCGCCGGCTCGCCGGGCCGGGCACTGGCCGAGGAGCGCGCGCTGGTGATCGCGCGCGACATGGACGTCAACGCGCTCGATCCCGCGCGCGCCTGGTGCGACACCTGTCAGATCTACAACACCTCGGTCTACGAGCAGCTCGTGACGCTCGACAAGGACAACAAGGCGGTCCCGCTCCTGGCCGAGAGCTGGGAAGTGAACCCGGGACAGACGGAGTTCACCTTCAAGCTCAATCCCGCCGCCAAGTTCTCGGACGGCTCCCCGGTCGAGGCCAAGGACGTCAAATGGTCGTTCGAGCGGCTCAAGAACATCAAGGGCAACGGCTCGTTCATCGCCGATCCGATCGCGTCGATCGACACGCCGGATGCGCACACCGTCATCCTCAAGCTGTCGGCGCCGAATTCCGAGTTTCTCAACCAGGCTTCGGCCGGCTTTCTCGCCGTGATCAACAGCGACGTCGCCGCGGCCAACGGTGCCTTGTCCGATGCGAGCGCGGTCGACAAGGACAGCTCGGAGAACTGGTTCCTCGCCAACTCCGCCGGCAGCGGACCCTTCGTGCTGGCGTCCTACGAGCCGAACGCCGAGCTGCGGCTCAAGCGCAACGAGAACTACTGGGGCAAGGCCCCGGCCGTCCCGGAGGTGGTGTTCCGTCAGGTCAAGGATGCCGTCGCCCAGGCCCAGATGCTGCAGTCCGGTGGTGCCGACATCGCGATGCAGGTCGATCCCGAGACCGCGAAGTCGCTCGAGGGCAGCTCGGCCAAGGTGGAGCGCGTCCCCTCGTTCAACTTCGTCTACATCGCCCTCTCGCCCGGGGCGAAGGCCAACACCGTCAAGCTGACGCCCGAGATCCGCGAGGCGATCTCGATCGCGATCGACCGGCAGTCGCTGATCGACTTCACCCTCGGCGGCGCCGGCCGGCCGCTCGCCACGCCGATCCCGCTCGGCTTCCCCGGCGGCGACGGTCATGAGATCCCGGCTTACGATCCCGAGCGCGCCAAGGAGCTGCTCGCCCAGGCCGGCGTCGCGGACGGCTTCAAGATCCAGTCGATCTACCCCGACCTGAACGTCTACGGCGTCGACTTCTCGCTGATGATGCAGAAGATCCAGCAGGATCTGGCGAAGGTCGGGATCGAGGTCGAGCTGTCGCCGGTACCGTTCGCGAACTGGCGCGAGGCCGCGAACGGCGACCACATCCCGCTGACGGCGGTGTTCTTCGCACCGGATTTCTTCGGCACGTCGCAATATGTCGACGTGTTCGGCCTGTCGGAAGGCTCGGTCTGGGCGAAGCGCGCCGGCGCGGGCACCGATCCGTCGATCATCAATCCCGAGACGGGCAAGCTGCGCGAGCAGGCGCTCGCGGCATCGACAACCGAGGAAGCCGACAAGCTCTGGTTCGAGGCCGGCGAGCTGATGGCCAAGGACCGGATCATCCTGCCGATGGTCAGCCCGGACCTGATCCTGGCCTATGGCCCGGACGTGAAGGGCGTGCGCTACAGCGCCTGCTGCAACCTGCCCCTGGCCGAGATCTCGAACTGATCGACCCGGCAGGGAGGCGGCTCGCCTCCCTGCCTTCGACCGGAGAATGCCGTGACGACCAGCGCGCCGAACAGCCGCGACGCCAGTCTCCTCGCGCGCGCGCAGCGCGTGGTGCCCAATGGGGTCTGGGGCCATATGGCGACCCGCCTGATCGGGCCGGGCTATCCCCAGTTCTTCGCGCGCTCGCAGGGATGCCGCGTCTGGGACGTCGACGGCAACGAATACATCGACTTCATGTGCGCCTGGGGCCCGAACCTGCTGGGCTATGGGCACCCGGAGATCGATGCGGCGGCGATGGCACAGATGCGGGCCGGCGACATCGGCAACGGGCCGACCGAGACCATGGTCGAGCTGGCCGAGCTGCTGGTCGCCACGCTCGACCATGCCGACTGGGCGCTGTTCCAGAAGAACGGCACCGACGCCACGACCAGCTGCGTGACGATCGCCCGCGCCGCGACCGGCCGGCGCAAGATCCTCGCGGCGCGCGGCGCCTATCACGGCGCCGTGCCCTGGTGCTCGCCGTCGCTGGTCGGCGTGACCGCCGAGGACCGCGCCCACCTGATCCTGTTCGACTACAACGACGCCGCCAGCCTCGACGAGGCCGCGGCGGCCGCGGGCGAAGATCTGGCCGGCATCCTGCTCGCCGCCTTCCGCCACGACGTCGCCCGGGATCAGGAGCTGCCCGAGCCCGCCTTCCTCGCGCATGCGCGTGCGATCTGCGATCGGGCCGGTGCCGCGCTGATCCTCGACGATGTGCGCGCGGGCTTCCGGCTCGATGTCCGCGGCAGCTGGGCGAGGTACGGCGTGAAGCCCGATCTCGCCGCCTATTCCAAGGCGATCGCCAACGGCTGGCCGCTCGCGGCGGTCGCGGGCAGCGAGTGGACCCGCGAGGGCGCCGGCAGCGTGTTCGTCACCGGCTCCTTCTGGTACGGCGCCGCGGCGATGGCCGCCGCGGTTCGGACGATCCGGCTCCTGAACGAGACCGACAGCCTCGCCCAGATCGAGGCGATGGGGCTTCGCCTGCGCGCAGGCCTGGACGCCATCGCCGCGCGGCACGGCTTCCGCCTGCGGCAGACCGGGCCGGCGCAGATGCCCATGGTCCTGTTCGAGGGCGATCAGGAGCTGCGGCTCGGCAACGCCTTCTGCGCCGCGGCACTGCGGCACGGCATCTACCTGCATCCGCGCCACAACATGTTCCTCTGTGCCGCCCACCAGCCGGCCGACATCGACCGGGCGCTCGAGGCCGCGGACGCCGCCATGGCGGACATCGTCGCCGCCGGCCACCGGCCGCCCGCCTGATCCTCCGCATCCCCACCGGCCGTCAGCAGAGAGCCTCGATGTCCTATACCGACCACATCTTCGTCGAGTACCGCCGTCGGCTGAAGGAGCTGGAAGGCAGCAACAACCCCTTCGCCAGGGGCATCGCCTATGTCGAGGCCCAGTACGTGCCGCTCCACGAGGCGCGCATCCCGCTCCTCGACCAGGGCTTCCTGAAATCGGACCTGACCTACGACGTCCCCGCCGTGTGGGACGGCCGTTTCTTCCGTCTGGACGACCATCTGGATCGCTTCGAGCGCAGCTGCGAGCGCCTGCGGCTGAGGAGTCCGCTCTCCCGGCAGGAGACGCGCGACCGTCTGGTCGAGATGACCGCGCTGAGCGGCATCCGCGACGCCTATGTCATGCTGATCGTGACGCGCGGCCTGCACTACATTCGCCAGCATGCGCCCGAGGAGTGCGAGAACTTCTGCTACCTGATGGTCATGCCCTATCTCTGGGTCATGGACGAGGCGACGCAGAAGACCGGCGGCAGTGCCGTCGTCACACGCACCGTCCGCCGTGTGCCGCCGGGCGCCATCGACCCGACGGTCAAGAACCTGCAGTGGGGCGACTTCACGCGCGGCATCATGGAGGCGCGCGACCGCGGCGCCATGTACCCGATCCTGACCGACGGCGACGCCAACCTGACCGAGGGCTCGGGCTTCAACATCATCCTGATCAAGGACGGCAAGCTCCACACGCCGAGGAAGGGCGTCCTGGAAGGGGTCACGCGCAAGTCGGTGCTGGCGCTCGCCGACGAGCTCGGTCTCCCCCACACCGTCGACGACGTGCCCGTGGCGCTCGCCTACGACTGTGACGAGCTCCTGTTCGTCACCACCGCCGGCGGCGTGATGCCGATCACCACCCTGGACGGCCGTCCGGTCGGCAACGGCGAGGTGGGGCCGATCAGCAAGGCGCTCTGGAAGGCCTACTGGGACGCCCACTACGATCCCGAGCTCAGCTTCGCGATCGACTATCCCGCTTGATCTCGACGCGAAAGAGCTGCCGTCGACCACGCGTCCGGATCGCAACAGGGCAGTGGAGGCCTGCTTCCGATCCGTTCACGACGTAGCGCCGGAGCTTGGCCTCGCCTAAGCCGTGGGCGGTGCCGCAATCATCGTTCGGCGCCGACGTTTGAGCGCCGAAAGAAGCGGAGGGGGACGACATGACTGCGCAGAACGAGATTGCCCAGATGAGCGCGGTCGACATGGCGCGCCGTGTGCGCGACCGGGACGTCTCCCCGGTGGAGCTGGTGGAAGCCGCGATCGCCCGGATCGAGGCCAGGAACCGCAGCGTGAACGCCCTGATCTTCAAGGGCTACGACGACGCCCGGCAGCGGGCGCGGGCGGCCGAGCAGGCGGTGATGTCGGGGCAGCCCCTCGGGCCGCTCCACGGCGTGCCCACCGCCATGAAGGACTGCGGCGACTTCAAGCCCGGCTGGCCGACCACCTTCGGGGGCGTGCGCGCCCTCAAGGACCATATCGCGACCAGCTGGTGCACCTACGCCAAGCGGATCGAGAAAGCCGGTGCGATCCTCCTCGGCAAGACCAACAGCCCCGCACTCGGGTTTCGCGGCACCTGCGACAACTACCTGTTCGGGCCCACGCGCAATCCGTTCAACACCGCCAAGAACTCCGGCGGGTCGTCCGGCGGTGGTGCCGCGATCGTCGCCGACGGCATGGTGCCGCTGGCGGAAGGCACCGACGGCGGCGGGTCGATCCGCATCCCGTCCGCCTGGTGCGGCGTGTTCGGCTACAAGGCTTCCTTCGGCCGGGTGCCTCTGCCCGGCCGGCCGAATGCCTTCTGGGCAATCGCTCCGTTCATCTTCGAGGGCCCGATCTCGCGGACCGTCGAGGATGCGGCCGTCGCCATGGGCGCGCTCACCGCGCACGATCCCCGGGATCCCTTTTCCCTCGAGGGCGGCGTCGACTACCTGGCCAGCCTGCGCCAGCCGCTGCGTGGCTGGAAGATCGGCTACAGCCACGATTTCGGGATGTACCCGGTCGATCCCGAGGTGGTGCGGGTGATCGACCGGGCGGTCGGCGCGTTCGAGGAGGCCGGCGCCCATGTCGAGCAGGTGACGCCGCGGATGCGTCACTCCCAGCAGGAGCTGAGCGATCTCTGGTGCCGGCAGATCGGCCTGCTCAACATGGCGTCGCTCGAGGAGTACAAGGACCGCGGCTACGACATCGTCAAGGATCACCCGGAGGACCTGCCGCGGCAGGTCTATCATTGGGGTGAGATCGCGCTCGCGATGAGCCCGATGGACATGTATCGCGACCAGGTGATGCGCACGACCGTCGTCGATGCCGTCGAGGAGGTGCTGTCGGAATACCGGCTGCTGGTGACGCCGACGCTGGCCTGCCTGCCGGTCGACAACAGGGACGATGGCGACACGGTCGGTCCGAGCGAGATCAACGGCGAGACGGTCGATCCGCTGATCGGCTGGTGCATGACCTATCCGATCAACTTCTCGGGCCACCCGGCCGCGTCCGTTCCGGCCGGTCTGAGCCAGGACGGCCTGCCGGTCGGCCTGCAGATCGTCGGCCGCCGCTACGCCGACGCCGACGTGTTCGCGGCGAGCGCCGCGTTCGAGCGCATCCGTCCTTGGAAGGACACGTACACGATCTGCGAATCACGGCCGCTGACCTTGGCCTAGCCGGGGTCGGCACAGGACACGTTCTCAAAGAGATGAGATCGGGGAAGGCCATTGCGGGAAATTGACTTGTCATAATATACATTGTCAGATTCGTGTGTGTAGGCGGGGTGGTTTCTATCGCGAAGTGCGACTCTGTAGGATTTTCAGTCACTTGCCCGACGGAGTCGCCTCATGTCCCACACCTATCGCCAGCTCGATCTGGTCGAGCGCCGCACCATCTTCCGCCTGGTCAGCGCCATCCTGCTCGAGCCGTCGGGCGAGCGGACGGTGCAGCGTGCCCGCTGCATGACCGTTGAGGCCATGAGCTCGTTGGACGAGAGTGCCGTCGTCAGCCTGCCGACCTTGGCCGACTGACCAGCCGGATCCCGCTCGGCATCGCGGTGGCCGCTGCGACCTGCACCACGCCAGGGAACACGCCCCGGATGAGAGGATGGTTCGGGCCGCGTCGCAGCAGAAAACGGGTCTGTCGAACATTGGAGAAGGACGGTTTCGAGCAGGAGGTGAGGAAGTGCGGATTCTCGCGGCGACAGACTTCTCGACCCGGTCCTCCCGGGCCCTGCGACGGGCAGGCTTGTTGGCGCAAGCCCAGGGCGCCGAGCTCGCTCTCATTCATGTCGTGGACGATGATCAGCCGCAGGACCTGATCCGGCTCGAAAGCCGCGAGGCCGAACGGATCCTGGCTGAGCAGATCAGCGCAATGGCCGAGCTGCGCGGCGCCCGTTGCCGCCCGATGGTCGTTGCCGACGACCCCTTCAACGGCATTCTTCGGGCGGCAGGGTCGATCGAGGCAGATCTCGTCGTCATGGGCGCCCACCGCAAGCAGCTGCTGCGGGACATCTTCGTCGGGACGACCGTCGAGCGGGTGATCCGCACCGGACCATACCCGGTGCTCATGGTGAACCACGAGGTGAAGCAACCCTATCGGAACGTCCTGGTCGCCGTCGACGTGTCGGAGCCGTCGGCGAATGCGATCAGGGCCGCCGCTTCGGCCGGGCTGATCGGGGACCGGGTCGTCACATTCCTTCATGCCTTCTTCCCGCTCGGGAAAGGCAAGCTGGTCGAGGCGAGAATCGATCAGCCCGCCATCGACAAATATGTCGCCAGTGAACGCCAAAGGGCGGCCGATGAACTTGTCGCGTTCCTTGAAGCCAACGGATTCGGCGATCTAAAGGCAACTTTGCACGTCGAGGAAGGCGAAAGCTTCGCGGTCATCTCACAGGCCGTGGCGGAGATGAGATCTGATCTGCTCATCCTTGGAACTCATGGCCGTACCGGGCTGCTCAAGGCGCTTTTGGGGAGTGTGACCGAGGAAGCCTTGCGTCGCCTCGACGTGGACATCCTCGCCGTACCGCCGGCCGTCAGATCCCCGCCGGAGAATGCAAAGGCCTGACCCGAATGCAGGAGCGACCTCACGCCGTCATGTCGCATCCGGCCCCGGGGTGCCGCCCGCACTTTCCACCCGGTCGCGAAAGAGCGCTGCGCGCACCAGGATCATCAAAGTGACCGGTGTCGTGACGGTGACGAGGACGGCGATCAGGATCTCGTGCAGCACGGGTCGGGTCTGCAGCGCCGAGAAACAGATCATCGAAGCGAGGACGATGCAGCCGGTCCCGAGCGTCGTCCCGAGCGTGGGAGCGTGGACCCGCTCGTAGAAGCTCTTGAGCCGCAAGAGCCCCAGCGAACCGATCAGCGTGATTCCAGCACCCAGCAAGACGAGCATTGCCGTCACGATCGCTGCCCAAGGCGGCAGCTCCGACAGTTCGCTCATTCGATCACCTCCCCGCGGAGCAGGAACTTGGCAAGGGCGACGGTTCCGACGAAGCCCAGCAGGGCGATGATCAAGGCCGCCTCGAAGTAGAGGGTGCCACCCGAGGCGATGCCGAACGTCAAAAGCAACAGCATCGCATTGACGTAGAGGGTATCCAGGCCCACGACCCGATCCTGCGCCCTCGGCCCCCACAGCATGCGGAATGCGGCGCAGGCCATGGCGAGAGCCAAGAAGATCTGTGCCACCATCAGAGACCAAGCAAGCAGCGCTGCGCTCACTCGAAAATCTCCATCAGAAGCCGTTCGTAGCGTCCCTTGACCGTCGAGATCCAGTCGCTCTCCTCGATCAGATCGAGGACATGGATCGTCAGTCTTCCTTGCGCGGAGTCGAAGCTCACCCACAAGGTTCCAGGCGTGGAGGTGATGATGCAGGCCAGCGTCGCCAGCCCGTACGGGTCGCGGAGCTCGAGCGGGATATCCACGAATCCGGCCCTCCGCCCCTGCCCCGCCAGGCCCAGGATGATGCGGCCGACGGCGATGTTGGACCGCACGATGTCGACCAGCACCAGCAGTGACAGGCGGAGCACGGCGCCGAACCGTCGAATCCGGGCGTTCGGCGGTTGCAGCAGCGTCAATGCCCAGCCGCCGACGAGCGCTACCGCGGCGCCGAGCAGGATCTGGCCGAACGAAAGCGCCTGGTTGAGCAACAGCCACGCGGCGAACAGCCCGGCCGTGGCCAGCGGGAAGGGCAGAAGCCGCGTCATGTGCCGCTCGCTCCGCCCGCCGGTCGCTCGGCCGGCCGCAGCACGCTGCGCACATAGTCCCTGGACGCATGAAGCGACTGGGCGGTCGCCTGCATGAAGTGCATGACCGGCCCGGCCTGGATCGTCTGGAGCACGCACAGGATGAGAAGGACGGCGACCGGCGCCATCTCGATCACCCGAACGCGCGGCACCGCGCGGTCGGGTGCGGCCCAGAAGGTGCGGATGCCGGCGCGGGTCATGGCGATGAGCGCCGACAACCCGGACAGGATCAGGAGTGCGAGCAAACCCCAGGAAGCAGTCTGGATGGCTCCGCCGCCCGGCGCGGCCATCCCCGACGGGTTGAGCGCGGCAGTAGAGAGCGCGAACTTGGCGATGAATCCGGACAGCGGCGGCAGACCCGCGATCACGAGCGCGCAGCCGAGGAAGGCGAGGCCGAGCACGCCCATCGTGGCCGGGATGGCGAGGCCGACCTCATCCTCCTCGTCGAGCTCCTCCTCGCCCTCGCCATACGCCTCCCGCGTGACGGCGAGCACGTCCGCTCCCGGCTCGCGACCTCGCTCGACGAGCTCGATCAGCAGGAAGAACGCGCTGATGCCGAGCGTCGAGCTCACCAGATAGAACAGCGCTCCCCCGGTGACGGCGACCTGACCCATCCCGACCGCGGCGAGCACCGTTCCGGAGGACACGAGCACGGAGAAGGCGGCGAGCCGGGCCATGTCTTGCGAGGCCAGGGAGCCGATCATGCCGAACGCGGCCGTGGCCATCCCGCCATAGAACAGCCAGTCGCCGCCGAACTGGGCCGACGCCCCTGCCCCTTCGCCGAACAGAAGCAGCCAGAGCCGCAGCACGACATAGACGCCGACCTTGGTCAGGATCGCGAAGATGGATGCCACGGGCGGGCTCGCGGCGGCGTAGGCCGCCGGCAGCCAGAAGCACAAGGGCCACATCCCCGACTTGAGCAGGAACGCGGTCCCCAGTATCGCGGCGCCCGCCTCCAGCAGGACCCGGTTCTCCGCGGCGATGTCCGGGATGCGCGCGGCGAGATCAGCCATGTTGAGCGTTCCGCTAACGCCATAGATCAGGCTGACTCCGATCAGGAACAGCAGCGATGCCGCCAGATTGACGACGATGTAGTGCAATCCGGCCCTGACGCGCGCGGTGCCCGAGCCGTGCAGCGCCAGGCCGTACGACGCGGCCAGCAGCAGCTCGAAAAAGACGAAGAGGTTGAAGAGGTCGCCGGTCAGGAACGCGCCGTTGACGCCCATGAGCAGGAACTGGAACAGCGCATGGAAATGGGCGCCCGCGCGGTGCCAGCGCGCGAGGGAGAAGACCAGGGCGGCGGATCCCAGGATGCTCGTCAGGAGCAGCATGAGCGCGGACAGGCGGTCCACCACGAGGACGATCCCGAACGGCGCCGGCCAATCGCCCAGCCGATAGACGCCGACGCCGGCCGCCGCGCCGGTCGAGGCCGCGTCGGACATGGCGAGCAGCGCGGTCGCGACGCCCACGAGCGCGAACGTCGAGGCGAGGTTGATGGCGGCCTTCACCCCGCGAAGCCGCTCCCCGAGCAGAAGCATCGCGGCCCCCGCCAGGAGTGGCAGCACCACGGGCGCGATCAACAGGTGATCGACCAGCCGGCTCACGGGCTCGGCTCTCGACCGTCGACATGGTCGGTGCCGGTCAGGCCTCGCGATGCCAGCAGCACCACGAGAAACAGCGCCGTGGTCGCGAAGCTGATGACGATGGCGGTCAGGACGAGCGCCTGTGGCAGCGGATCGGCGTATTGCGACGGATCGCCGGCGGAACGCATGGTCAGTACCGGCGGCACCTCGGTCTGCAGCCGTCCCATGGCGACGATGAAGAGATTCACCGCATAGGAGAGCAGGGACAGGCCGATGATCACCTGGAACGTGCGTGGTCGCAGGATCAGCCACACGCCCGAGCCCGCGAGCACTCCGATGCCCAAGGAGAGGACGATCTCCATCATCTCATTTCCGGCAGGGCCGGCAGCGCCCGCGTGCCGGGCTCCCGAGCGCGGGGCGCGCGATGGCTTCGCACCGACTGGTGCGCGAGCGCGATCAGCATCAGCACGGTGGCACCGACGACGAGGGAGAACACGCCGAGGTCGAAGAGGAGGGCGCTCGCCAGGGGCATCGAGCCGATGAGAGGCGCGTCGGCGTAGGCGAAATACGATGTCAGGTAGGGACGCGCGAACAGCCAGGCGGCGGCGCCGGTGCCGCCGGCGAGAAGAAGGCCGACGCCCATCCAGCGCACCGGCTGGACCCGCAGACGCGTCTCGACCCAGCTGGTGCCGTGGGCCATGTACTGCACGATGAACGCGACCGCCATGGTGATGCCCGCGACGAACCCTCCCCCGGGCAGGTCGTGACCTCGCAGGAGCAGGAACACGGCCGTCACGCCGATCACCGGGAACAGCAGCGTCATGATCAGGGCGGGGGTGCGCATGGCATCCCTGACGGTGTCGCCCTTCTGGCGGTCCGGGTGGCCGTCGTCATAGATGTCCTGGGCGCGCTGCTGCTCGGGGACCGGGATGCTCTCGGGAGCCGGGCGGAACCGCCGCAGCAGGGCGTAGACCGTCAGCGCGACGACGCCGAGGACCGTGATCTCTCCGAGCGTGTCGAAGCCACGGAAGTCGACCAGGATGACGTTCACGATGTTGGTGCCGCCGCCCTGGGTGTAGGCGTTCTCGGTGAAGAAGCGCGAGATGCTGTCGGGTGCCGGCCGGGTCATCGCCGCGTAGGCGAGCGTCGCCAGCCCTGCCCCCACGCACGTCGCGATGGAGATATCCCGGATCCGGTACCAGCGGAACATGCCTGTCGCACGCTCCTCGGGCCCGGTCCGCTCGATCCGCTTGGGGAGCCACCGCAGCCCGAGGAGAAGCAGCACCGTGGTCACGGTCTCCACGGCGAGCTGCGTCAGGGCGAGATCGGGCGCCGACAGGCGGACGAAGCTGATGCAGGTGACGATACCCGCGCCGCCGAGCAGGATCAGTGCCGCAAGGCGGTGGAACTTGGCTTGATGGGCCGCGCCGAGGGCACAGACCATCCCGACCGCCCAGACCAGCGCGAAAGCGAGGTCGAGATCGCCCGAAGGCGCCGCGATGGCGAGACCCCGCCCGTGAAGCGGCAGGAGGGCGGCGATGAGCGCCACGACCGCCAGCAGCTGCAGCTGCGGCTGCAGACGTCGGGTGCCGAGGACGCCCTCCAGCCATCGGGCCAGCCGCCAGGACAGGGTGACCAGCACCCGCTCGAAAATCCGCTGGCCCCTGAGGTGACGCAGTATGGGCGGCCCCTCGACCCCGCTGAGCAGGTACGAGTGCAGCATGAAATACACGGCAACGCCCCCGCCGAGCGCGACGACGCTCATCAAGAGCTCGGGGCTGAAGCCATGCCAGACGGCGAGGCTGTAGTACGGGGGTGCCGGGCCGAGTACGGCGTGCACGGCCGCGTCGAGAGCCGGACCGACCGTCATCGACGGGACTATGCCGACGACGAGGCATACCGCGACGAGGATCTCGGCCGGCCACCGCATCAGGAACGGGGGCTCGTGCGGGATTCGCGGCAGATCGTGCGGCGGCGGCCCGAAAAACACGTCGCGGATGAACCGCAGCGAGTAGGCGACCGTGAACATGCTGGCCAGGGTGACGATGTAGGGCAGCGCCTGGTCCACGATCGAATTGTCGTGGATCTCGATGGTCTCGGCGAAGAACATCTCCTTGGACAGGAATCCGTTCAGCAGGGGGACCCCCGCCATGGATCCGGCGGCGATCATCGCCAGGGTCGCCGTGATCGGCATGAACCGCCAGAGTCCGCTCAGCCGACGAATGTCGCGTGTGCCGCTCTCGTGATCGATGATGCCGGCGGCCATGAACAACGACGCCTTGAAGGTCGCGTGGTTGATGATGTGGAAGATCGCGGCGACCTGGCCGAGCGGCGCATCCAGTCCGGTCAGAAGCGTGATCAGTCCGAGGTGGCTGATGGTCGAGTAGGCCAGCAGCCCCTTCAGGTCCTGCTGGAACACTGCGACAAAGGCGCCGAAGATGAAGGTGATCAGGCCGGCCGATCCCACCAGCCACAACCATTCATCGGTCCCGCCCATCGCGGGCCACAGCCGGATCAGCAGAAAGACGCCTGCGTTCACCATGGTGGCGGAATGCAGATAGGCGGAGACGGGGGTGGGAGCCGCCATGGCGTTCGGCAGCCAGAAATGGAACGGGAACTGGGCGCTCTTCGTGAGGGCGCCGAGCAACACGAGGACCAGCGCCGGAACATAGAGGCGATGGGCACGGATGACGTCGCCCGACGCGAGCACCCGGTCGAGGTCATAGCTCCCCACGATATGGCCGACCACCAGCACGCCGGCGAACAGGCATAACCCACCGGCCGAGGTGACGGTCAGGGCCATCCGGGCGCCCTCGCGGGCCTGCGGATTCTGGTACCAGTAGCCGATCAGAAGAAAGGAGAAGAGGCTGGTCAATTCCCAAAAGAAGACGAGCTGGATCAAGTCACCCGACAGGACGATCCCGAGCATCGCGCCCATGAACGCGAGCAGGAAGGAAAAGAACCGCGGCACCGGATCGGCCGGGGACATATAGTAGCGCGCGTAGAGCACCACCAGGAAGCCGATGCCGGTGACCAGGGTGGCGAAGATCCAGGCGAAACCGTCCATCCTCAAGCTGAACTCGAGGCCGAGATCCGGCACCCACTCCACCGTGTGCCGGATGACCCCGCCATCGACGATACGGGGATAGCACACTGCGACGAACGCCAGGCTGGCGAGCGCGACCGCGCCGGCGAGCCAAGCCTCCGCGTTGCGCGCGTTGGCCGGAAGGAGCGCGGCGAGACAGCTCCCGGCGAAGGGAAGCGCGAGAACGGCGATGAGCAGCGTTTCGCTCGGCATTACCCTTCAGGGGCCCCTTCGCGGAGAGCTCTAGACTTCTGCAGCGTCCCTCAGATGGGCGGCCATCGCCGCCGCACCGGTCAGTGCCTGGACATCGAGTCCTTACTTCCCGCCATGCCCGCGGTCGTCAAGCCAGTGTGACTCGCGGCGACCGCTTGCCCAGGGCCCGCCGGCGATCGCCGCCACGTTCACCGGCGGGCGGATTGCGAGCGGCGGTCACGATGCCGAATCCTGAGCAGGACGCCGCGCCTCGCGCAAGCGCCGGATCGTGCCCGCAGGGTCCCTGGACTGGAAGATGGCCGAGCCGGCGACAAGCACATCCGCTCCCGCCTCGATCGCCCGCCAGGCGTTATTGCCGTCCTGGCCACCGTCGACCGCGATCCGCGGCGCCAGCCCCTGAGTATCGCAGAGCCGGCGCAGGTCACGGATCTTGGGCAGCATCTCCGGCAGGAACGCCTGGCCGCCGAAGCCCGGGTTCACCGTCATGACCAGCACCAGGTCGCACAGGTGCAGCACGTGCTGGACGAAGCTGATCGGGGTGGCGGGATCGAGCACCGCCCCGGCTTTCTTGCCCAGCTCGCGGATGCGGGCGAGGACCCGGTGCAGGTGGGCCGTGGACGACGGCTCCGAGTGGACGAGAAGATGATCGGCGCCGGCGCGCGCGAAGTCATGGAGACATCGCTCGGGCTCGACCACCATCAGATGGACGTCGATCGGCTTCGCGGTGGCGCGCCGCAC
The DNA here is from genome assembly GCA_050246385.1 of Geminicoccaceae bacterium. Classification (GTDB taxonomy): domain Bacteria; phylum Pseudomonadota; class Alphaproteobacteria; order Geminicoccales; family Geminicoccaceae; genus Benzoatithermus. The sequence continues at coordinate 30,764 of JBFWWD010000031.1, forward strand.
CGCCTCGACCACGGCTGGACCGAAGCTGATGTTCGGGACGAACCGGCCGTCCATGACGTCGACGTGGATCCAGTCGGCGCCCGCTTCGTCGACCTTGCGAACCTCGTCGGCCAAGCGGCCGAGATCCGCGGCCAGGATCGAGGCCGCCACGATGACCGGTCGTCTGGCATGGCTGTCGGCCGCCACGGCTCAGCGCCGCGGCTCGCCGAGCGAACAGCGCTCAACCGTCATGTCTCATTCAGCCATCGCCGGCCGTCCCGTGCCAGCAGCGCGTCGGCCTCGTCGGGTCCCCAGCTGCCGGCCGCGTAGCCATGGACGTCGTCCGGCCCGGTGTTCCGCCACGCGTCCAGGAAGGGCTGCACGGCGCGCCATCCGGCCTCGATGTTGTCGGCACGCTGGAACAGGGTCGGATCGCCGATCAGGCTGTCATAGAGCAGCGTCTCGTAGCCCGTGCTGGGTACGATCTGGAAGTAGTCGGCATAGCGGAAGTCCATGTCGACGGGCGAGAGCCGCACCTTCGGGCCCGGTATCTTGGCCTCGAACCGCAACGACAGGCCCTCGTCGGGCTGAATCCGCAGCACGAGGAGATTCGGCGCGTGGTCCCCGCCCGGCCACTCGCGGGCGAGCACGCACGGCACCTGCCTGAACTGGATGACGATCTCGGTCCGGCGCGCCTTCAGCGCCTTGCCCGTCCGGAGATAGAACGGCACGTCCGCCCAGCGCCAATTGTCGACCATCAGCTTGAGAGCGACATAGGTCTCGGTGCGGCTGTCGTGCGCCACGTTGGGCTCGTCGCGGTAGGAAGGCACCGCCCGGTCGCCCACCTTGCCGGCCCGGTACTGCCCCCGCACGGAGCAGCGCCGCGCCGCCTCGGTGCCGAGGTCACGGATGGCCTCGACCACCTTGGCCTTCTCGGTCCGCACGGCATCGGCGTCGAAGGAGTTCGGCGCCTCCATCGCCACCATGGCGAGCAGCTGGAACAGATGGTTCGGGACCATGTCCCGCAGGGCGCCCGTCTGCTCGTAAAAGCGCCCGCGTTCCTCGACCGTGACCGTCTCGGCGGCGGTGATCTGCACGTGGTCGATGTGGGCGCGGTTCCACAACGGCTCGAAGATGCCGTTGCCGAAGCGCAGCGCCATGATGTTCCGGACGGTCTCCTTGCCCAGGAAATGGTCCATCCGATAGATCTGGCTCTCACCGAGCACGCCCAGGAGCTGCCGGTTCAAGGCCGCCGCCGAGGCGAGATCGCTGCCGAACGGCTTCTCGACGACGACCCGGCGCGCGCCACCGTCACCTTCGTGGACCAGCCCGGCAGCCGCCAGGTGCTCGACCGCCGGACCGAAGAAGCGCGGTGCGGTCGCGAGATAGAACACGGCCCTTCCCCCGGCGCCTCCGGGCAGCCCTCCCAGACGCTCCGCGATGCGCCGATAGGTGTCGGGGTCCCCGAAGTCGCCGCTCAGAAAATGCAGCCGCTGGCGCAGCCAGCCCCATGTCTCGGGATCGGGCTGACCGGCCGCGGCCACGCTCCGGCTGGCGACGAACGCGCGGACGGCCTCCTCGAGCCGGTCGCGAAAAGCGTCTTGCGAGAGATCCTTGTGGTCCACGCCGAGGAGGGCGAAGCCATCGTCGAGCTGATGGGCGACCGCCAGATTGTACAATGCCGGCAACAACAGGCGCTTGGCCAGATCGCCGCCGGCGCCGAGGACGACCAGCGTTCCGGGCGGCGCCGGCTCGGCACCGATCGGCGCGACCTGCTTCCGGTCGGCGGTCGCCATCCTACTCTCCCGCGGCCGGCGGCTCGCGGTGGCCGCCGAACTGGAAGCGCATCGCCGAGAGCAGGCGCTCGCCATAGGTGTGGTCCTGGCGCGAGCGGAAGCGGGCATAGAGCGCCGCCGACAGCA
>JBFWWD010000032.1:0-32615 GCA_050246385.1 Geminicoccaceae bacterium
AAGGTGTCTTGTTCATGCCGCTCAGGTCGACGGGTCCGATGACAGGGCTGATGATAGGGCCCTTGACGTGGCGGCTGAGACCGACCTTCTCGCCTTTTGGCACTCCTGGAATCTCACGGTTGAACGGAATGCCGATGTTGTGGAACCTGCTGTCGGTGTAGAGCTGGTGGATCGAGTTGCCGTTCGGGTCCGCGGGCTCTCCTGAGGGCACTCCGTTGTGGCAGTTTCCCGCACAGTTCGGAAGAGGTTGGCGGTAGAACAGGTCGTGGCCCCTGTTGACGGCTGCGAGTTTCGCGGGATCGTTGTCGAAGATCTTCAACACAGCCGGGACGTTCTGGTTCAGCGGAAATGCATGATCCGGGTCTGCGAGCAATCCCTTGTCGCGCTTCGAGCTGAACGAGTTGACTTCCGGGGAAGCTTGCCAAGCCGCCACCGCGACTGCGACGAGCGTGAAGCTGGCGTGGTAGGCCGGACTGGCTTTGGGGTTCGTGCTGCAGTCGATGTCCTCGCCGAAGGCATCACTGTAGAGCTTCTTGTACTTGGCGGTCTTCACCACCTGGCAGACGTTCTTCTCACGGATGTTCTGCTCGACGGTGTTGGGGAATGGATTCAGTGCCTGGTCGGCGGTCGGCCCCAAGAACCTGTCGAAAACGAACTGTCTGGCCACGGGCAGATCGCTGCGCCTGATGGTTTCGCTGACCAGTCCGTCGCCGATCGGGCAGATCTGATTGTCGATCTTGCCACAACCCTCCGCGCGGCCGTCCCAGAAATTGCCGCCGATGAAGAACGGCGGGAAGGGGGTTCCAGGGATGCGGGCGAAAGGAGGGGTGAAGAACGCGTAGGCATTGGTCGGTGGCTTGATGCTGCCCAAGGCGTGCGGCGCGGCGCCAGGCGCCACCACGGTCGTCTCGTTGATCTTAGAGTCCGGGAATGTCCAGCCCCACCTCGGGTCGTGGCAGGAAGCACACGCCTGCTTGTGACTTGGGTGCGAAGCCTTGCTGTCGAAGAAGACGTTCTTGCCCAACTGCTGCAGACTCGTGATCCACTGCTGCTCCAGTGGCGTCAGCGCGCTTGCCGTGCTCGACGCGAGAGCGATCGGCGCGGCGAGGATCGCTGCTGTCAGGAGATGACCAGCACTGCGTGATATCGGTGCCGCCCTCTTCGTGCCGTCTCCAGAAACCATTCTTATCCCCTTGAATGTGCCGGCTATTTCATGCCGCCGCTCAGGCGAACGAAGCACTTCGTTCAGGTCAGGCGGTTGCCCGTATCCGAGGAACGACAGATCTCATGTAAGACTATCAGCTATTGGACTGGCGTCTTACAGCTCTCGTCCTCGCGCTAGACCGCACCGCGACATCTCTTGGCTGCTGCACAACTAGCGCATGCTCTTTTCCTTATCCAATGCCGCCTTGCAGGCGGCAGATCAGTGAGAATCACGTATTCGTGAAAGAATAGCAAGCAAAATTGATCCGACACAAGAGCCCGGATTCAGGGATGCTCATTGGATAGCAATCTTCGATCCACTAACAACGAAAGTATTCATTCGATGCGTATCCCTACTATCAACGATCCTCGTTCTCAGCCTTTCGGTAGAGAGCGTCGGGTCTTAAATGAGCTACAACATCAGAATCTAGGAGCCTCTACTTAACGGCTGATCACTTCCTCGGCGCTCGCCAGCCCTGCGACAGCGGGTCGACTCGGTCGCCGAGATGCGAGCGACTGTGTTCCGACGGCTCATGCCGTGAGCTCCTCGGCTCGACACACTCCATCGGGGCGAAATGGATCCGATAATAATTATCAACATACTAGAGACGTCGCGAAAGCATCGATAGGCGTCATCAAGAATTATGGTCACAGCGGCTGCTTCAATTAACCTCGCCGGCTCTGTTCACTTCCTCCACGTCGACATGGATCACAACCTTGCCGTGATTACGGCTGAAGAAGCCTCGTTCGGGCCTTCACCTTGAAACGGACACTTTGATAACGCGACCCGACATCTCTCGCACCACGGTCATGACCATGGTCGCATCATGCCACTTGCAATCGCGCACGATCAAACCGGCGCCGTGACAGGCATTGTCCGTCACCACCCCAGATTGAGCAATGTATAACGATATATAAGGACTCTCTACTGATGCGGAGGATCAAATAGAGATCATTCTCTACTCAAGATCTGCGATCAAGGGCCGCACTTTGCTCTGCACCCTGTTTGGAAATTTTAGGGTAGAACCTGCGGCAGCGGGGGACAATACAATATGCGAATTGCTAGCCGCAGGGCGGCACTTCTGATCGCCGTCATGACCAACGCAATCCTCGTCATGGGCGCGTCGGCCGCCGATCCGAAGCCTCTGACGCCGATCGAGGCGCTGGGCAAGGCGGTGTTCTTCGATGCGCGGCTGTCGCGGCCGCGCAGCCAGCAGGCCTGCGCCTCCTGCCACGATCCGGCGCGCGGCTGGGTCCTGCCCAATGCCCAGGTCAACCGGACCACGGTGGTGGCGCCCGGGGCGGCGCCGCATGCGGTGGGCAGCATCAAGACGCCGTCCAACGCCTATGCCAGCTTCAGCCCGCCCTTCGCCTCGACCGGGCAGATCGCCACGCCGTTCCGCGGCGGCAATTTCTGGGACGGCCGCGCCGAGGGCTGCGGTGCGGTCGGCGGCTCCTGCCCGGTGGGCGAGGGGCAGGTCAGCGCCACGATCAGGCCGGCCGACCTGCCTCAGGTGAAGCGGGCACGCTACCGGCGCTATCTCGGCCCGACCGCCGATCAGGCGCTGAACCCGTTCCCGAACCCGGTCGAGCAGAACATCGCCGAGCAGCAGGTCTGCCGCGAGGTCCAGCGGGTGCGCTGGGCGGGACTCTACCATCAGGCCTTCGGCGAGAAGATCAACTGCGCCACCGTGCCGGAGAGCGCCCCGCCCTACCGCACCGCCTACAAGCGGCTGGCGGTGGCGCTGGCGGCCTGGCAGTCCTCGGCCGAGGTCAACTCGTTCAGCTCCGGGCGCGACCGGGCGCTCGCCGCCGATCCCGACGGCCAGTTCCCGTTGGCAGGGCTCACCGACCAGGAGAATCGTGGCCACGACCTGTTCCATGGCCTGATCACGCCGCTGAACCCGTCCGGCAAGAACGCACGCTGCGCCACCTGCCATGTCGGCGTCCCGCAGGGCGACAAGGCCGACCCCGCTCGGGGCGAGGCGCCGCGCGAGCTGTTCACCGACAACTCGTTCCACAATATCGGCATGCCCTACAATCGCGAGGTGCCGGGCTTCGCCGCGGGGCAGCGGGTCGGGCTGACCAGCCATGTGCCGAACGACCCGCGCGGCGACTTCCGCGGCTTCGTCCGCACGCCGACGCTGCGCAACACCGCCAAGGGCGTCGGCAGCGGCTTCGTCCGGGCCTACGGCCACAATGGCTGGTTCAAGAGCCTCGCCGGCATCGTCCATTTCTACAACACGCGCGACAAGCTGCCGAAGTGCGAGACGTTCGGGCTGACGGCCGCGACCGAGGCCGAGGCGAACGCGCGCAATTGCTGGCCGAAGGCCGAATTCCCCAACCAGACCCAGGCCATCATCGGCAATCTCGCCCTCGACGCGGACGAGGAGGCCGCCCTGGTGGCGTTCCTCGAGACGCTGTCGGACGAGTACACGCCCCTGGCTCCCTAGACGGGGTGGCGGGCGGTCAGCAGCAGCGGAAGCCGCCCTTCCCACCCGCACCGTAGCGCGCGTCCTGCCGGTCGCGCACGAACTGGGCGTAGCTCATTGGCTCCCGCTCGGGGTGCGCTGCGCGCGCATGGGCGAGATAGGTCTCGTAGCTCGGCAGGCCGGCCATCAGTCGGGCACTGTCGCGCAGGCGGGCGCCGATCGGGGCCAGCTCCCCGAGCAGGCGTCGCAGCGAGACCAGCGCGGCGCTCATTCCGCCGGCACCGCGGCCGGCGGCAGCTCGGCCGCCGTCCAGCGCGGGGTCCGGTAGGCCGCGATGCAGGAGCGGACACTGAACCAGACGATCGCCAGCACGACGAGCACGAACAGCGCGCACAAGCCGGCATCGAACCGGTCATTGAAGATGATCTGGTACATCTCGTCCATGCTCTTGGCCGGCGCCTTGACCTCGCCCGCGGCAGCGGCCTCGGCGAACACCCGGCCATGGGCCAGGAAACCGATCGCCGGGTCGGGCGAGAACACCTTCATCAGGCCCGCCGTGAGGGTGCAGACCAGGAGCCAGGCCGTGGGCACCATGGTCACCCAGGCATAGCGCTCGCGCTTCATCTTGAAGATCACGACCGTGGCCAGCATCAGCGCCACCGCCGCCAGCATCTGGTTGGAGATGCCGAACAGCGGCCAGAGGGTGTTCACCCCGCCCAGGGGATCGGTGACGCCCTGATAGAGCAGGAAGCCCCACGCGCCGACGCACAGGCCGGTGGCGACGATGTTGGGCACCAGCGAGGAGGTGCGGCGGAACGCCGGCACCACGGTGCCGATCAGGTCCTGGAGCATGAACCGGCCAGCGCGCGTCCCGGCATCGACGGCGGTCAGGATGAACAGCGCCTCGAACAGGATGGCGAAGTGGTACCAGAACGCCATCATCGCCTGGCCGCCGATGACGTGCGAGAAGATCTGCGCCATCCCGACCGCGAGGGTGGGAGCGCCGCCGGCGCGGGAGATGATCGAGTTCTCGCCGACATCGGCGGCCGTGCCCGAGACCAGCTCGGGTGTGGCGGGAAAGCCCATGGCGCTGACCGCGGCGGCGGCGCTTTCGGGCGTGGTGCCGACAATGGCCGCCGGGCTGTTCATGGTGAAGTAGACGCCCGGGTCGATGATCGAGGCCGCGACCATGGCCATGACCGCGACGAAGGATTCCATCAGCATGGCGCCGTAGCCGATGAAACGCGCGTCCGATTCGGTGGCGATCAGCTTGGGGGTCGTGCCGGACGCGATCAGGGCATGGAAGCCGGAGACGGCACCGCAGGCGATGGTGATGAACAGGAACGGGAAGAGCGGCCCGGACCAGGCCGGCCCGGTCCCGTCGACGAACTTGGTCAGCGCCGGCATCTGCAGGCTAGGCTGCATGATCGCGATGCCCAGCGCCAGGCCCACGATCGTGCCGATCTTGAGGAAGGTCGAGAGATAGTCGCGCGGCGCCAGCAGCAGCCAGACCGGCAGGATCGAGGCGATGGCGCCGTAGCCGATCAGGATCCAGCACAGCTCCGTGCCGGAGAAGGTGAACCAGGGCGCGAAGGTGGGCGAGTTCGCGACGCTCTGGCCGAAGATGATGGCGAGGATCAGGCAGACGAAGCCGAACAGCGAGGTCTCGCCCAGATGTCCCGGCCGGATCAGCCGGCCATAGACACCCATGATCAGCGCGATCGGCACGGTGGCGGCGACGGTGAAGGTGCCCCAGGGGCTGTCGGTCAGCGCCTTGACCACGATCAGTGCCAGGACCGCGAGAATGATGATCATGATCAGAAAAGTGCCGAAGAGCGCGATCAGGCCGGGGATCTCGCCGAGCTCGGCGCGGATCAGCTCGCCGAGGGAGCGGCCGTCGCGTCGCATCGAGATGAACAGGATCATGAAGTCCTGCACCGCACCGGCGAGCACGACGCCGGCCAGGATCCACAAGGTGCCGGGGAGATAGCCCATCTGCGCCGCCAGGACCGGACCGACCAGCGGGCCGGCGCCGGCGATGGCGGCGAAATGATGGCCGAACAGCACGTAGCGGTCGGTCGGGACGTAATCCAGCCCGTCATTGTAGCGCTCTGCGGGCGTAGGCCGCGCCGGGTCGAGGCGCATGACGCGATTGGCGATGAACAGGCTGTAGTACCGATAGGCGATCAGATAGGTCGAGACCGCCGCGATCACGATCCACAAGGCGTTGACGTTCTCGCCGCGCTCGATCGAGACCAGAGCCAGCGCGTAGGCACCCAGAACGCCGACTGCCAGCCACGGTGCGTGCCGTCTGATCGTTTCCATCGGTGCGCTCCCTCCCTTTCCGGGTAACCATCGATGCTACGCTCTCGTCCCACACTGGCAATTGTGATGATGCGGCCGCGACAAGGCGCCTCCCCGCCGCCAAAGGCCGCAGCTCGAGATCTGATGGGCCATCATCCGGTAGACGCATGCCCGAAGACGATTTGAACCCGCGATGCCTCATCCATGCATGAGAAATTCTCATGTTGAGGCCCGACCGATTCGGGTAGGAGCACACCACCCCAAAGATCGTCGGCGGCTACCCGATCGCGGTTGGCGGACGTTCGCAGTGCAGGGCAGCATCCTGCAACCTGAGTCAGGGAGGTGCGGGCCGTGGACATCCACGAATATCAGGCGAAGGAGCTGCTCGCGAAGTTCGGCGTGCCGGTGCCACGCGGCGGGCTGGCCTACAGCCCCGAGCAGGCGGCCTATCGGGCGCGCGACATCGGCGGCGAGGCCTGGGTGGTCAAGGCGCAGATCCATTCCGGCGGACGCGGCAAGGCGGGCGGCGTCAAGCTGTGCCGCGGTGACGGCGAGATCGAGGCGGCTGCGGAGGCGATGCTCGGCCGGCGGCTGGTCACCGAGCAGACCGGCGCGCGCGGCAAGCTGGTCTCGCGGCTCTATGTCGAGCCGGCGGTGAAGTGGCAGCGCGAGCTCTATCTCGGCTTCGTGCTCGACCGGAAGACCGAGCGGGTCATGGTCGTGGCCTCCTCGGCCGGCGGCATGGAGATCGAGCAGATCGCACTCGAGAAGCCGGAGACGCTGATCCGGGCGGCGGTCGAGCCCGCCGTCGGCATGCAGGCGTTCCAGGCGCGCGAGCTCGCCTTCGCACTCGGGCTCGAGGCGACGCAGATCGCGCCGGCGGTGGCGACGATCCTCGGCTGCTACCGGGCGTTCCGCGAGCTGGACGCCACCATGGTCGAGATCAACCCCCTGATCGTGACCGAGGAGGGCGGCATGCTCTGCCTCGACGCCAAGATGAGCTTCGACGACAATGCCCTGTTCCGCCGGCCGCAGATCAGCGAGCTGCGCGACAAGTCGCAGGAGGACCCGCGCGAGACCCAGGCGGCCGACCGCGGCCTGTCCTATGTCGGGCTGGAGGGCGACATCGGCTGCATCGTCAACGGCGCCGGGCTGGCCATGGCGACCATGGACATGATCAAGCTCGCCGGCGGCGAGCCCGCCAACTTCCTCGACATCGGCGGCGGGGCCACGCCCGAGCGGGTCGCCAAGGCGTTCAGGCTGGTCACCTTGGACAGGAACGTCAAGGCGGTCCTGGTCAACATCTTCGCCGGCATCAACCGCTGCGACTGGGTGGCCCAGGGCGTGGTCAAGGCGGTCGAGCTGCAGCCTCTGGGTGTGCCGCTGATCGTGCGTCTCGCCGGCACCCACGTCGAGGAGGGCCGCGAGATCCTGGCCGGCAGCGGGGTCGATCTGATCACCGCCACGAGCCTCGCCCAGGCGGCGCAGAAGTCCGTCGCCGCCGCCCGCTCGCTCGCCGCCTGAGGAGTCCCCGAGATGGCCATCCTGATCGACGAGAACACGAAGGTCCTGGTCCAGGGCATCACCGGCAGGATCGGCGCGTTCCACACCCGGGAGATGATCGACTACGGCACCAACATCGTCGGCGGCGTCACCCCGGGCAAAGGCGGCACCAAGGTGCACGACCGGCCGGTGTTCGACACCATGAAGGACGCGGTCGCCGCCACCGGTGCCGGCGCCTCGATCGTGTTCGTGCCGCCGCCCTATGCCGCCGATTCGATCATGGAGGCGGCGGACGCGGGCATCAAAGTCTGCGTCGCGATCACCGACGGCATCCCGGCCCAGGACATGATCCGGGTGAAACGCTACATGCGCCGCTACCGGGCCGAGGGCCGGATGCGGCTGCTGGGCCCGAACTGCGCCGGCGTGATCAGCCCGGGCCGCTGCCTGCTCGGCATCATGCCCGGCCACATCTTTCTGCGCGGCAATGTCGGCGTGGTCGGCCGCTCGGGCACCTTGGGCTACGAGGCGGCGTCGCAGATGAAGGAGCTCGGGATCGGCATCTCGACCAGCGTCGGCATCGGCGGTGATCCGATCAACGGCAGCTCGTTCAAGGATGCGCTGATCCAGTTCGAGGAGGATCCCGAGACCGACGCGGTCCTGATGATCGGCGAGATCGGCGGGCCGCAGGAGGCCGAGGCGGCCGAGTTCGCGCGCCATCACATGCGCAAGCCGGTCGCCGCCTACGTCGCCGGCCTGTCCGCGCCGAAGGGTCGCAAGATGGGGCATGCCGGTGCGATCATCTCGGCGTTCGGCGAGAGTGCCCCGGAGAAGGTCGAGATCCTGCGCGCGGCCGGCGTGACGATAGCGCCCACGCCGGCCGAGCTCGGCACGACGATCGCGGCTTTGCTGGCCCGGCCGCCGGAAACACGCCTGCGCCGGGCGAGCTGAGGTGGGCTCAGGCCCCGGGCGGCCGGTACGCGCCGCCCAGATTGCCGGCCGCCACGAATGCCGCCTTCGCCTCCGCCGTCGTCATCGCCAGCGTGGTGCGCGTATCCGCCACGCCGCCGCTGGCGGCGACGGTGAGCGCCAGCGCCGCGGCCTCCTTGGCGCTCGGCAGCTCGAAGGTCACGTGGAAGTCGTCCTCGCCGAACGTGACATAGTAGGCCAGCATCCGGCCGCCGGCCGCCTCGGCGAGCTTAGCCACCGCCTCCGACCGGTCCTCTGGCTTGGCGAGCATGCCTTTGACCGCGTCACGACTGTAACGCCCCTGGACGATGAAGATCGGCATCTTTGCTCTCCCGGATCACGCCGCCACTGGTCGTGCGGGCAGTCGTGACCGGCGAGAATATCATCATCGCACTTGGCGAAGTACGACATTTGCGGACATTGCAGACCTTGGAAAAGCAACTTCGGGTCTGTTTGCGCACGTCCAAGTCTACGACTTGTGCAGCGCCTCAGGCTTGTGCGGCGCCTTGGCGTCGGGCTCGAGCTTGCGGGCCATCCTATCCTCCACTCTCCTGTCCACCGGCGAACGCTGCTGCCTGCCCTCGGTTTCGCGCATGGACCTCGCCGGCACGATGTGCGCTCTCGCCCTCGTCGCAATGAGAGGGCGAGAGCGCGCCACCCCGTAGTGTCGCATCTGACCTGCCGGGCCGAACGGAGTCCTTCCCAGGGGCTCATACCGCGTGCCGCCGAGTGGCCGGCAGCTACGGCGTGACGGACAATGCGTAGCAGCCGGAGGAGCTGCCGAAGCCCCGGACGACGACGTTCACGGGGAGGTTCGGGACGAACGTCCTGATGCGGTAGGTCTCGTTGCCGCCCGCATAGTAGCGGTCGACCGTCTTGTGGACGCCCGACGTGTCGATCCGCATCACCACGTCGAACTTGCGCGATGGGATCGCTTTGAACGTGTAGACCCGCGGCGAACCGGTGAACACCTTGTACTTGACGAAGGTGCGCGGGAGGATGCAGCCGCTTCTGAGCACGGCCCGCGCGCTCGGGCCCGCCTCCGAGGTGGCGATCTCGTTGTTGTCGAGATCCAGCCGCTCCGGACCGAGCTCCTTCGGTGGCAGCTTCACCCTTGTGTCGGGATCCAGGCCCTTGGCCTTTGCCGGCGGCTGGTTGCCGTTGCCGGCGCTCGCGTCTGGCGCCAGGGCGGCCGAAGCGAGGGCCAGGCAGGCGACGGCCGAGAACAGCAGGTTCTTGCGCATCTCAACTACTCCCTGATGATCGTGCCGCCATTGCGGCGACACGCTCGTGAGTATGCCGATGCGCCGGTTGGAGGCGTCGGGAGCGGTTCCCTAGTTTTGGGCCAGAGATCCCCTAGGTTTCGCCCAGGCACCGATCGAGCCGATGGTCGTGCAGCAACGGCCCGATTGCCGTGGCGTCGAGGAACTGCAAGATTGCGGGAGGCTTGCTCGAGGATGGACGACGGTGCCACGTCGCTGAGCTAGAGGTGTACCCGCGGTGACGGCTTCACCCATCCGGCAACCGGACCGCAGGCTCGCGACCATTCTTTCCGCCGATGTCGTGAGCCGGGCGCGGCTGATCGGACTCGACGAGATCTCGACCCTCCGCCAGCTGAAGGAGCATCTCGCCCTTCTCGCCGAGTTCGTCGCCCGTCATGCGGGTCAGGTGGCCAAGGTCGAAGGCGACGGTTTCATGGCCGAGTTCCCGAGCGCGGCCAACGCCATCGAGTGTGCCATGGCGGCGCAACAGCGGCTTGCGCAGATCAACGACGAGCTGCCGTCCGGCGAGCGGCTGGAGCTGCGCATCGGCATCCATGTCGGTGATGTCCAGACGAAGGAAGGAGACCTGCCGCGCGATGGCGTAGCCGTGGCCACGGGCGTTCAGATGCAGGCCGAACCGAGAGGAATCTGTCTCTCGGCGACCGCTCTCGAGCTCGTCTACCGATTGCTGCCGCACGGCGTGGTCGATCTCGGACGCCGCAGCATCAATCACTTGGCTGAGCCGATCAGTGTGTATGCCGTCGCCGGCTTCGGCGAGGTCGCAACGGCAGGTCCGGCCGTTCCAGGACGCGAGCGGCCGTTGCCACTGCCCGACAAGCCGTCGATCGCCGTCCTGCCCTTCAACAATATGAGCGGCGATCCCGAGCAGGAATATTTCGCCGACGGGCTGGTCGAGGAAATCATCACCTCGCTCAGCCGGGAGCGCTCGATCTTCGTGATCGCCCGCAACTCGACCTTCACCTACAAGGGCCGCGCGGTCGATGTGCGGCAGGTGGCGCGCGAGCTGGGCGTGCGCTACGTGCTCGAGGGCAGCATCCGCAAGGCCGGCACGCGCGTGCGGATCGTCGGTCAGCTGATCGATGCCGGGACCGGGCACCATGTCTGGGCCGACCGTTTCGAGGGCGACCTCGCCGACATCTTCGAGCTGCAGGACAAGGTCACCGAGAGCGTGGTCGGCTCGGTCGAGCCCAGCATCCGCCTGCAGGAGATCCGCCAGGCCCGCGCCAAGCCGACCAACTACGTCACCGCCTACGATCTCTATCTGCGCGCCCTGCCCGGCTTCTATGCGATGACCCGCGAGGGCTTCGCCGAGGTACGGCGCCTGACCAACGAAGCGCTCAGCATCGACCCCGGCTTCAATCTGGCCAAGGCGCTGGGCGCCTATATCCGCAGCATCTCGGTGAGCCAGTGCTGGCACGAGCCGGACGACATTCGGGTCGCGGTGCGCATGGCGCGCGAGGTTCATGCCGGTGCGCGGGACGATCCCACCTGCCTCCGCTTCGCCGCCCAGGTGCTGGCCTACAGCGCCAAGGACTACGACACGGCGCTCAGTGCTACCGAGCGCTCGCTTCAGCTCAACCCGAACTCGGCTCAGGGCTATACCGGCGGCGGCTGGGTCAATGCGCATGCGAGCCGCCCGCTGGTCGCGATCGAGTATTTCCACCGCGCCATGCGTCTCAGCCCGCTCGACCCGGAGAAGGGCATCGCCCTTTCCGGCATCGGCATGAGCTATCTGATGCTGGAGCGTTTCGAGGAGGCTTTGAGCTGGGCCGAGGAAGCGCTGCGCGAGATGCCCGGCTACGGCTCTTCCTACCGTGTCGCGATCGGCGCCCTGGTCGGCCTCGACCGCTTGGAGGAAGCGAAGAGCGCAGCCGCGCGGCTGATGGCGCTGTTCCCGACCTTCTCGGTCTCCCTGCAGCGTCAGATCAATCCGTGGCGCGACCACGAGTTCGCCGAGCGCTACCTTCGGGCGCTGGAACTCGCCGGCGTGCCGGTATCCTAGCCGGCCTTCAGCTCGGCCAGAACCGATTGCGTGACCGGATGCCGCGCCGCCTGCTTGCGGGTCGTCACCTCGAGCTTGGCCAGCACGGCGCAGACATGGTGATCGACCGTCTTCGGCGCGATCGCCAGCCTCGCCGCGATCTCTTTGTTGCTCAGGCCCTCGGCGAGCAGCCGCAGGATGTCGACTTGGCGCACCGTCATGCCGAGCGGATTCTGCCGCGTCGCGGCGCGCGGGCCGCGGGGGATGCCGCGCGCGCCGTCGGCGTGAAGCCTGCGCCGGACCAGCGCGGCGGCGGGTGCTGCCTCCAGCGACCGCAGAAGGTCGAGGGCGCGCAGCTGCGCCGGCTGGTCCCCGCCCGCCAGCGCCAGAGCCTCCTCATAGGGGCAGCCCAGCCGGCTCCAGACCGCGGCCGCTCCCTGCCAATCGCCGTCGATCTCCAGGCGATACGGCAAGGCCATTGGCTCGGGCGGCTGGTCAAGCCTGCCGGCGCGCCAGAGCCAGAGACCGAGCTCCCCCAGCTGCCACGGCTCAGGATGGCGCAAGGCCAGATCGAACGCGTCGGCGATCTCGGAACAAGGCTGCTCCGCATCGCCGGCGAGCCATGCCGCCTCGGCGCGCGCGGCCGCGATCGGCCCGATCCGCCGGATCTCGTCCGCGGCCCAAGCCCGTTCGCTCGCCTCGCCCAACAGCGTCGCGGCATCCGGATCACCTCGGCGCACGCGCAAGGCGCCCGCGACCGCGGCCGCGATGAGCCACGAATTGGCTCCGGCAGCCCCCTCCAGGACGAGGTTCGCGTCGGCGCCCGCCTCCTGCCAGCGGCCCAGCTCCAGGTTCGCGCGTGACCGCAACGCGATCGCATAGAACGTGTAGGATGCGAGGTCGTGCTCCTGGGCGTCGCCGAATCCCGCGGCGAGATGCTGCAGAGCCCGCTCATGCTCACGGACCGCCAGCGCATGGTGCCCCAGGTTCAGCAGGGCACGGGCCGCGTGCTCGTGCAGCTCTGCCGCGCGCGCCAGCTCGAGGCTCCGCTCGAGCTTCGCCCGGCCCGCTGTCTCGCCCATGAACAGCTCGGCCGTGCCGACACTGTTCAGCGTGTGGACGATGGTATCGGTGAGGCCGAGCGGCTCGGCGATCTGCAGGGCGTGCCCGCCCCATTCCACGGCGGCCGGACCGTCACCGGCCAGCATGTAGAGCTGCGCCATGGTGCCATAGGCCATGGCCAGCTCCGGGCCGGGCGGCACCCGCTCGAGCACGCGGACGGCATCGAGCGCATGCTGACGAGCGTCGCGACCGCGACCACGGATCCAGGCGAGGCGTGACAGGCCGAGCAGCTGCTCGCCCGCTCTGATGGCGCTCGCCGGATTTCCCGACACCCCGATCCGCCCCTGTCGACAGCCGCGGCAGAACGCCATCGACTACCGATCGGCGAGATAGGTCAAGCGCTGCTCCGTCGATGCGGCGGGCGCTGATCCTTGCCGACCATCACGCCGGTGGCCTCGATCACGGCGTCGATCCTGTCGCCGGCGCCGTCTCGCCCAGCAGGGAGCGCAATCTGTCGGGCGTCAGCGTCACGTCGTAGAACAGGCGGTAGAACTCGCGTGTCCGCTCGCCCAGATCGATGCCGACCTCACCGGGATAGCCGAGGGAATGCAGCCAGTAGAGGCCGAGCAGCCGGTTCGGGCCAGGCGGTCCCTCGATCCAGCCAAACGGGGCCGAAGGCGCCACGTGCACGCCGCCGGCAGCGATCGCACCGACCGCGCTCCAGGCCGGATCGGCTGCGAGCCGAGCCGGAAGGTCGGGCTGCTCGGTCACGATCAAGTCGGGTTGCCAAAGCGCCACCTGAGCCGGCGTCACGCGCTGCCAGCCAGAGCCGAGCTCGGCCGCGACGTTGATGAGACCCGCCGCCTCCAGGCTCTCGACGTTGATGAAGCCGGCCCCGCCGGTTTCCAGGCCGTCCTCCCCGCGGCCGAAATAGGCGCGCCGGCGCTCGCCGGGGTCGCGTCCGCCGGTCTCGGCCAGCGCGCGCTCCGCCCAGGCCGCCAGCGCGGCGCCACGCTCCGGCACGCCCAGGAGATCGCCCAGACCGCGGAGCATGCTCGGCGTGGCGCGCAGGCTGCCGTCGAGCAACAGATAGGGAATGCCGGTGTCGCGCTGCACGCGCTCGGCGAGCGCCCGGTATCTCGGACTGACGGTACCGATGTCGAGAATGAGGTCGGGCGCCAGCTGCTTGACCCGGTCGATATCGGTCGAACCGCCGCTGCCCGTCAGGCGGCCAACGACCGGCAGCTCGGCATAGCGCTGCGGCAGGTAGGTCTTGGCCGCGTCGCTGGGTGCGCGAGTCCAGCCGATCAGCCGATCTGGCGCCACGACATAGATGGTCGCGGAGGCCGGAGGCCCGGCAGCGTACACGCGTTCAATCCGATCGGGCACCTCAACGCTGCGCCCGACGGCGTCGATCATGGTGCGGGCGGCGGCGCCGTGCGCGGCGACGAGGAGCGCCAGCGGCAGCGCCAGTCGCAGCGCCCGCATCGGCCTCAGTCCTTGCCGACCATGACGTCTGACGCCTTGATCACGGCGTAGGCTTCGTCGCCGACCTTGAGACCGAGCTCGTCGACCGCCTGATTGGTGATCGAGGCGGTGACGACGGTGCCGCGGATGTCGATCTTCACATGCGCCGTCGTGGCGCCCTTGGTGACCTCGGTGACCTTACCCTTGAGGCGATTGCGCGCGCTGATACGCATCAGTGCTTCTCCAAAGATGTGGTCGGCCCGCCGAGCGAACCGCGCCACGCCTGCTTAGACGTCTTCGCGCCGCCGCGGAAGCGTTGTATTGAGCGGTACATAACGCCCGGAGGACAGGCAGATGACCGAACGACCGACCCGCGGCTCGCGCCGCTTGCTGCTTGCCGTGATCGGGACCTTGCTCGCCTTTGGGGTCGGGGCAGGTCCGGTGCGCGCAGCCGACGGAGATGTCCTGGTATTCGCGGCAGCCAGCCTGAAGAATGCGCTGGACGATGCGATCACCGCCTACGGTCAGGCGCACGATACCAAGGTGACGGTGTCCTATGCCGCGAGCTCGGCCCTGGCCAAGCAGATCGAGCAGGGCGCCCCCGCCCAGCTGTTCATCTCGGCCGACCTCGCCTGGATGGACTATCTCGCCGAGCGGCATCTGGTGGACGAGGCGACCCGCGTGAACCTGCTCGGCAACAGCCTGGTGCTGGTCGCGGCCAAGGATAGCGGGGTCGGCGAGGTCGCGATCGGCCAAGGTGTGGATCTCGCCACCCTGCTCGGTGACGGCCGGCTCGCGGTCGGCGAGGTGAGCTCGGTGCCCGCCGGCAAGTACGCCAAGGCGGCGCTGGAGAAGCTCGGCGGCTGGAGCGGCGTCGAGAACAAGCTCGCCCAGGCCGACAATGTCCGGGCAGCCCTGGCGCTGGTCGCGCGCGGCGAGGCTCCGCTCGGCATCGTCTACAAGACCGACGCCGCCTCCGATCCGACGGTCAAGATCGTCGGCACCTTCCCCACCGACAGCCATCCGCCGATCATCTATCCTGCCGCCGTGACCACGGCCGGCGAGGGCTCCATGGCCGCCGATTTCCTGAGCTTCCTGAGCGGCAGCGCGGCAAAGGCCGCGTTCGAGAAGCAGGGCTTCACCCTGCTCGGCCCGACCTCGTCCTGAACCATCCGCGGTGTGGAGCTTCACGCCCGACGAGCTGACCGCGATCCAGCTGAGCCTGAAGGTGGCCTTGTGGGCCACCTTCGGCAGCCTGCCTCTGGGCCTGTTCACGGCCTACGTCCTGGCGCGCTGGCAGTTCCCCGGCAAGCTCCTGCTCGACGGCATCGTCCACCTGCCGCTGGTGATGCCGCCCGTGGTGACGGGTTACCTTCTCCTGCTGAGCTTCGGGCGCCGCGGCTTCATCGGGGCGCCGCTCGCCGAGCATCTGGGCATCGTGTTCTCGTTCCGCTGGACCGGCGCCGCCCTCGCCTGTGCCGTGATGTCGTTCCCGCTGCTGGTGCGCGCGATCCGGTTGTCGTTCGAGGCGGCCGACCGGCGGCTCGAGGAGGCGGCAGGCACGCTGGGCGCGTCGCGGCCCTGGATCTTCGCCACGGTCACCCTGCCCCTGGCACTGCCGGGGGTTCTGGCGGGAATGGTGCTCGGCTACGCCAAGGCGCTGGGCGAGTTCGGCGCCACCATCACCTTCGTCTCCAACATTCCCGGCGAGACCCAGACGCTGCCGTCTGCGATCTACACATTCACCCAGATCCCCGGCGGCGAATCGGGTGCCCTGCGACTTACCCTGGTCTCGATCGGCCTCGCCTTCGCCGCGATGATCGCATCGGAGCTGCTGGCCCGTCCGGTCGCGAGAATGGTCCGCGGGGTCTGATGCTGGAGGTCGACCTTGCCTGCAGGCTGGGCACCTTGGATCTGCAGATCGCCTTCTCGGCGCCGGACGGCGTCACCGCACTGTTCGGCCGATCCGGGGCAGGCAAGACCACGATCATCAACTGCGTCGCGGGGCTTCTCCGCCCCGATCGCGGCCGCATCGTACTCGACGGCCAGCCATTGCTCGATACGGCACGCCGCCTCGACGTACCGCGGCACCGGCGGCGCATCGGCTACGTGTTCCAGGATGCGCGGCTGTTCCCGCACCTGACCGTGCGGCGCAATCTGCTCTACGGGCAGTGGTTCGCGCGGGGCGGACATCGACGCGGCAGCCTGACCGAGGTCGTGGAGCTGCTCGGCATCGACCATCTGCTCGAGCGCCGGCCCAGCACCCTCTCGGGCGGTGAGAAACAGCGGGTGGCGATCGGCCGGGCACTGCTCGCCGACCCACGCCTGCTCCTGCTCGACGAGCCGCTGGCGTCGCTCGATCAGGCGCGCAAGGCCGAGATCCTGCCCTATCTCGACCGACTGTGCCGGGAGGCCGGGATCCCGATCCTGTTCGTCAGCCACGCCCCGGACGAGGTGGCCCGGCTCGCCACGACCATGGTGCTCCTGTCGGGCGGCCGCGTGGTCGCCGGCGGACCGGTCGGCGAGGTGATGGCCCGGCTCGATCTCGGGCCGGCGGGAGCCGAGATCGGCGGCGGCGCCGTCCTCCATCTTCTCGTCGCAGGCGGTCCGAACCGTCATGGGCTGACCCTCCTGGCGCACCCTGCCGGAGAGATCGAGATCGCGGCGACCAACCTGCGTCCCGGGAGCGCCGTGCGGCTGCTGATCGACGCACGCGATGTGGTCCTGGCCGTGAGCGGCACGCGGTTGCCGGGGATCAGCATCCGCAACCAGCTGCACGCCACGGTCACGGCGCTGGGCCGGCCCGTGAACGGCCTTGTCGAGGTCGGCCTCGACGTGGCGGGAGAGCGCCTGCGTGCGCTCCTCACCTCCGCCTCGGCCGAGGAGCTGGGGTTGCGGCCAGGCATGTCCGTGCTGGCCCTGGTCAAGAGCGCGGCGCTCGGCCCGCAGGCGGCGCTGCCCGAGGCCGATCTGCGCGCCGGCTTGCCTGACCCCGAGGTTGCTGCCAAATCGCCCTCAAGGGCATGACACTCTTGGCAGCGCAGACTTGGCAGGATGTGCGCCGGACCGGCTTCGCCGGCCGGGTCGAGCTCGATCGCGCGCGCGCCACTCTCGAGGGCCTCCTGCCGGAACCCAGCATGGAGCTCGCACCTCTCGAGGCTGCAGTCGGTCGCGTCGCCGCCAAGAGCGGCATCGCGCCCATCGATCTGCCGCTGTCGCCCCTCGCCCGTGTCGACGGCTATGCCCTGGCAGCCGCGTCGACCTACGGCGCGGGCAACTACAACCCGATCGAGGTGTTGGAAGGTGGCCTGCATGAGGTGACCACGGGAGCGCCGATGCCGTCAGGCAGCGACAGTGTGCTCGGCTATGGTGCAACGACCGGGACAGGCGGCCTGATCGAGATTCTCGAACCCGTGGCAGCCGGCGAAGGGGTTACTCCAGCGGGCGGTCTGTGGAGCAACGGCGCTGTGGTGTTTCCGGCTGGGCGCCGCCTCGATACGCTGGATGTCGCCCGGGCTGCCGAAGCGGAGCTCATGGAGATCGCCGTCTGGCGTCGACCCCGTGTCGCTCTGCTGATCGCCGGTGCCAAGCCGAGGCGGACGGCCCTAAATCCGGTCGAGAATCTGCTCCAGGGCCTTGTCGCCCGCGACGGCGGGGCCGACGATCGCACCCGAGCCACACTCGACACGCTCGGTGAGATCGATCTCGTGATCATGGCGGGGCGCAGCGGCTGCGGCAGCGATGACGATGCCGCCCCCAGGATCGCCGCACGTGGCCGAGTGCTTTGGCACGGGCTTGCGATCGCACCAGGGAGCACGTCCGGCCTGGGCGTCGTCGACGACGTTCCGGTGATACTCCTTCCCGGCGAGCCGCTCGCCTGCCTGGCTGCCTACGAGCTGCTTGCCGGCCCCGCTCTCCGCCGCCTCGCGGGGCTCGATCCCGCCCTGCCCCATGCCCGCACGTCACACCGGCTCGCCACGAAGATCGCCTCGCGCCCGGGAACGGTCGAGCTTTGGCTGGTCGGCGCGCAGGGAGCCGCGGCGCAACCACTCGCCCACCCCGACCTCGCCACGCTCGCCGCCACCAGGGAGGCAATCGGTTTCGTGATCGTGCCCGCCAGCTCGGAAGGCTACCCTGCGGGCGCGGAGGTCGAGGTGCACCTCTTCGCGGGTCACCATGGCTGAACGGCCGGCCCTGTTGCGGGCCTTGTCGCGTACGGCGCGTCAGCAGCAGTTCCTCGAGGTGATCGAGATCGAGGAGGCTCGGGTCAGGCTCAGCGCCCATGTCGATGTCAGCCCGCGACCGGCCGAGCGGATCGCACTCGGCAGCGCGCTCGGCCGGGTCCTGGCAGAGGACGTGATCGCCCGCGTCGACGTGCCGGGATTCGACCGCGCCAACGTCGACGGCTTCGCGATTCAGGCTGCCGACACCGGGCTCGCATCCGATGCCAGTCCCTGCCGGCTCCGTTTGAACGAGGAGATCATCACCCCTGGCGTGGTGCCGGTCGTCGCTGTCGCCTCGGGCACCGCCAGCGTGATCGCGACCGGCGGCATGCTGCCGCGCGAGGCGGACGCCGTGGTGATGGTCGAGCATACGGAACTCGCGGCTCCCGCGCCCGACGGCAGCCATTGGATCGAGCTGCGGCGCCCCATCGCGCCGGGGTCGGCGCTCGCGGCGGCGGGTGGCGACATCGGGCGAGGCGAGACCGTGCTGCGCACCGGCACGGTCCTGACCTCGCGCGAGATCGGCATGCTGGCGGCAGTCGGCCTCGGCGAGGTCGCGGCGCACCGCCGCCCGACGGTGGCCGTGATCTCGACCGGCGACGAGCTGGTCGCCCCTGGGCAGCCGATCCGCGCCGGACAGGTGTACGATTCGAACGCCGCGATCCTCAGCGCCGCGATCGCGGAGCAGGGCGGCGTGGCGGTACCGATGGGGATCTGCCCCGACGAGCTGACAGCGCTCTCCGAGGCCCTGGAACGGGCGGTCGAGCACGACATCGTCCTGCTGTCCGGAGGGACCTCCAAAGGAGCCGGCGATCTGGCCCATCAGGCGGTCGGTCGCCTGCGTGAGCCCGGCATCGTCGTTCACGGTGTGGCCCTGAAGCCGGGAAAGCCGCTGTGCGTCGCCGTAACCCGTGGACGTCCGGTCGTCGTGCTGCCCGGCTTTCCGACCTCGGCGATCTTCACCTTTCACACTTTCGTCGCACCGCTCATCCGCGCCATGGCGGGACTGCCGCCGAACGAGCGCGAGGCCCTGTCCGCCACACTGGCCGTGCGCACGCCTTCGGAGCGTGGCCGGACCGAGTTTCTGATGGTGTCGCTGACCGAGGCCGAAGGCGGCCTCGCGGCCTATCCCACCGCCAAGGGGTCGGGCAGCGTCACCGCCTTCAGCCAGGCCGACGGCTTCGTCGTGGTGCCGAGCCAGACCGAGCTCCTGCCCGCCGGCAGCCCGGTCGAGGTGCAGATCATCGGGCGGCGGGTGCGCCCGCCGGATCTCGTGCTCATCGGCAGCCACTGCCTCGGCGTCGACATGATCGTCGGCCACCTCGGACGCGAAGGCATCGCGGTCAAGTCATTGAACGTCGGCAGCTCCGGCGGTGTCGCCGCGGCCCGACGCGGGGAGTGCGATCTGGCCGGCGTGCATCTTCTCGATCCAACGACCGGCATCTACAATCGCCATCTCGCCCGGTCCGGCGAGCTCGAGCTGATCCCGGGTTATCGGCGGCTGCAGGGGCTCGTGTTTCGCACTGGTGATCCCCGCTTCGCAGCACCCACGGCGGCCGAGGCTCTCGCGGTCGTGCTGGCCGAGCCGGACTGCCTGATGATCAACCGCAACGCCGGCAGCGGCACCCGCATCCTGATCGACGGCCTCCTGGCCGGCAGACATCCACCCGGCTATTGGGCCCAAGCCAGGTCGCACAACGCCGTCGCCTGCGCCGTGGCGCAGGGTCGCGCGGACTGGGGCGTGGCGATCGAGCCCGCGGCGAGCACCTACGGCCTCGGCTTCCTGCCGCTGCAGCCCGAGCACTACGACTTTCTGGCGCCGCTGACCCGCCGCGATCGCCCGGCCGTCCGGCGATTCGTCGAGCTTCTCGCAGACCCGGAGATCCGTGCCGAGCTGGCATTGCTGGGCTTCGCGACCTGAATGTCGCCTTCCCTCAGATCCGCGCCTCCAGCACCATGTTGAACGGGGTTTCGGTGGCGCGGCGGACGCTCGTGAACCCGCCGGCCGTGATCACCTCCCGCAGGCGGCCCTCGCCCGCCTGGGCGCCGAGCGCCGTGCCGACTTCCTGCGCCAGCGAGGTGGGCACGCAGATCATGGTCGAGGCACCGTAGAACAGGCGCCCGACCGGGTTGAGATTGTCCTCCAGCCGGTCCTTGGCCATCGGCTCGACGACCATCCAGCTCCCGTCGGGCTTCAACGCCTGCCGGACATGGGCAGCGCAGCCGGTGGGATCGCCCATGTCGTGCAGACAGTCGAAGCAGGTGACGAGATCGTAGCCGGTGCCCGGGAACTCCTTGGCCGTGGCGACCTCGAACCGCGTACGTCCCGCGACTCCGTGCGATTCGGCATGCGCGCGCGCCTGCTCGATCGAGCCCGGATGGAAGTCGAAGCCCACGAACTGCGAATTCGGGAACGCCTGCGCCATCAGCACCGTCGACCAGCCATGGCCGCAGCCGACGTCCGCGACCTTCGCGCCGCGTTCCAGCTTCGCCGCCATCCCGTCCAGGGCCGGCAGCCAGTTGGCGACGAGATTGGCCTGATAGCCGGGCTTGAAGAAGCGCGCGGTGGCGCAGAACAGACAGGCGGCCTGGTCGCCCCAGGCGACGCCGCCGCCCGCCTTGAACGCCCGCTGGACCTTGTCCTGGTTCTCCATCTGGGCGGCTACGGAATCGAACGCGCCCATCATGTAGACCGGGCTGTCCTCGATCGCGAACACCATGGCCTGTTCGGGCGGAAGCGCGAACCGGCCGCTCGCGGAATCGTAGCGCAGATAATTGGACGCCGCCTGGTGCGACAGCCATTCCCGCAGGTAACGCTCGTCGACGCCGGCGGCGTCGGCGAGTTCGTGGGAGGTCATGGCACCTTTGTCGTGGAGCATTCGGTACAGTCCGAGGGCGTCGCCCATGCGCACCAGCGCGACGCTCATGGCGCCACCCAGATCGCCGAGCATCTGCCCGATGAACTGATTCAGCTTCTCCTCGTTCACCATCGTGCTGCATCCTTCCCGATCGCCGTTCGAGCGGTTCGGCCATCGTGCAGAATACGCCTCGGCACGTACCCCGCAAGCGACCCCGACATCCTCGACCGGGGCCATGGGGCATTTACCCACGTGCACGCCTGTGGTTCGTTGCTCCCGCCCGTAACGCAGCATGGTGGAACTTGAGCAGGGCATGGATCGACGCGACTTGCTTCAAGGCGCAGCCACCGCAGTCGGTTGGGCATTACTCGGCAGAGTGCTGGCTCATGCGCCCGAGCTGATGGCGCAGCCGGCACTCGGCCCCGCCCAGCCGTTCGACTGGGAGGGGCTGCAGGCGCAGGCGCGCGAGCTGTCGCGCCAGCCCTTCGAGGCGCCGGGCGATCAGCGGCCGCAACAATTGGCCGAGCTGACCTGGGATCAGTACGAGGCGCTGCGGTTCCGGCCCGAGCATGCGCTGTGGGCCGACACCGATCTGCCGTTCCGGATTCAGTTCTTTCATCTCGGCAGCTATTACCACGCCGCCGCGCGCATCTTCGTGGTCGACAAGGGCGAGGCCCGGCCGGTCGAGTACGACCCGAGCCTGTTCGACTACGGCCCCACCAGGTTCGACCCGCCGCTGCCGCGCGATCTCGGCTTCGCGGGCTGGCGGCTGCATTTTCAGACCAACTTCCCCCAGGACGTCGTCGTCTTTCTCGGCTCCTCCTACTTTCGCGCCACCGACGCCGGCGACCAGTTCGGCATCTCCTGCCGTGGCCTCGCCATCGACAGCGTCTCGGAGCGAAAGGAGGAGTTCCCGCGCTTCTCGCGCTTCTGGCTGGTGCAGCCGCAGCCGACCGACACGGCGCTCACCGCCTATGCGCTTCTGGAGAGCGAGAGCATCACCGGCGCCTACCGGTTCGGCATCTCGCCTGGCGGCGTCACGACCATGGACATCAGCGCCCGCCTGTTTCCACGCCAGCCGATCGAGCGGCTGGGGATCGCGCCGATGACCAGCATGTTCTGGTTCGGCGAGAACGAGAAGCGCGGCGGTGACGAGTGGCGCGAGGAGATCCACGACTCCGATGGGCTCTCCATGTGGCGCGGCAACGGCGAGTGGGTCTGGCGGCCGCTGACCAATCCGCCCACGCTGCAGGTCTCGACCTTCCTCGACGAGAATCCGCGGGGCTTCGGGCTGCTGCAGCGCGACCGCGACTTCGCGCATTACCAGGACGAGGCGTTCCGCTACGAGCGCCGGCCCTCGGTCTGGATCGAGCCTCTGGCGAGCTGGGGCAAGGGGCGCATCCTGCTCGGCGAGATCCCGACCGAGGGCGAGACCGACGACAACATCGTCGCCTTCTGGGAGCCGGAGGCCAAGGCCGTGCCGGGTGCCGACCTCGATCTGTCCTACCGCATCTACTGGGCGCAGAAGCCGCCCGTGCAGCCTTCGGTCGCGATCTGCGTCGGCACGCGGATCGGCCGCGGCGGCGTGACGGGCTTCGTCCAGCCCAACCCCAGGAACCTGCGCAAGTTCGTGGTCGACTTCGCCGGCGGCGACCTGCCGCTGATCCCGCCCGACGCGCCGGTCGAGCCGGTGATCAACCTCTCGCGCGGCAAGGTCGAGCCGGTCACCTCACTGGGCGGCCTCGTCCGCGTCTCGCCCTTCCTGCGCCCCCTGGCCGAGATCGGCGGCTGGCGCTGCACGTTCGACATCTCCTGGGAAGGCACCGAGCCGATCGACATCCGGCTCTATCTCCGTCTGGGGCCGACCACGCTGACGGAGACCTGGCTCTATCTCTGGCACCCGCCCCACGGCTAGAGGACGAAATCCGCCGCCGTCATCGACGTGACGCCGTGCAGGGCAATCGCCATTTCGGCGCCGACGTCGTTGTCCTTGTCGACGTAGACGATGCCGTTGGCAAAGCGGACCTGCGCTTGGGCTCCCGTCGTGAAGGGGGCCGAGCCGATGAAGACGAAGCCCTGGTCGCCGGCGGCGTTGGTGTCGGTGTCGATGGCCGACAGGTCGATCCGGTCGCTGCCGCCGACGAAGTCGGTGATCTCCTCCAGCACGGCGAAACCATCGTCGGCATCGAGCACCGCAGTGTAGAGGAAGATGTCCTCGCCGACGCCACCGGTGAGCATGTCCGCGCCTCCGAGGCCGACGATGGTATCGGCGCCGCCGGAGCCGTGGATCTCGTTGACGGCCGCGTCCCCGATGAGCTGGTCACCGAAGCTGCTGCCCGCGATGCTCTCGAACCGCGTCAGGACATCGTGGCCGGCGCCGAAGTCGGCGGCACCGCTGCTCAGGTCGACATAGACGAAGGCGGGAGCGTCCCAGTAGCTCACGGTGTCGATACCGCCGCCACCGTCCAGAACGTCGTCGCCCTCGCGACCATTAATGTTGTCGCCACCCTCGCCACCCTCGATCCGGTTGGCGACGGCGCTGCCGACGATCGTATCGTCGAACGCGCTTCCGGTGACATCCTCGATGCTCCGAAGAGTGTCGCTGCCGGCCGGCCCGGCCAGCGTCATCCCGAGTGCAAGATTGACGGTCACAGCTCCCGAAGCGTCGTCGTAGCTTGCCCGATCGATTCCGCTGCCGCCATCCAGAGTGTCGTTGCCCGCCCGGCCGCGGAGCACATCGTCTCCACCTCGGCCCTCCAGAATATTCGCCTGCCCGTTGCCTGAGATCGTGTCGCCATGGGCAAAGCTCCCGATGACCTTCTCGAAGCCGGCGAGCGTGTCGTTGCCGGCGGCGCCGGTCGCCGTGCCCGCGGCAAGGTCCACCGTGACCGCGCCGGGTGCGGACAGATAGCGCACCCAATCGCTGCCCAGGCCGCCCTGCAGCGTGTCGTCGCCCCCGCCGCCGGTGACGCTGTCGTCGCCGCCACTGCCGTCGAGTGTGTCGTCTTGAGCGCTGCCCGTCAGCGTGTCGGCGAATCCGCTCCCGGTAACGCGCTCGATCGAGATCAGCGTGTCGTTGCCCTGGCTGCCGCTCGCGGTACCGGCGACGAGATCGACGGTGACGGCCACGGTCGAGCTGGCCCAGCTCGCCCGGTCCGAACCCTCGCCGCCGTCGAGAATGTCGCCGCCGGCGCCGCCGTCGAGAAAATCGTCGCCGCCACGGCCCTCGAGGCGGTTGGAGATGCCGTTGCCGATCAGCGTGTCGCCGTGCCCGTCGCTGCCGATCACATGCTCGATCGACCTGAGCGTGTCCGTTCCGCCCCCACCCGAGCTGCGGCCGGTCACGAGGTTGACTGTCACCGCCGCCGCGGTCGTGAGCCAGCTCGCCGTGTCGAGGCCCTCGCCGCCGTCGAGCGTGTCACTGCCGAAGCCGCCGGAAAGGATGTCGTTGCCGCCGCCTGCGTCGAGCAGGTTGGCGGTGAGGTCGCCGGTGAGCGTGTCGCCGTAGGCGCCGCCCAGGAGGTTCTGGATGTTGCGCAGCCTGTCCGCGCCGTCCGCACCGCTCGCGGTGCCGGTGGCCAGATCAACGGTGACCGAGCCCGTGGCGTGAGCGTAGCTCGCGGTGTCCGTGCCGCCCTTGCCATCGAGCGTATCGGCCCCGGTTCCCCCTTCCAGGACATTGGCGAGGTCGTCGCCCGTCAGCGTGTCGCCGTACGCGCTGCCGGTCAGGCTATCGATGCTGTCCAGATAGTCCCTGCCGGCGCCCACTGTGTTCTGCCACTGCTCCTGGCGCAGGAGTGAGACCACCACCCTTGAGGAAGCGGTGGCATAGCTTGCGGTATCCTTGTCGGATTGCGGTGGAGGAGGCCAACTTACAGACAGGCCCTCTCCATCCAGCATGTCGTCGCCGGACCCGCCTTCGAGCGTGTCGGACCCGTACTCGCCGGTCAAATTGTCGGCGCCCCCGCGTCCGTGCAGGACGTCATCGCCGTCCATGCCGAGCAGCCAGTTGTCCTCCCCGTCGCCCAAGATCTCGTCGTCCTCCGGCGAGCCGGCGACGTTCTCGACGTCGGTGATGATGTCTCTGTCGCCGTTCGCCTCGTGCGCCAGGAAGGCCGCAAGATCCACGCTGATCGGCCCCGAGCTGTCGTCGAAGATCACAAAATCGGCGTCGGGCCCGCCGTCGACATTGTCATCGCCTGGACCAGGCAGGATCCAATCGTCTCCCGACAGACCGGAGATCCGATCGTCATCCGCCTGCGCGTAGATGTTGGTGTCCTCGAAGTAGCTGTATATAGGCCCATTTACTACGACTGTGCCTTCGAGAATATCCTCACCATTGGTACCATGTACAAACCCGGTAACCACCGGGCTGCGGCCAAAGAAACTAAAATAAGATTGCACAAATAATGGCATGGCATCCCTCCCTTTTCCGATTGCCCCGCGACCAGCCGCGGCGTCAGAGCACGAGGTCTGCGGCCGTCAGCGCCGTCACGCCGGTGAGCGTGATCTCCATCTCAGAGCCGACGTCGCGGTCCGTGTCGCAATAGAGGATGCCGTCCGCGAAGCGGACCTGGGCTTCGGCCGAGGCGGTGAAT
Source organism: Geminicoccaceae bacterium (assembly GCA_050246385.1). Taxonomy (GTDB): domain Bacteria; phylum Pseudomonadota; class Alphaproteobacteria; order Geminicoccales; family Geminicoccaceae; genus Benzoatithermus. The sequence continues at coordinate 25,881 of JBFWWD010000032.1, forward strand.
GCCGCCGAGCCGATGAAGACGAACGCCTGGTCGCCGGCCGTACCGGTGTCGGTGTCGATGTGCGCCAGATGGATCACGTCCTGGCCGGAAATGAAGTCGGTGATCTCCTCAAGGGTAGCGAAGTCGTTGTCGGCGTCGAGGACGGCGTTGAACATGAAGATGTCGGCACCGGCGGATCCCGTCTGGACGTCGGCGCTGCCCAGGCCCAGGAGGGTGTCGGCACCGCCGCCGCCGGCAATCGCATTGACGCCGGAGCTGCCGATCAGCTGGTCATCCCAGCCGCTGCCCAGGATGTTCTCGAAGGCGATGAGGGTGTCGTGGCCGGCGCCGAAGTCGGCGGCACCGCTGCCGAGATCGACATAGACGAACGATGCGGCGTCGGCATAGCCGACCTCGTCGATCCCTGCGCCGCCATCCAGACTGTCGTCGCCGGCCAGGCCCGAAATGACATCGTCGCCGCCGCCACCCTCGATCCGGTTGGCGCCCGCGGAACCGGTCAGCGCATCGCCGCCGGCCCCGCCGGTCAGATTCTCGATGGCGATCAGCGTGTCGTTGCCGCTGCCGCCACTCGCCGTGCCCAGAGCCAGACTCGCGGTCACGGCGGCCGTTGCCTCGTCGTAGCTCGTCCGATCCGTACCGGCGCCACCGTCCAGCACATCGTTGCCGGCGCGGCCACGCAACAGGTCGTCCCCGCTCCACCCCTGCAGGACGTTGGCGGCGCCGTCGCCGGAAAGAGTGTCGCCGTAGCTGGCGCTGCCGATCACGTTCTCGAAGCCGGAAAGCGTGTCGCTGCCGTCCGCACCGCCGGCACTGCCGGCGGCGAGGTCGACGGTCACCGCACCCGGCGCCGCGAAGTAGCGCGCCCAGTCCGTGCCGAGCCCTCCTATGAGGACGTCGTTGCCGCGGTCGCCGGCAATGTTGTCGTTGCCGCTGCGGCCATCGAAGGTCTCAGCTGCACCGCTGCCGTTGAGCGAATCCGCGAACAGGGTGGCGATGACACTCTCGATGCCCGAGAGGGTGTCGGCACCGTCGGCGCCCGTGGCCGTGCCGGCGGCCAGATCGACCGTGATGCCGGCGGCGGCCCCGAAATAGCTCGCGGTGTCGAAGCCGCTCCCGCCGAGCAGCGCGTCGGCCCCTCCGCCACCGGTGAGGACGTCGTCGCCGCCGCGGCCCTCGAGGCGATTGGCGCCCGAGCTGCCGTTCAGGGTGTCGCCGTAGCCGTCCGTGCCGATGGCGTTCTCGATGCTGACGAGCGTGTCGGCCCCGGCAGCACCCTGGGCGGTGCCGAGTGCGAGGTCGATGACGACCGCACCCGTGGTCGGCAGCCAGCTCGCAGCGTCGGTACCGAGGCCCCCTTCGAGCCGGTCCGCCCCCAGCCCGCCCAGGAGATTGTCGTCGCCCCCGCCGCCGAGGAGCAGGTTGGCGCCGCCATCGCCGGTCAGCGTGTCCGCGAACCGGCCGCCTTCAAGGTCCTCGATGCCGCTCAGGGAGTCGCTGCCGTCGGCGCCGGCGGCCGAAGCGGTGGCGAGGCTCGCATTGACGCTGCCCGATGCGCTGGAATAGCTCGCGCGATCGATGCCGTCGCCGCCGATCAGGGTGTCATTGCCGCTTCCGCCGCGCAGAATGTCGTTGCCGCCATTGCCGACGAGGTGATCGAGGCCCGCCCCGCCTTCGAGGGTGTTGGCTAGGTTGTCGCCGAACAGCCAGTCCGCGTAGGCGCTGCCCCGCAGGTTCTCGATGCTCCGCAGATCGTCGTAGCCGGCACCACCGGTGTTCTGTGGGGCGCCGGCCAGCAGGAGCGAGACGACGACGGCGGCGGGATCGTTCGCATAGCTCGCCGTGTCGGACCCGGCTCCGCCGGCCAGGACGTCGTCGTCGGCGCCGCCGGCGAGCGTGTCGTCGCCGTCGTCCGCCAGCAGGGTGTCGTCACCGGACCCGCCGACGAGGGTGTCGTCGCCGCTGCCGTCGAGGATCGTGTCGACGCCGGCGCCGCCGTCCAGATAGTCGGTGCCGTCGCCGCCGCGCAGGTCGTCGACGCCGTCCTCGCCATAGATCCAGTCGTCGCCATCCCAGCCGTCGAGGACATTGGCCCCGGCATCGCCGTATAGGTGGTCGCCGAACTCGGAGCCGAGAACGTTCTCGAGCGTGGAGAGGGTGTCGCGCTCGCCCCTTTGCTCGGCATAGAGCAGTCCGAGGTCGGCCGTGACCGCGCTCGTGGCGTCGACGAATGCGACGGCGTCGGTGCCCGTGCCGCCGATGACGATGTCCGACCCGGGACCGGGATAGATCAGATCGTTGCCATCGGCTCCATTTAGGATGTCGTTGCCGGCATCGGCGATCAGGCCGACGTTCAGATAGGTGATCGGGCCGGGGTCGAAAGTATAGGTGCCCTCCATAACATCGGTGCCGCTGCTGCCGATCAGGAAATCACTGACCTCCGGCCGGGCCGCCGACTGGACCGCGAGGATATTGTCTATCTCGGCGCTCGAATAGGCCATCGCACCGACTCCTGTCCATGGCCCGCTGTGTCAGCGCATGTCACCGAAACATACATACCGTATGTACGCTGACAGCTCTAATTGATCTGCCGCCCGAGGTCAACTAGGCACGTACGAGTTGTACGTAGACGGAATGGACAGCCGTGCCAGCGACCCGGCGGAAGCGCTCCACCCTGCCCAAGGCGGAAGCGCGGCAGCGCTACATCGAGATGGGCGAGCTGATGGTGCTCGAGCAGATCGCCCGGGATGCCCAGGCGCTCGATCAGGGCGCCTTGGCGGTCGGCCCGTTCGCCCGCCTGGATTCGGCGGAGGTCGCCGCTCGAACCGGCAAGACCCGCGGCGCCATCAACAATCTCTTCGGCAGCCAGGCCGCCTTTCGGACCGAGACCATGGCGCTCGTGCTGGACTCGTCGGACTGGATCGAGCGGATCGAGTATCCCGACCCCGCCGCCTACCCGAACGAGGATGCCTGGGTGACGGCGTTCTTCGACGGCCAGTCGGCGCGCGGCCCGACCCATCGGGCCGAGCCCGCGGTCAGCTACGCTTCCTTGTGGGCGCTGTGGCTCAGCGCCGTGCCGTACGGCCTGTGGAGCGAGCGCATCAGCCGGGCCGCGCTCGACGAGTGGCGGCAGTGGGAGCTACGGCTCGAGACCGTGCTGGGCGGCGCGATCGAGCATTTCGGGCTCCGCCTGCGCGACGGGCTCACGCTGAAGGACCTCGCCAGCGCCATCGCGAGTCTGGTCGAAGGGGTCTGGCTGAACCAGTGCCTGAGCAACCGGCATCCCGCCCGGGACGACGAGCCGATCGCCGTCCTGCTGCAACGCTCTGGCATGATGCTGTGGCGCGGCGCGGTCGAAACGGTCGCCTAGAGTCCCGAGGAGGCCGGCAGCCGGAATTCCTGCTTGAGCCAGTCGCGGGCGAGCGAGACCGTGCCGCGGAGCCGCGCGGGGTCAAGGATGAGCTCGTAGCCGCGCCTGTCGTCGCGGATCTCCGGGCCGACAGGAACCACGAGGCCGCGCGCGAGCAGGTCGTCGACCAGGGGTCGCCACCCGAGCGCCGCGCCCTGCCCGGCGATCGCGGCCTGCATGAGCAGGGGATAATTGTTGAAGGTCGTCCCGACCGGGCGTGTCACCGGAAGCTCCCGCCCGAGCCGGTGGAAGTAGCCCTGCCAGTCCAGCCAGCGGCCCGGCCCGGGCAGGTCGAGATGCAGGAGCGGTGCCGCCGCGAGCTCGAGCGTTGGCGCGAGCAACCCCGGTCGCGCCACCGGGACGACGACCTCCTCGACCAGACGGCTCACCTCCCATCGCGGCTTGGCCTGCGCGCCGAAGGCGATGGCGAGATCGCCGACGGCGAGATCGACCTCGGCCCCGCTCCGGGTGGTGAGCAGGCGCACGTCGTGGCCGCCGAGCGCGGTCCGCAGCGCATCCAGCCGGGGGATCAGCCAGAAAGCCGCGAAGGCATAGTCGGTGACGATGGTCAGGTGCCCGCGCTTGCCCTCGAACCGCACCGCCTCCACCGCCGCGTCGATGGTGGCGAAGCCGCGCCGCAGCGCCTCATAGAGCGCTGCCCCCGCCTCGGTGAGCACCACCCCGCGCCAGACGCGGCGGAACAGCGGCGCACCCAGCTCCCGCTCCAACCGCGCCACATGGTGGCTGACCGCGGACTGGGTCAGTCCCAGCTCGCGACCGGCCGCGCTGAATCCCGAATGGCGAGCCGCCGCCTCCAGCACCGCGAGCTCGTTGAGCAATCGTCGCGTGGGCGTGGTTGGCATGAGCCTCATTCATTCCAGGATGAACCATGTCGGTCTTTACGGCCGGCAGCCCGGGCCTGACAATTCCCTCAGTATCGCCATTCCGTCCGCTCATGGATGCCATGAACAACATCGTCCTGATCATGGCTGATCAGCTCAATCCGGCGTTCCTGCCGTTCCACGGCCATCCGGTCGTCAAGGCTCCGAATCTGGCCGCGCTGGCGGATGAGGGCTGCGTGTTCGACGCGGCCTACTGCAACAGCCCGCTCTGCTCGCCCTCGCGGGCCGTGTTCATGACCGGACAGCTGCCGTCGCGGACCGGCGTCTACGACAATGCCGCCGAGTTCCGCTCGGATCTGCCGACCTTCGCGCACTATCTGCGTCGGGCAGGCTACCGGACGGTGCTGGCCGGCAAGATGCATTTCTGCGGCCCGGACCAGCTGCACGGCTTCGAGGAGCGGCTGACGACGGACATCTATCCGGCCGATTTCGGCTGGACTCCGGATTGGGACCAGCCGCACGCGCGGCCGAGCTGGTACCACAATATGAGCTCGGTCATCGACGCCGGGCCCTGCGTGCGCACCAACCAGATGGATTTCGACGAGGAGGTCGTCTTCGCCGCCGAGCGCATGATCTACGATCAGGCCCGCGGCTCGGACCGTCGCCCGTTCTGTCTGGTGGTCTCGTTGACGCATCCCCATGATCCGTTCGCGATCGCTCGGAAGTACTGGGACCTCTATTCCGGCGACACGATCGATCTACCACGGACCGGCTTCGATGCGGCGCAGCGCACACCGCACGAGCGCCGCCTGCGCCACGTCTGCGACATGGACGCGGCCGAGATCGATCCCAGGCATGTGATCGCGGCCCGCCGGGCCTATTACGGTGCGGTCTCCTTCGTCGACGACCAGGTGGGCAGGCTCCGCACCGCCCTCGAGGCCACCGGCCTCGCCGCCGACACCGTGACCCTGTTCACCTCCGATCACGGCGAGATGCTCGGCGAGCGTGGCTCCTGGTACAAGATGAGCTTCTTCGAGGGCGCGTGCCGGGTGCCGCTGGTCGTGCACGCCCCGGGGCGCTTTCCCGCCCGCCGCGTCGCCGCCGCGGTTTCGCTCGCCGATCTGCTGCCCACGCTCCTCGACATTGCCACCGACGGCGCCGAGCCCGCGCTGGCGACGCCGATCGATGGGCGGAGCCTGTACTCCCATCTGACCGGCGGCGACGGCCCGGACGAGGCGATCGGCGAGTATCTGGCCGAGGGCGCCGTCGCCCCGATCGTGATGATCCGGCGCGGGCGCTGGAAGTTCGTGCACTGCCCCGAGGACCCGGACGAGCTCTACGACCTCGTCGCCGACCCGGAGGAGCGCGCCAATCTCGCCGCCGATCCGGAGCAGGGCGAGCGGGTGCGGGCGTTTGGCGACGAGGTGGCCCGCCGCTGGAATCTCGCGGCCGTGGATTTGGCCGTGCGCGAGAGCCAGAAACGCCGGCATCTGGTCGCTGGCACGCTGAGCATCGGCGCGCCGGCGCCGTGGGACTACCAGCCGCGCCGCGACGCCAGCCGCGAGTATGTCCGCAATACCATGCCGCTCGACGACATCGAGGCGCAGGCGCGCTTCCCGCGCGTCCGCCAGACAGCCGCGAGCTCTTGAGCCCATCTCGGTCGACCACGCCCACAGTAAAGGGAGGGCACATCATGCTGCGATCCGCGACGACCCTGGCGGCGGCCCTGGCGCTGCTCGCCTCGACCACCGGCCTCGCCCGAGCGGCCGACGCCGAGGCCTGCAAGACGGTGCGCATGTCCGACCCTGGCTGGACCGACATCACCTCGACGAACGCCATCCTGGGCAATCTGCTCGAGCCCCTGGGCTACCAGCAGAACATCGACAATTTGGGCGTGCCGATCACCTTCGAGGCCCTGAAGAACAGTCAGATCGACGCCTTCCTCGGCAACTGGATGCCGTCCCAGGCCGGGATGGTCGCCCCGCTGATCGAATCGGGCAGCATGGAAGTGCTCACCGAAAACCTGACCGGCATCCGCTTCACCCTCGCGGTCCCGAACTATGTGGCCGAGGCGGGGATCAAGAGCATGGCCGACGTCGCGGCCAACCCCGACAAGTTCGACCGTGAGATCTACGGCATCGAGTCCGGCGCCTCGGCCAACCAGAACATCGAGAAGATCATCGCCGACCCGGAGTTCGGCCTCGATGGCTGGTCGCTGGTCGAGTCCAGCGAGCAGGCGATGCTGTCGCAGGTCGACCGCGCTGGCCGCAGCGGCAAGTGGATCGTGTTCCTCGCCTGGGAGCCGCATCCGATGAACGTCAAGTTCCCGCTGACCTATCTCTCCGGCGCCGACAAATATTTCGGCGAGCTCGGCTCGACGACCGTGCGCACCGTCACTCGCCGCAGCTTTGCCGAGGAGTGCCCGAACCTCGCCAAGCTGCTGCGGCAGGTCGTCTTCGACGTCGACACCGAGAACCGGATCATGGG
>JBFWWD010000033.1:0-31758 GCA_050246385.1 Geminicoccaceae bacterium
TCCGGGCGCACATCGACGCCCACGCACCGGTTCTGAAAGCGGAGATCGATTGCCGGCAGCTCCTGGGCGCGCTCGAACAGGAACTCCTCAAGATAATACTGCTGCAGATTGATGAACGCCGGCCGCTTGTGCCCCCCTTCGGGCAGCAGATCGAACTCGTAGAGCAGGCCGCTGCGATGGAAGACCTTGCCGCGCCGCCAGGTCACGCCTTTGGCGACCGCACGCTCGCCCACCCCGAGCCGGTCGAGGATCTCCAGCGTGCGCTTGGCGTAGCACAGGCCGCGCGAGCCCTCGCCGAGCTCCGCCTTGCCGTCGACCACGACGCAGGGCACGCCGCGCTGGCCCAGGTCCACCGCGAGCGCCAGGCCCACCGGGCCGCCGCCGACGATCACCACCGGGTGCCGTGCCGGGGTGCCGCGGTCCTGATCCGCCGAGCGTCGATAGGGCCGCGGGAACCGGCCCAGCGTGGTCACGCCCCTGCCCCCTCCAGCGCGCGCCACATCTCGATGTCGCGCTCGGCCGTCCAGATGCGCGGATTGTCGATGCCCTGCGCCTCGTCGTAGGCGCGGCTGACGTCGAACGGCATGCAGTGCTCGAAGATCACCCAATGCCCGTACTTCGGCCGAAGCTCCTGCATCGCGGCGTCGTAGACCTGCTTGAGCGAATGGCCGGCCGCGACCCCGGACCGGGCGATCCGGAACAGATCCTCGAGGAAGGCGCGCGTCTCGCCGAGGCCCCGCCGCACCTGCTCTGGATCGGTCAGTGCCTCGCCGCGCCCCGGCACCAGTGCTCGTGGTGCCAACGAGGCCAGCCGGTCGAGCGTGCCCGGCCAGTCGCCATAATGCGCGTCGCCGCAATAGGGCGTGGCGCCGAACTCGACCAGGTCGCCCGAGTACAGCACCTGCTCCTTAGGCAGCCAGGCGATCGTGTCGCCGCGCGTGTGACCGCGGCCGGCATGGATGATCTGCACCTCGCGCGAGCCGAACCAGAGCGTCATGCGGTCGTGGAACACGATGTTGGGCCAGGTCAGGCCGGGGATCGTCTCGCGGGCGCGGAACAGGCGCGGGAAGCGCTGGATCTCCGAATCCATGTCCTGCTGCCCACGCTCGACGATCATGTCGCGCGTGGCGTCGCTGGCGATGACGTTGACCCGCTCCTCGTAGCCGGCGACCCCCAGCACCCGCACCGCATGATAGTGCGTCAGGAGCACGTGCCGGATCGGTTTGTCGGTGACCTTGCGGATGTGCGCCACCAGCTCCTTGGCCATCACCGGCGTCGCGCGCGCGTCGATCACCAGCACCGAATCGTCGCCGATCACCACGCCCGAGTTCGGATCGCCTTCGGCCGTCAGAGCGAACACGCCCGGCGCCAGCTCGGCGAAGGTCTCGCGCTTCTCGGCCATGTCGGCCTGGCTCGCGAACGCCTTGCTCATCGATCGCCTCCCTTGCTCGCCGGCAGCACGCGCGCGCGGCACTCGCCGAACCCGATCGTCACCGCACCCTCGGCCCGGGCCCGCCCGCGCAGGATGACCTCGTCGCCGTCCTCGAGAAAGCGGCGCTGCTCGCCGTCAGGTAGGATGATCGGCTCGCGGCCGCCGGCGGTGAGCTCGAGCAGGCTGCCGAAACCGTCGCGGGCCGGCCCGGAGATCGTGCCCGTGCCCAGGAGATCGCCGGCGTTGAGGCTGCAGCCGTTGCTGGCGTGATGCGCCACGAGCTGGCCGACGGTCCAGTACATGTCCCGTGCCGAACCGAGCGACAGCCGGTGTGCGGCAGCACCGGCCTCGCGCATCACCTCGGTCAGCAGGAGCACCTCGAGCTCGATCGCCAGGGCACCCCGGGCTTGGTCGGCCGGATCATGGAGATGGGGCAGCGGCGCCGGATCGCCCTCGGGCCGTGGCGCCTGTGCCACCCGGAACGGCGCCAGCGCCTCGGGCGTCACGATCCAGGGCGAGACGGTGGTGTGGAAGCTCTTGGCGAGGAACGGGCCGAGTGGCTGGTACTCCCAGCCCTGGACGTCGCGCGCCGACCAGTCGTTGAGCAGGCAGAAGCCGGCGATGTGCTCGGCCGCCGCGCCGATCGGGATCGTGAACCCCTGCGCGTTGCCGGGGCCGATCCAGACCCCGAGCTCCAGCTCGTAGTCGAGGTTGCGGCAGGGCCCGAAGCTCGGCGCCGGCTCGTCCGGCCGCTTGCGCTGACCGCAGGGCCGCCGCACCGGCTCGCCCGAGGGCCGCACCGTCGAGGCGCGGCCGTGATAGCCGATCGGCACCCACTTGTAGTTCGGCATCAAGGGCTGGTCGGGTCGAAACAGCCGGCCGACATTGGTCGCGTGGTGGATGCCGGCGTAGAAGTCCGTATAGTCGCCGATGGCGGCTGGCGGGTGCATCTCACAATCCCGCGCCGGATGCAGATGCCGCTCGACCAGCCCCCGCGCCTGCGCGCCGTGCGCCAGCAGCTCCATCAGCCGTGCCCGCAGCGCACGCCGCGGCTCCGCGCCCAGGGCCAGGAACCCGTTTAGGCCGGCCTCGGCCGACGCCAGCGTCCGACAGCCCTCGGGAAGCAGCCCCGCCGCCACGAGACCGCCCAGGTCCAGGATCTCCTCGCCGATCGCCACGCCGGCCGAGGGTGCGCCGCCCCGGCTGAACCGGCCGAGCGGCAGGTTCTCCAGCGGAAACTCGGCATGCCCGTCCGCCGAGGCGACCCAGCTCCGCAGCGCCGTCACCAGCGCGGCTCCGCGTTGCTCGGGTCGAAATGCTTCTTCAGCTCGCGGCCGTAGTAGCCATAGTCCTGCTGCAGCTGCTCGATGCCGGCGGCGAACGCCGTCACCCGCTGCGGAAAGCGGGTCTCGAACATGAAGGCCATGGTATCCTTCAGCTTGTGCGGCTTCAGCTCGACCTGGCTCGCCCGCTCGAACGCCTCCACGTCCGGGCCGTGCGGCAGCATCATGTTGTGCAGGGAGCAGCCGCCGGGCACGAAGCCGTGCGGCTTGGCGTCGTACTGGCCGAAGATCAGGCCCATGAACTCGGACATGACGTTCATGTGGTACCAGGGCGGGCGGAAGGTGTTCTCGGCCACCAGCCAGCGGTCGCAGAACAGGACGAAGTCGGTGTTGGCGGTGCCGTGCGTCTCCGACGGCGAGGTCAGCACGGTGAAGATCGACGGGTCGGCGTGATCGTAGAGCACCGGCCCGATCGGCGAATAGCGCCGCAGATCATATTTGTAGGGATAGTAGTTGCCGTGCCAGGCGACCACGTCGAGCGGCGAATGCGCCAACTCGCTCGCCCAGAGCACGCCGCCCCACTTCACATACATGGTGGAACGCAGATCGCGGTCCTCGAACGCGGCCACCGGCGCCAGGAAATCCCGCTGGTTGGCCATGCAGTTGGCGCCGATCGGCCCGCGCTCGGGCAGCGTCAGCGCCCCGCCATAGTTCTCGCACAGATAGCCACGCGCCGGCCCATCGAGCAACTCGACCCGCAGCTTCACGCCGCGCGGGATCACGGCACACTCGCCGGGCTCGATCTCGATGATGCCGAACTCGGTCCACAGGCGCAGCCTGCCCTCCTGCGGCACGAACAGCAGCTCGCCGTCGGCGTCGTAGAGGTACTCGTCCACCATCGAGCGAGTGACGAGATAGATGTGGGCACCCATCCCGGCCTGCGTGCCGGCATCCCCGGCCGTGGTCATGCTGCGCACGCCCTCGACGAAGGAGAGCGAATCGCTTGGGATCGGGATCGGGCCCCAGCGCAGCGGTGCGATCGGCATGTCGACCTCGGCCGCGGGTGCGGTGCGCCACAGCCCGATGTCCGCTTTCGCGAACCGGCCCCAATGCGCGACCGTCGGCCGGATGCGATAGAGCCAGCTGCGCTCGTTGGTGGTCCGCGGTGCGGTGAATGGCGAGCCCGAGAGCTGCTCGGCATAGAGGCCGTAGGGGCATCTCTGCGGCGAGTTGCGCCCGACCGGCAAGGCGCCCGGCATCGCCTCGGTCTCGAAGCCGTTGCCGAATCCGGACATGTACCGCACCGACATGCCTCGCCCTCCGCCGATTCGAAACGGTTGCAGTTGCAACCTGTTTCACGCGCCAGCCCCACGGCTGACGCGACGCTCAGGGTGCCGGCGCCGGCGAGGCCGTCGCGGCAACCACCGCGACCAACGACTCCGCCGCGCGCAAGAGCCTGAAGCGCACCACCTCGTCCGACAGCTCGAAGCCGTGGACGGCGACGCGCGGGAGGCTGTTGTACACGAAGGGCGTCGAGAAATAGTAGGCGCCCGTATCGTGCAGCAGAACCCAGTCATCGGGCTCGAGCAGGGGCAGCATCCGGCGGCTCGCGACGATGTCACCGGCGAAGCAGCAGGGGCCGGCGACGTCCTGCTCGATTCGGGCACCGGACTTGGGCCGCCCGGCCGGGTCGAGCGCGCTGACCCGAATCGCCCACAGCTCGGGCATGAACACCGTCCGGGTGGCGATTTGGGCCCCGGCATGGGTGATTGCGATGTGCCGGCCGCCGGTTGTCTTGGTGTACTCGACGCGGGCGAGGATGAAGCCGTTCTTCGCCAGGATCGAGCGGCCGAACTCGGTGATCACGTGGAACTCGCCCGTGAACAGCGCCGGCGCAGCCTCGTGCAGGATCGCCGCGTACTCGGCAAAGCTCGGCGTGACGTCCTCGCTCTCGAAGTTGACGGGCAGGCCGCCGCCGATATCGATGGTCGTCACCTGACGCCGGCCGGCAATGGTGTTGATCTCCCGGGCGAGCCCCACCGCCTTGGCGATACCGCCGGCGACCAGCTCGAGCGGACAGCCCTGCGATCCGATATGCGTGTGCACGCAGGTCAACCAGGGCCGCTCGCCAAACGCGGCAAGAATGCGCGCGCGGTTGCCCGGATCGTCCAGCGCGATGCCGAACTTGGAGGTCCGCGTCGCCGTGCTCATCGCCGCGATGGTGCCGACGCCGACCTGCGGATTGATCCGGATGCCGATCGTCGCGGCCGAGCGTCCGAGTTCCGCCATCAGCGCGTCGACCCGTGCCAGCTCCTGGAAATTGTCGATGTTGAGGACCATGCCGCGCGCGAGCGCCAGCCGGATCTCGCCGCGCGTCTTCGCCGGCGAATCGAACACGATCTCGCCCGGCTGGAACCCCGCCGCCTCGGCCTGCGCCAGCTCCCCCGGGCTCGCCACCTCGCAGGCCATGCCGGCGTCGCGCACCAGCCTGAGGATGCCTTCGAGGCTTCCGGCCTTGGCGGCGAACGCGTGCGTGAAGTGAGCGGGGAACGCCCGGTGAAGCTCGGCGATCGCCGATCTGACCCCGGCCGTGTCGACGAACCCCGCGAGGAGCGTCTCACCGCCCACGAGACTCTGGGCCAGAGCCGCGCCAGCCACGAGCGCCTTGCGATCCGAGAGCGTGTCGTCCATCCACCACCCGCTACTTCGGTCGCCGGTCAATGGGAAGAGGCCAGGGCCGCTTCCCTGAACACGCGCAGCCCGAGTTCCGGCCGCAGGCCGTGAATCTCCGTCACGTCCAGCTTGCGCAAAAAGTCCAGGATCTCGCGACTCACTACCTGGCCGGGCACCAGGATCGGAAAGCCGGGCGGATAGGGAATGACGAAGATGGCCGAGACGATCTCGCGGCCGGCGGCCATCAGCCGGTCGATGGTTGCGTCGAGATGCGGCAGGTATTCGCAGGCATTCTCGTCATAGGCCAGGAAGAAGGCGTCCCGCGTGACACCTTCGGGCGTATCCGACTTGGGATCGGGCCTAAAGCGGTCATGGAACCGACTGAAGTCGGGCAGGGCTGGAAGATCTTCGGTCAGGCTGTGGATGCGCTGCTGCAGCACTGCCCGCTCCGGCGGGCTCGAATCCTCATGCTCGGCCTCGAGGTCCTTGGCGATCCGCGCCAGCACGTCGATCAGGTAGGCGACCGAGCTGCGCGTCGTCCCGATGTTGGTCATGAACAGCACGGTGTTGCGCGAGGTCTTGTTGATCTGGATGCCGTACTTGTTCATCAGGTACGCGTTCTTGAACGTGTTGCCGTCGACGCCCGTCAATCCCACCGCCAACGTCAGCCGGCTCGGGTCGAGCACGAACTCGTCGATACGCCAAGCTTCGAAGAAATCGGTCCAGCCCTTGTCGGGCTCGTAGTAGGACTCGATCCCGCTCCTCCTGTACTCGGCCGGGATCATGTCGCGGACGGTGAGGAAGCAGAAGTAGCGGCTGAGCAGCGGATTGGTGAGCACCTTCTCGCGCAGCACCATCGCCATCTCGAGCTGCTTCTTGACCAGCTCGAAGCCCTCGAGCTCGACCTGCCTGCGGCCGATATCGAGCGAGGCGACGATCTGGTAGTTGGGCGAGGTCGAGGTGTGGGTCATGTAGGCCTCGTGGAACGTATCCGAGACCTTGTGCTGGAAGTCCTGGTCGTAGACGTGGATCATCGAGCCCTGACGCAGGCTGGTCAGGGTCTTGTGGGTGGAATGCGTCACATAGACCCTGATCCGAACCTGATCCGGATCGGGAAGCAGCCTCTGGTCGAGCCACGCATTCTCGTCGCTCTCGTCGAAGGTTTGGCGGAACTCCGTAAACTCTTCCCGATACTTCTCCGTCCGGTATTTCTGCCGCAACGCCGCCGCGGTCGCCATGCCGGTGCGCTGGCGATAGGTCACGCCGCAGCGGGCGAAGGCGAACCAGGCCTCGTCCCAGAAGAAGACGAGGTCCGGCTTGATCGCCAGGCACTCCTCCATCACCCGCCGCACGTTGTAGACGATGCCGTCGAAGGTGCAGTTGGTGAGCAGCAGCGCCTTCACCCGGTCGAGCTTGCCGGCCTTCTTGAACTGCAGCAGCCGATGCTTGATCTCGCGCAGCGGCACGGCACCGTACATCGAGTAGGGATGCAGTGGGTAACTGTCGAGGTAGACGACGTGCGCGCCGGCGAGCACCAGCCCGTAATGGTGCGACTTGTGGCAGTCGCGGTCGACCAGGAAGATGTCGCCGGGCTCCGCCAGGGCCTGCAGCACGATCTTGTTGGCGGTCGAGGTGCCGTTGGTGACGAAGTAGGTGCGCTGCGCGCCGAAGGCACGCGCCGCGAGCTGCTGTGCCTTCTTGATCGGCCCCGTCGGCTCGAGGAGCGAGTCGAGACCGCCCGAGGTCGCGGAAGTCTCGGCGAGAAAGATGTTCATGCCGTAGAACTGGCCCATGTCCTGGATCCAGTGGGACTTCGCGATCGACTTGCCGCGGCTGATCGGCATGGCGTGGAACACGCCGGTCGGCTGTCGGCTGTACTCCTTGAGCGCCGTGAAGAACGGGGTCTGGTAGCGGGCGTTGACGCCGCGCAGGATGTTCAGATGCAGCTCGAGGAAATCCTCCTGCTGGTAGAACACCCGCAGGCAGTTGGACGGCGTTCGCCCGGCCATCTCCTCGATCGAGACGTCGGTGACGATGTAGACGCACAGCTCCGGCCGCAGGCGTCCGACCACCTCGCAGAGCAGCAGGCCGCGATCGCCCGGCGAGACCGCCTCGAAGGTCGCCGGATCGATACCGAACAGCTCGCGCTGCAGGAGCGGGATCTGGTGGAGGCTGTGGTAGGGAAAGCTGAACCGGATGACGACGGTCTGGATGTTGAAGTTGGTCAGGACCGCGATCAGCGCATCCTCGACGCTCTGCACCACCAGGAGCTCGTAGAGGAACGGGTCGTCCGGCCGCCGGGCGTCGCGCATGCCCTGCTTCAGGGCGGCCTCCTGCAACGGCCCCATGGTGTCGACGACGAGAACCTCGAAATAGGGCCGGCCGTGGCCGTGCTCCTCGCCGAGCTGCTCGGCGAGCTCGACCTCGCTCTCCGTCTCGGCCGCGTTCTCGCTGATGCGCAGCGAGATGGCGCGACGGCGGTAGGCGTCGGTTGCGAGCGCACGCACGATCCGGGCGGCGAGGGTCGCGAGATTGCGATAGTCCTCGGCGTCGAGCAGGCGGCGCAGACCGGCGATCGCATCCTTGCCCGGAAAGACCCAGTAGCTCTCGATCGGCTCCAGCAGATCGAGCGCTTCCGCCACGCTGTCGCGGAGCTTCGCGATGTCGCGGGCGCGGGCGTCGTCCTGGGCCAGCTGCAGGGCATCGTGCTTGAGGCGGCTCCAGGTGTCGGCGCGCAGCTGGCTGGCATTGTAGTATTGGCTGAAGGTCAGCTTGCGGCGCTTCGGCCGCCGCTTCGGCCCGGCCTCGTCCATTGTTCTGCCCCCTGCGTCGCAACAACCGTCGGGACAGGATAGGCCGGAGCGGGTCGTCCTGACCATCGGACATCCGCGGGCCGCGCCGAACCGCGGATGTCTTGCCAGTCGCGGCCGCGCTCGGCACAAGCGCGCGAGGCATGGCCGGCGACGCGACCGGCGGCCGCTCGGGGGACGTCCGATCATGAAAGCTGCGGTCTGCCGCGAGTTCGGGGCGCCGTTGACGATCGAGGAGGTGCGGCTGGACCCGCCTCAGCGGGACGAGCTGACGGTCAAGCTCGCCGCCTGCGCGATCTGCCACAGCGACATCACCTACATGCAGGGCGGCTGGGGCGGAGCCCTGCCCGCCGTCTACGGCCACGAGGCCGCCGGGATCGTCGAGGCGGTGGGCCCCGGCATCGGCGACGTCCGCCCGGGCGACCATGTGATCGTGACGCTGATCCGCGCCTGCGGCGCCTGCCACTACTGCGCCCAGGGCAAGCCCGTGCTGTGCGAGGGCCGATTCCGGCTCGACGCGGAAAGCCCGATCCATGCGCTCGACGGGACACCGCTACATCAGGCGATGCGGACGGGCGCCTTCGCGGAGCGGGTGACTGTCCATGTCTCGCAAGTCGCCGTAATCCCGAGCGACGTCCCGCTCGACAGCGCCTCGCTGCTCGCCTGCGGCGTGATCACCGGCCTGGGTGCCGTCTTCAACACCGCCCAGGTCCCTGCCGGCTCGGAGGTCGTGGTGATCGGCACCGGCGGCGTCGGGCTCAACAGCGTCCAGGGGGCAGCGCTCTGCGGCGCGCGCTCGGTGATCGCGGTCGACCTGTCCGACAGCAAGCTCGCCGCCGCGCGCAGGTTCGGCGCCGGCCACACCCTCAACCCGGCGAAGGAGGACCTGCCGGCGGCGGTGCGCCAGCTCACCGGCGGGCGCGGCGCCGACTTCGTCTTCGTCACGGTGGGTGCCAAGACGGCGGTCGAGCAGTCCTTCCAGCTCCTCGCCCGCGGCGGCTCCACGGTGCTGGTCGGCATGCCGCCCACCGGCGTGATCACCGGCTTCGATCCCACCGACCTCGCCAGCTACGGCCAGCGCGTGCTCGGCTCCAAGATGGGCTCGTCCAGGATCAGGATCGACGTGCCGATGCTGGTCGACCTCTACCGCCAGGGCCGGCTCAAGCTCGACGAGCTGATCTCGGGTCGGTTCCCGCTGGAGGAGGTCAACGCCGCCGTGAGCGGGGTGATCAAGGGCGAGGCGCTGCGCAACGTGATCGTGTTTCCATGAAGATCACCGGCCTCAAGACCTGGATCGTCGGCAACCCGCCGCCGGGCTTCGGCGGGCGCTATTTCGTGTTCCTGAAGCTGGTCACCGACGATGGCATCGAGGGCGTCGGCGAGGCCTATGCCGCGACCTTCCATCCGACCGTGGTCGTGCGGATGATCGAGGACGTGGTCGAGCGTCAGGTGATCGGCACCGACCCGTTCCGCATCGAGGCGCTGTGGCGCAAGGTCTATGGCCGCGGCTACAGCCTGCGCCCGGACATCTCGCTCATGGGTGTCCTGAGTGCGGTCGAGATGGCCTTGTGGGACATCGTCGGCAAGGCGGTGGGCAAGCCGATCTACGAGCTGTTGGGCGGGCGCGTGCACGAGCGCCTGCGCAGCTACACCTACGTCTACCCGCAGGGCGGCGAGACCGACGCGATCTACGCCGACCCCGACCTCTCCGCCCAGCGTGCGGCAGAATACGTGAAGCGCGGGTTCACCGCGCTCAAGTTCGACCCCGCCGGCCGGTTCGCCTCGTTCGACCCGCGCCAGCCCTCGCTCGAGCGGCTGGAGCTGTCGGAGACCTTCTGCCGCAAGCTGCGCGAGGCGGTCGGCGGCAAGGCCGACCTGCTGTTCGGCACCCACGGCCAGTTCACCGTCTCCGGAGCCATCCGGCTCGGCAAGCGGCTGGAGAAATATGAGCCGCTCTGGTTCGAGGAGCCGGTCCCGCCCGAGATGCCGGAGGAGATGGCCGAGGTCGCGCGTGCCGTGCACATCCCGGTCGCGACCGGGGAGCGGCTGACCACCAAGTACGAGTTCGCGCGCGTCCTGGAGACCCGCGCCGCCTCGATCTTGCAGATGAACCTCGGCCGGGTCGGCGGCCTGCTCGAGGCCAAGAAGATCGCCGGCATGGCCGAGACCCGCTACGCCCAGATCGCCCCGCACCTCTATTGCGGCCCGATCGTCGGTGCCGCCAACCTCCAGCTCGCCGCCTGCTCGCCCAACTTCCTGATCCTGGAGAGCATCCTGGACTGGGGCGGCTTCCACGGAAAGATCCTGAAGTCGCCGATCCGCTGGGAGGACGGCTACGTCATTCCGCCGGCCGCACCGGGACTTGGAGTCGAACTCGACGAGGCGGTGGCCGAAGCGCATCCCTATGACGGGGACGCGCTCCACCTCGAGATGGTGGACCGCCCGCTTTGAGGTCGCTGACGTTCGTCGCCACGCTCCTGGTCGGCGCTGCCGCGCAGGCGACCGAGCCCGACTGCGCCGCTCCGGCCACCCAGCTCGATCTGAACCTGTGTGCTTCCCGGACGCTGGCGGGCCTCGACGCCGAGCTTGACGCCGCTTACGCGAGAGCTTCCGCGCGCCTTGGCGACGATGACTCGGCCCGGAAGCTCCTCGTCGACGCGCAGGACGCCTGGCGCGCTTATCGCGATGCGGACTGCGCCTTCGTCACCCAGTCGACCGAGGGCGGCAGCATCCAGCCCATGGTGGCCGCGAACTGCCGCGCCGACCGCACCCGCGCCCGTCTGGCCGTTGTCCGATCCTGGCTCGCCTGCCCGGAAGGCGACCTCGCCTGCCCTCTCCCGCCAAAGGCCCCCTGAGATGCGCTACGGCTTCATCGGCCTTGGCCACCTGGGCGGCCATCTGGCCGCCAGCCTGGTGCGGGCCGGCTTCTCGTCCACGGTAACCGACCTCGACCGCTCGCGCGCCGAGCCGCTCCTGGTGGCTGGTGCCACCTGGGCCGCGAGCCCGGCCGAACTCGCCGCAGGAGTCGACGCCGTCGTCACCTGCCTGCCCTCGCCCAAGGTCTCCTCGGCTGTGCTCGACGCGCTGCTGCCCGCCACGCCGCCGGGCGCCACCTGGATCGAGATGAGCACGAACGGGCCCGACGAGGTCCGGGCCTTCGCCGCGCGCGCCGCGGCGTATGGCGTCAGAATGCTGGAAGCTCCCGTCACCGGCGGCGTTCACCGTGCCGCCGCCGGCGAGATCACCGTCCTGATCGGTGGCGACGAGCAGCTGTTCCACACCCACGAGCCGGCGCTGCGCGCCATGGGCGGCGAGATCATCCATATCGGCCCGCTCGGCTCGGCCGCGGTGATCAAGGTGATCACCAACATGCTGGCCTTCATCCATCTCTGCGCCACGGGCGAAGCGCTGATGCTTGCCAAGCGCGGCGGCATGGACCTGGCCAAGGCCTATGCGGCGATCCGGGCCAGCTCGGGCAACAGCTTCGTGCACGAGACAGAGGGCCAGCTCATCCTGAGCGGCAGCTACGACATCGGCTTCACCATGGACCTCGCCTGCAAGGATCTCGGCTTCGCGCTCGGGATGGGACGCAAGTTCGGCGTGCCGCTCGAGCTCGCCGGGCTGGTCGAGCAGACCTTCATCCGCGCCCGCCAGCAGCTCGGCGGCGGGGCCTGGTCGACCGCGGTCGTGAAGCTCCTGGAGGACGCCTTGCACGAGCCGCTGCGCGCACCCGGCTTTCCCGCCACGCTGGAGCCGTCATGACCGACCTGCCCCAAGGCCTACGCCGTGGCGCCGACGGCAAGGCACGCTGCGCCTGGTGCGGCGGGGACCCGCTCTACACGACCTACCACGACCAGGAATGGGGCCGCCCGACCACGGACGACCGCTATCTGTTCGAGAAGATCTGCCTCGAAGGCTTCCAGTCGGGCCTGTCCTGGCTGACGATCCTGCGCAAGCGCGAGAACTTCCGCCGCGCCTTCGCGAACTTCGACGCCGAGGCGCTGGTCCGCTTCGGCGAGGCCGACATCCAGCGCCTGCTCGCCGACGCTGGTATCGTGCGCCATCGCGGCAAGATCGAATCGGTGCTCAACAACGCGCGGCGCGTCCTGGAGCTGCGCGCCGAGGCCGGCTCGCTGTACGCCTTCGTCCGCCCCTTCGCCCCGCCGCCGCGCCCGGTCCGGCTCGACTGGGCCACCCTGCGCACCATCCCCAAGAGCCCCGAGTCCACCGCCCTCAGTAAGGAGCTGCGCCGGCGCGGCTGGAGCTTCGTCGGCCCGACCACCGTGTACGCCTTCATGCAGGCGGTCGGCATGGTGGACGATCATGTCGACGGGTGCTGGATCGAAGCGATTCCGAAGTCCTGAGAGGCAGTCGGCGTGCCCGAGTAGCCCAACGCCGCCGACAGCTCCGCAGCCGCGGCCCGGAGCTGCCTGAGCGCGAACTCTTGCTCGCGCTTTCTCAGCCGCACCGTGGCTCCTGCCACACTCATCGCCGCAACGGTGGCACCCGGGTGGTTGCGGACCCCGACCGCCACGCAGGTGGCCCCGATCAGGATCTCTTCCCGGTCGACAGCATAGCCGGCTCGACGCACGCCGGCGATCTCCTGCAATAACGCGGTGCGTGAGGTGATCGTACTCGGCGTGTATCTCTCGAGGGTGGCGTTCTCGAGCCACGTCGTCAGCGAGCTGTCACTTAGCCCTGCAAGCAGGGTCTTGCCGCCACCGGTGGCGTGGGGCGGCAGGCGCAGTCCGACCGAGGATTCGAGTCGAAGCATGTGCGTACCGTCGATTTTCGCGACATAGAGCACCCGAAAGCCGTCGAGAACCGCGAGCTGCACCGTCTCCGAGGTAGCATCGCGCACGCGCTCCAGCAGCGGCTTGGCGATGGACTCGAGCGGCCACATCCTCGTATAGGCAAATCCAGCCTCCCAGACCCGCAAACCCAGGCATAGCGCCTCGTCGGCTCGTCGTAGGTGATCCAACCGGTCGCGAGCATTGTGTGCAGAAGTCCATGCCGGCTGGCCTTGGGATAGCCCAGCGCCTGCTGACAGTCAGAGAAAGAAAGCGGTCGTGCCGACTGCGTCAGCAGTTGCAGCACTTCCAAGGCGCGGAAGGCCGACTTTACCGCTCGGGACTCGCTATGTTCAAGCATGCGAACCGCATAATACCGTTGTGAACAAGTTGGAGGAGTCTTAGGGTTGAATGGACGCGGCCGAGGGTTCGTCCCGAACCTCAGTCGCGATCCCGGCCAGCAAGAACAGGGAGAGGCTTTGATGACGAACAGTCACGGGAATCGTCGCGGCTTCCTCAAAGCTGTCGCTGGCGCAACGGCTGCCTCGGCGGTCCTGGCCAGGACGCCCCGCCTTGCGAAGGCCACTGAAATTCCCTCTGGCCAGAGAGCCGCGCTCGTCGGCATCGACGACGCGTTTCAAAATGCGGTCGACGGACACAAGATCCCCGGCGTCGTCGCGATGGCCGCGACGGACAAGGGCGTGATCTACGACACGGCCATTGGCTACCGCGACATCGCGAGCGGCCGTCGAATGACCCTGGACACTGTGTTTTGGATCGCCTCGATGACAAAGGCGGTGACCGCGACCGCCTGCATGCAGCTCGTCGAGCAGGGCAAATTGAAGCTCGATCAGCCGATGGGAGATCTGCTGCCATATCTGGCCGAGGTGCAGGTGCTCGACGGCTTCGACTCCGCCGGCCAACCGAAGCTGCGCCCGCCGAAGCGGCCGATCACGCTCCAGCATCTGCTGACCCACACGGCCGGATTCACCTACAGCATCTGGAGCGAGCCCATGCTCCAGTACGAGAAGGCGACCGGTACGCCGTTCATCGGGAGCTGCGAGACCGCGGCATTGCGCGCGCCGCTCATGTTCGATCCGGGCGACCGCTGGGAGTATGGCATCAACATCGATTGGGCCGGCCGCGCAGTGGAGACGGTGAGCGGGCAATCGCTCGAGGTCTATTTCCGCGAGCACATCTTCGAGCCGCTCGACATGCGCGACACCGGGTTCCTGATCGGCTCGGGCCAACGCGCAAGAACTGCGAGATTATACCAGAAGGACGACAAGGGCGGTATGGAGGCAGCGCCCGAGGCGCCGCTGATGCCGCAGAACCCGGAGTTCTTCATGGGGGGCGGCGGGCTGTTCAGCACTGTGCCCGACTATCTCGCCTTCGTGCAGATGCTGCTGAACGACGGCACATTCAACGAGGCTCGGGTGCTTGCGCCCGAGACAGTGGCGCAGATGCGCCAGAACCATATCGGCGACACCAACGTCGTCACACTGAAGACGACGCAACCTGCTGTGTCCAGAGACGCCAACTTCTTCCCTGACATGGTCCACAAGTGGGGACTGTCCTTCGACATCAATACCGAACAAGGCCCGCACGGCCGAAATCCCGGCAGTCTCTGTTGGGCCGGACTGTTCAATACTTTCTTCTGGATCGATCCCAAGGCCCGCGTGACCGGCGTGATCATGACGCAGACGCTGCCGTTCGTGCATGAGGACGTGGTGGACCTCTATGGCCAATTCGAGAGCGGCATCTATGCCGCCCTGAAGTCCGCCTGACGGGTGGTGCAGTGCGGGGACGACACCGTCCCCGCTCACCCAGCTCAAGGGCCGCACCCTTCGGCAATCGTCGTAGGGGAAGCGGCAGTCCCGCTGCGACCGGTGCCATCGCCATGCCCGGTCCAGATTGAACCAGCCCCTTCGCGGGACTCAGTTTCAACCCATTCGCAGACCAGAACTGCCACCGCGCCCGTCACCGCAAGCATTGCGAGGCCGTGAACGACGGTCGCGGCAAGGGCGCGCCCCCGAACCCACGGCTCTCAGCAAGGAGCTGCGCGAGCGTGGCTGGAGCTTCGTCGCGCCGAGCACCATCTACCCTTCATGCGGGCGATAGGGCTGACGGACGACCGTGTCAGGGTGGTCGCGGCAACGTCGAACTGAGGAGCTGCCGAGATGGCGAAAAGGTTCGAGATCGGGGATCATGTGAGCTGGAACTCCGAGGCAGGCCGCGTCTCGGGCACGATCATCGCCATCCACACCGCCGACTTCGACTATAAGGGGCATGTCCATCATGCCTCCGAAGACGATCCGCAATACGAGATCAAGAGCGACCGGACCGATCACATCGCCGCCCACAAGGGCAGCGCGCGCGAGCATGAGCCCCGCTGAAGGCGGCGCGCGACGTTCCCCTTCTTCACGATCGGCCATTCTGATCGGAGCCTGGAGGAGCTCGTCGAGCTGTTGCGTGAAGCGCGGATCGATCTGGTGGTGGACGTCAGACGGATTCCGCGGTCGAGAGCCAATCCACAGTTCAACCAGGACACGCTGCCCGGCGCGCTGACGGCCTTCGCCATCCGCTACGAGCACATGGCGGCGCTCGGGGGACTGCGTGGCAGGTCGAGAACCGTGCCTGCGGACACCAACGGCTTCTGGGCGAATGCGAGCTTTCATGCCTACGCCGACTATGCGCTCACCCCGCCATTCCGGGCCGGCCTCGCCCATCTGCGCGACGTGGGGCACGAGCGCCGCTGCGCGGTCATGTGCGCGGAGGCCCTGTGGTGGCGATGTCACCGCCGCATCGTCGCCGACTATCTTCTCGCCGCCGGGGAGGAGGTGTTCCACATCATGCGGCCGGGCCACCTGGAGTCGGCCCGTCTGACCGCCGAGGCGGTCGTCCGATCGGACGGAACGATCGTCTATCCTGCCGCCCACGCGCGAACCTGAGCGGGCTTCGCCGGGCTGCGGCGACGGCTGGGCTCCCGTCAGCCCGACCGGATGGCCGAGCCGCGCAGCATGGCCCGCAGGTGGGGCGTCGCGACCTCAGCCGCGGCCCAGATCAGAATGGTCACTCCGACAAGCTCCGCACCTTCCTCCGCGGCGGCAGGCCAGATCCGCGGTGCCTGCCGGCCGGGCTCGTCGAAAACCAGCTCGACACCGACCGCACCGAGCAGGAAAATCGCCACGCCCGCGACGGCCTTGGCCGCGCTCGCATTCGAGGGCCCGACAATTCGCGCATAGGCCTTCGCGATCGCGGCCAGGGTCACGACGAGCACGAAGCCGGAAAGCAGATTTCCCGCATGCGCCAGCAAGGGCGCCACGTCCGCTCGGTCTGCCGGAACCAGGGCGCGCTCGAAGCGGTCGCGCACAGCGGCGACCTCCTCGACTGACATGAACATGAACAGTAGCGCCGGTGCCAGAAGAACCAAGGTCTCACGCCAAGTGTCGGCCGACACCTGCCAGGCGACGAACGCCAGCAATTGCGCCAGGATCAGGAGCTTCGCCGCAGAGTACCAGTTCGGAATACTGCGCTCGAGACCGATCGCCAGAACCTCGACGCTGTATCCCGACAGAGAGAGGGTGAGAAAGACGGTTATCAGGGCGAGATCTGTAGCCAGGAGCATCCAGATCATTTTGTGAACCGCGCGGTCCAGCGACGCGACATTCCTTTCCGTCCCACCGGCGGCCATGACTCCCAATCCCGCTTCCCCCCGATCCCGCCTGCCTTTTGCGGCGCAGCCATCGATCTGTCACGAAGCAATCCCCTCGTGACCGTAACGGTTCCGCTCACGCCTCGCTCAGCCCGGCGGCCAACACCCGACGAACGAAAACGGGGTCGGGACAGGTTCCGCTGCTCCCCCTCACAAGCCGCCGCGCGGGCGCGCCGGATCCCCGCGCCAAGGGGGGCGAGGCTGCCGTGGAGGCCGGCTCGCGCTGCCCGATCAGCCCGGGACCACGGGCGGCACGTAGGTCAGGGTCCTGGCGAGGAACCAGAGCAGGAACAGCACCACCGGCAGATGCACGACGAGCTGCAGGAAGGTGAAGCCGACGATGTCGCGCGCGCGGATGCCCAGGATGCCGAGCAGCGGCAGCATCCAAAACGGGTTGATCAGGTTCGGCAGCGCCTCGGCAGCGTTGTAGACCTGGACCGCCCAGCCGAGATGCACCTGGAGCTCGTTGGCGGCCTGCATGACGTATGGCGCCTCGAGCAGCCACTTGCCGCCACCGGACGGGATGAAGAAGCCCAGCACCGCCGAGTACACGCCCATGGCGAGCGGGAAGGTGCCTTGCGTGTTCAGGCTCACGAAGGCGTCGGCGACCACGTGCGAGAGCGTTTCGCCGGCGGGGTTCGCGGCGGTGGTGAGGATGTAGCTGATGGCGGCGTAGAACGGGAACTGGATCAGCACGCCGGTCGTCGCTGGCACCGACCTGGCGACGGCATTGAGGAAGCGCTTGGGCCGCCAGTGCAGCAGCAGGCCGGCCATCAGGAACAGGAAGTTGTAGGTGTTCAGGTTCGAGATCGCGACGATGGCACTCTGGCGGGCGAACTCCTGCACCAGCCAGCCGAGCGCCAGCACAGCGAGCAGGATCGTCAGCAGCGGCGCGTGCTCGAGCCACTCGCCCGGCTGCTGGCGCGGTGCCAGATCCTCCTGGCGTCGGGTGAGGTCGACGGCGAGGTCGCGCGCGGTCACCGCGCCCGCGTCGGATGGTGCGGACCAGACCGCGATCACGGCCGAGACTACGATCAGCACCAACGCCACGACCATGGACTGCCAGAGGAAGATCGTCTCGGTGAACGGGATCACCCCGGTGATCGGCAGCAGCGTCGGAGGCAGGCTCGCGGGATTGGCCTGGAGCTGGGCCGCCGACGAGCTCAGGCCCAGCGCCCAGGTGGCACCCAGGCCGAGATAGGCGGCGGCACCTGCGGCACGATAGTCCATGCGCAGGTCCGTCCGCCGGGCGATGGCGCGGGCCAGGAGCCCGCCGAAGATCAGGCTGAGCCCCCAGCTGAGCAGGGAGGCGAGCATGCTCACGACGGCTATGAAGCCGACGGCACCGCGCCCGGTCTTGGGGATCAGGGCAAACCGGTCGATGAGCTTCTGCACGGGCGGCGAGGTCGCGACGACGTAGCCGCCGATGGTGACGAACGCCATCTGCATGGTGAAGGGGATCAGGGTCCAGAACCCGTCGCCGAACGCCTTCGTGACCGCTGCCACGGGGGCACCGTTGGCCAGCGCCCCGGCAGCCACGACGATCACCGCGATCGCGACGAAGATGAAGGCATCGGGGAACCAGCGCTCGGCCCAGCTCGTGAAGCGCAGCGCGATTCGGACGAGCGGCCCCTCCTCGCGGCCGACGCCGGCAGGCCCGACGGGCCCGGCGCTTGCGCGCGCCAATGCACCACCGCCGCCGGCATTGGCGGTGAGACCGGCGGGTCGGCTCACATTGGCGGCCCGAGCGCCGGGTCGCTGGGCTCTCGGCCTCTTGGCCATCCTCGGGCCTCCTCCCTGTCGATCGGCGATCGAGCTCGTTTGCCGGGCCGGCGCTGCCCGCGGGCTCGGCGGCATCCCGAACGGGCCTTGTCGGCAGACGCGACGCTGCTCGTCGGTAGTCTGTCTGTCAACCGAGAGGCCCGCTCGCCGTACCGAACCGAAAATGGGATCAGCGGCTGTCCCGCTGCCTGCCGACCCTCATCCAGTCCTCCGCCCCGAGGACGCCATCTGCTAACTGTCTCACTCAGGAGGTTCACTCCCGAGCGTACGCCGCCGCTGAAGCGCCAAACGCCTTCAAGCCGCACGCAAGCGCCTGCATCCTGCTCACCTGCTTGGTGACCTCCTCGATCAGGAGGGCCGCGTCTCGCCGTCGGCCGAGTGCCTCTCGAGCTCGACCTCGGCGCGCAGGCTCTCGACATCGCGCCCGATGGTGGCGACGGCGAGCGTCCGGCCGGCGCGGCGATAGGTCACCCGGCAATCCCTGGCCTCGACCCGCCCCTCGATCTCGGTTTCGTCCCACTTCGCGGCATGGCCGACATAGAGGATCGAGACGTCGTAGTGCATGCTCCAGAAGAACGGCACGGCGTCGAACGGCTCGCGTCGGCCCAGCATGTTGCGCGCCGCGGTCTGCCCCTGGCGCTCCGCGACCACCCAGTGCTCGACGCGGATCCGCTCGCCGGTGTGCGGGTCGGGCCAGCGTGCCAGGTCGCCGGCAGCGAAGATGCCGGGGACGCTGGTCGCGAGATGCTCGTCGACGGCGACGCCGCGATCGATCGTCAGCCCGGCCTGCTCGGCAAGGCCGAGCGCCGGCCTGACGCCGATGCCGACGACCACCAGGTCCGCCGCCAAGGTCTCGCCGTTCTTCAGCGCCACATTGCCTTCGCCGATCGAGATCGCCGTCGTGCCGAGGTGGAAGCGAACGCCGTGCTCCTCGTGGATCGCGCGGACGAGGCCGCCGATCTCACGCCCCAGGACGCGCTCCATGGGAATGGAATCGGGCGCCACGACATGCACCTCGAGGTTCCGGGCACGAAGCGAGGCCGCGACCTCCAGCCCGATGAAGCTGGCACCGATGACGACGGCGCGCCGCGCCGTCTCCGCCGCCTTGATGATGGCACGGCTGTCGGCGAGCGAGCGCAGATAGTGGACGTGCGGCAGCTCGGCGCCGGGCACGTCGAGCCGCACCGGCTCGGCGCCGGTCGCGATGAGGAGCGCGCCGTAGGGCTGGCGGCTGCCGTCCTCGAGCTCGACCTCGTGCCGCGCCGTGTCGATCGCCCTGGCGCGCGCGCCGAGGCGCAGCTCGATGGCATGCTCCCGGTAGAATTCCGGCGAGCGGAGCGGGATCCACTCTTCGGCCGCTGTGCCGGCCAGATAGTCCTTCGACAGGTTCGGCCGGTCGCAGGGTAACGACGAATCGGCGCTCAGCATCGTGATGCCGCCGACATAGCCCTCCCGGCGCAGCATCTCGGCGGCGCTGTTGCCCGCAGCCCCGCCGCCCAGGATGACGATCGATCCCGGCACGTCGGCATTCGGCGCCGGCTTCGGCGCGGCTGCGGCCTTGCCGCGAACGAAGATCCTGTCGCCCTGCCGCTCGACGCGCCAGCAAGGGACCGGGTCGAGCGCCGGCGCCCGCAACGCCTCGCCGGTGCGCAGGCTGAAGCAGGCGTGGTGCCAGGGACAGCGGACGGTGTCGTCGACGAGGAGCCCCTCGGCCAGCGGCCCGCTATAGTGCGTGCAGGTGGCGCCGATCGCGAACACCTCCTGGCCGCGCCGCGCCAGCAGCACCGCCTCGTCGCCGACATGCCCGAGCAGCATGGCGCCATCCGCGAGCTGCGCAGAGGCGACACCCTGGGCGAGATCGGGCCCACTCGGTTGCGACTGTGCCTCACTCATGATCCGACCCTCCTTCAGCAAAGCCTCTTCCGGCATGGTTTCCGGACGCTCCGGCGGCGTCAGCGCGCCAGCCGGCGCTCCAGCTGCTGCTTGAGCGCGACGGCGTTGTTGTGCTCGCTGTCCTTGGCGCCGAAGACCAGGGTGACGTGGCCGGCCTCGACTCGCGCGATCAGCTCCGCGAGCGCGCCCGAACGCTGCTCGAGCTCCTCCGCATAGCGCTGCCTGAACTCGTCCCATTTCTTCGGGTCGTGCCCGAACCATTTCCTGAGGGCGGTGCTCGGCGCCAGATCCTTGAACCAGGCATCGACCCGGAGGTCGTCCTTGGTGAGGCCTCGTGGCCAGATCCGGTCGACCAGGATACGACAGCCATCGCTCTTCGCCCGTGCCTCGTAGGCGCGCTTCACATCGATCGCCATGACGTCACTCCGGTTCGGGGCCGTGCACTCACCGCAGCATGCCGGGTCCGAGCCGCCGCGTGCGGGGCACAGGTCCTGGATGGCTCTCGGATTCGAGCTGCAGGCTGCTGAGCAGGAGGTGGAGATAGACGAGGCCCTGGAAGGGTGCCCACTGCGCCAACGCCCGCCGCACCCCGTCATAGTCGAGCGGTTCCAGCAGCCCGAGCCATCGCTGCAGATTGTTGCGGGCACCGACGTCGTCACCCGGGAATACGTGCAGGCGCCCGAGGCCACGTAGCAGCACGTACTCGGCGGTCCAGCGGCCCACGCCGCGCAGTTGGCGCAGCCGCGCCACCACCGTCGGATCGTCCTGGAACTCCAGCTCGCCGGCATCGAGGCGGTGCAGGGCCATGGCGCACGCGAGCTCGTTGATCGCCAGCGCCTTCTGCCGGCTGAATCCCAGCGTGCGCAGCTCGTCCGGCGCGCGCGCGGCGAGATCGGCCGGGCCGGGGAACGCGAACGCTCGACCGTTGACACCGTCGAACCCGGTTGCACAGGCCTCCGCCAGGCGGTTGAGCAACAGGATGCCGAGGCTGAGCGTCACCTGCTGGCAGGCGAACGCGTTGACCAGCGCCTCGAACAGCGTCGGGTAGCGCGGGGGCTTCAGGCCGCGGTAGCGCCGGGCCAACGGGCCAAGGAGGGGATCACCGTCGGCTAGGCGGTAGAATTCGGTCAGGCAGCGATCGCAGCCGAGCATTCGGGTGAGCGCCGACAGCACCGCGGGTCTGGTGCCCGGGGGGAGATTAGCACCACTCACCGCAACCTGCAGCACGGGGCGCTCGGGTGGCGCGACCTGCTCGACCTCGATGCCGAGCGGCTGGCCGTTCACGACCAGAACCCGGCGATGGGTCGTGCCGTCCCAGCGGTCGACGGCGTTGGCCGCCCGCCGCCGCAGCGCCCAGACCGTGAGGTCGAGGCGAAACGGCGGCGCCGGCTCGATCTGGAAGGTCAGCCGCCTCGAACCCGGCGCCGCGGGCCGGGCCTGTCGGCCGTCGTGAGCCTCGGGACCGCGCATCACCGCCCCTTACCGTCGGCTCACCTCGTCAATCGTCTCCAGGGCCAGGGCCGAGTGCGCATAGGCGCCGCCCGCACGCATCTCCGCGGCGACCCAGATCGCCTCCATCAGCTCTTCGGCCGTCGCCCCCTCGCGGAGCGCGGCCTTGGTATGCCCCTTGATGCAGTAGGGGCACTGGGTGACGTGCGCCACCGCGACCGCGATCAGCTGCTTGGTCTTGCCGGGCAAGGCGCCGTCCTGGAAGACGGCCTGGCTGAACTGCCGGAACGCGGCCTCGATCCCGGGCGCCAGATCGCTGCGTCTCTGGGCCAAGGCCTTGGTCGCTTGCGGATACATGCTCTCGCTCATCGAGCCCTCCTCGCCCGGATAGACCACCGCCACTCCTTGATCTCCTCAGATTGGCGCGACAATCATATTTGGCAAACGAAATATATCGGCTATTAATATCGATAAGTCCGATATAATCGAGGACCGGAGATGGAGACCGAGCTCGCGCGCACCTTTCTGACCGTCGTCGCCGCCGGCAATTTCATCGGGGCCGCCGAGCGGCTGCACGTCACCCAGTCGACCGTGAGCGCACGGATCCACGCCCTCGAGGCGCAGCTCGGCTGCAGCCTGTTCGTGCGCAACAAGGCCGGCACCCGGCTCACCGCGGCGGGCAGGCAGTTCGAACGGCACGCAGCCATCCTGGTGCGTGCGGTGGAGCGGGCGCGCCAGGATGTCGGGATCGCCGCCGGCTACCGGGGGACGCTGACGGTCGGTGGCCGGCTCGGCCTGTGGGACGGGTTGCTGCTCGAGTGGCTGCCGCGGATGCGCGAGCTGGCGCCCGACATCTCGGTACGCGCCGAGGTCGGCTTCGAGGAGGAGCTCATGCACGGGCTGGTCGAAGGGCGGATCGACATCGGCGTCATGTATACGCCGCAGAGCCGGCCGGGGCTGACCGTCGAGCGGCTCCTGGAGGAGCGACTGGTCCTGGTGTCGACCCACGAGCATGGCGGGCCGCAGTCGGGCGAGAAGTATGTCTTCATCGACTGGGGCGCCGAATTCTATGCCCAGCACAGTGTACATTTTCCGGACTATGCCGGCGCGGGCCTGGTGACCAACAACGGTTGGCTCGGGTTGCAGCACATCCTGCGCGAAGGTGGCTCGGGCTACTTTCCGTCGCGTCTCACCGCGGCGCATTGCCAGGATGGCCGCCTCCACCGCAGGCCGCACGCGCCGGAGTTCCGCCTGCCCGCCTATGCCGTCTACCCGGATGAGCCGGGCTCGGACGCGGTCGGGCTGGCGCTCGCGGCCATAAGGCAGAGCGCGAATTCCCACACCCATCAGGAGAAGGGGACGTCGACGAACGATCCGATCAAATAACGCCTGCTGCCGTCAGAAGGAAAAGAAAATCAAAAGCGGATTTCTTGGGTTTGTTTTCTGATATTGAGGAAAACAAACAATATTGCAATATTAGCGATAGTTTGTCATAATTATCTCAAATCAAAGTTCTCGATAAAGAGAGGGACAATGAGATCACAACACAGGATTCAGAATCATCACGTCGGAGCACGCGGCCTGCCGCGCGATCCCTGGATGCGCATCGCCGAAGCGCGTCTGGTGCAGCCCGAGGCAATCGCAGGGAGCAGGCGGCTGCGGACCGGTGCCGGGCGAACCGTGGCGCGTTCGCGGCCCGGTCGGTCGCACCCGACCACGCCCGCACCCAACGCCAGCGAGAACCGCACGGCCGTCGTGGCCAGCCGCTACGCCCTGGGCCTGGCCATCGCGGAGTCGATCAGCCGCGGCATCTTGCGCCTGGTGCAGCTGATCCGCGACACCGTGCTGGAGCCGCTTGCCCGCCGTGGCCGGCGACGCGAGGACATGGAGCGGCTCGCGGTGATGGACGATCGGCTGCTCGCCGACCTCGGCCTGCGGCGCAGCGAGATCGCGCGGGTTGTCGACCCGCCCCGTGGCGACCGGTCCACGCGGCCGACATGGCGCTGATCGGGCGGAGAGGACGATGCGATGCCGCTGCAGAACCGCGTCACGCCGTTCGGTGACATCATCGCGACGCCGGAACGTGGCCTGCTCACCGGAAATCGCGGGATCATCCACGATCCGGCGACGCGCACGCTGCTGACGAAGCGCTGGGCGACGAAAGCCTGGCTCGTCTGCACCTGCGATTTCCAGGGCGTCCGTCGCGACGTCATGGCCCGGCGAAGCTGGACGGAGCTGTTCTTCCTCGACGAGGCGACCGCGCTCGCCGCCGGCCACCGAC
Organism: Geminicoccaceae bacterium; assembly: GCA_050246385.1. GTDB lineage: Bacteria > Pseudomonadota > Alphaproteobacteria > Geminicoccales > Geminicoccaceae > Benzoatithermus. The sequence goes on from JBFWWD010000033.1 coordinate 24,109, forward strand.
CCTGCTTCTTCTGCCGCCGGGAGGCGGCCGAGCGGTTTCGCGCCGCCTGGGTCGTGGGCAACGGCGCGGCCACGCCTTCCGCAGCGACCATGGATGCCGCTCTGCATCGGGAGCGCTTGCGGGAGCGCCAAAAGCGCCTGCATCCCCTCACCATGCCCATCGGCGAACTGCCGGACGGCGCGGCGGTCGCCGCGGCCGGCGAGGCATTGGTCAGCGTCGGCGGGCGTCTCCTGCGATGGACGCCGGCCGGCTACCTGCCCACGGCCTCTCCGGTCGTGGATGCTCTGCTCACTCCGCCATCGACGCTCGCGGCACTGCGGGCCGGCTACCGGCCCGTTCTCCACCCGTCCAGCGCCCTCACGGGGGCGCCACCGATCCCGTGAAGGGACAAGGTCTGGCAGGATACTTGGCCGGTTCGCCCATGATCAGCCGGCACTGCCCGCGCGTGAGTCGGGCTACCTGCGCCGGCCCGGCTCAGAGCAGCAGCCAGACCCCGACCAGCACCAGGGCCGCCGTCCAGAGCAGGTCGAGATTGACCCAGCCCTTGCGCAGGATGCCGACGCCGACCCACTCGTAGACCAGCACGGCGATCGCCCCGGTCATGCCGAGCATGACCAGGCTGTGCAGCGCCACCGCCGCGATCGAGCGGCCGAGCGGGCCGGCGATGTCGCCGGGGCCGCAGATGGCGCCGACCGGGGCCAGCAGCGGGATCAGCATCAGGCCGGCACCATGCGCCGTGGCCATCAGGAACGACCACGCGGCCAGGCCCAGCATCCCGGTCGTCATGCCGAAACGAACCCGGTGGCGGTGGCCGTAGAGGGTATGCCAGACCGCCCAGCCGAGCAGGACGACACCCGCGATCCGGCGCACGGCAGCGGGGTCGACCACGAGGCCGGACGCCTGCACGAGCAGCACGACCGCGAGCACGGCCGCGGTGTGGCCGAGCGCGATCGGCGCCAGCGCCAGCAGCACCGTGCGCAGCCCACCGCGGTGCAGGCCGAGCGCCACCGCGAACAGCCAGCCCATGGCCGGGTTCAGGCCGTGAAAGGCGCCGAGCCCGGCCAGCGCCAGCCAGGGCCAGGCGCCGCCGGGCTCAGTCAAGGCTCAAGGATAGCAGTAGGAATCCGACGAGCAGTCGCCGCCCTCGAGCCGGACCTGATGCGGCAGGTGGCCTTCGGGCCAGTCGAGGAAGAACTTCTCGTCGAACGAGATCCCGCCGTCGGGACCGACGTCCAGCTTCACCATCCAGCCGTCCAGGCCCTCAGGGTAGAACTGGGTGTCGATCGCTCCGTAGAGCGAGTTGGTGAAGTAGACCCGTTTGCCGTCGCGGCTGATCTCGACCATCTGCGGCCCGCCATTGAGCGGCTTGCCGGGTGCCGCGGGGTGGGCGGCACGGGCGACGACGCCGCCGATCCGCACCTTGCCCTTCAGCACCGGCGCGAACGGGTCGGACACGTCGTACTGCAGCATGTTGCCCGTGCCCCAGCAGGACACGTAGAGGAACCGGTCGTCCATCGAGAGGTCGATGTCCGTGACCAGGGGCGGCACCGCCTTGAAGCCCTTGAGCAGCGGCGGCAGCTGGTCGGGGTCGGCGGGCTCGGCCGGGATGTCGATGATCTTCTTGGCCGCCCAGCCATCACCGTCGCGGTACCAGGTCCAGATGGACGCGGAGAGATCCTTCAGGCTGATCACGCAGCCGACGAAGCCGTAGGCCTTGGTCGGGTCGTGTGCCGGGCGCAGCTCGAAGACGAGCTGATACTCCGGCCCGAGGTCGATCGCCTGCTGGTGCTTGCGCTTGTGCAGGTCCCAGAAGTGCAGGTGGCGGCCATACTTGCCGGCGAGCAGCACCTCGGGCACCAACCCGTTCTCGAATGTCTCGGGCAGGCCCCACTCGCTCGACACCATGGTGTCGTGGCCGAGATGCCACCAGAAGTCGTAGGCCAGCTCCTGGGGGCCGCGGTCGATCTCCCATTGGCCGAGCACGTCGAAGCTCTGATGGTCCATCAGGAACACGCCGCCGGGCCCCTTGCCCTCGGCATTGCCGAGAGCGCTGACATAGATGCCCTCCGGCCCGCAATGGATCGTGTGCGGCCGGCTGTAGCCCGCCTTCTCGGCGAGCTCCTCGGCCTCGATCACCCTGACGATCTTCGGGTTCTTCGGGTCGGGCTTGGTGTCGATGATGTGGATGCGCGAGGAGCGCAGGCCCGGCACGACCAGGTAGCGCCGCTCGACATGCGGATGCGGCGCGTTCGGGCATAGGCAGGAACTGCAGGCGTTCCAGCCGAAATGGTGCAGCTCGTCGCCCGTGTTGGGCATGGCGACCGAGCCGACGATCTTGCCATAGCTCGAGGACACTGGATCGGTGTCGACGACGCTCAGCGCGTCCGGCTTCTGGCGTGAAGGATCGAACGCCACGACGTAGGCCAGCTTCTCCGCCGGCGCCGCCATCGCCGTCCGCGGCGAAGGATAGAATGACGGGTCAGGGCGCCAGGTCGCCATCGCACTCTCCCTCGTTTTCTCTATTCGCGGGATAGGGATAGAACGGCCGGCCGCCGCCATCAAGGTTCAGCCGATCCAGGCCGAGAGCCTCGCTCAAGCTTCGTCCGCGAGCAAGGCCCAGCGCTCATGGTCGCGCCAGGCGCCATCGATGTGCAGACAGCGCGGCGAGAATCCCTCGTGGTGAAAGCCGAGCCGCCTGACCAGCGCGATCGAGCGCAAGTTGGCCGGCTGGATGTTGGCTTCCAGCCGGTGCAAGCCCAACGGGCCGAAGGCATAGGTGATGGCGAGGCGTACAGCCTCGGTCATCAGCCCACGCCCAGCCAGGGCCGCCATGCCGTGACAGGCGAGGAAGGCGCCGCGGGCGAAGGGCGTGAACATGATCTGGCTCAGATTGACGACGCCGACCACCTCCCCGCCTCGAGCGAGCGCGCCACCAGCGCGAGATGTGGACCGGTCAGGATGCGACCGAACCAGACATCGAATCCCGCCTGGTCCGTGAACGGCGCCGCCCAGGGGTGGTGATGCTCGCGGCTCTCCAGGTGGCCGTGGATCAGCTCGAAGGCGTCGAGGCAGCTCGCAGGTGCCAGGTTGACGCGGGGCGCTGCAGCGCTCGTCACGAGGCCAGTCGGTCGCGGTCGCGCAGAGCGGGGAACCAGCGCGCCCAGAGCCCCGCCACGGCGATCGTTCCGCCGCCTCCCAAGACAACCGCCGCTACCGGGCCGACGACGGCGGCGAGGACGCCCGATTCGAACTCGCCGAGTTCGTTCGAGGCGCCGATGAACACCGCATTCACAGCGGCGACGCGGCCGCGCATGGCGTCGGGCGTCTCGAGCTGGACCAACGTCTGGCGGACATAGACGCTGATCATGTCGGTGAGGCCGAGCACGAACAGGCAGGCGAGCGAGAGGTAGAGGTTCTCGGACAGGCCGAAGACGATGGTGGCGAGGCCGAAGATCGCGACCGCGATCAGCATCCGTCGGCCGACATGCCGCTCCAAAGGCCGGTGCGCCAGGTACAGCGCCATGACCACCGCGCCCGCCGCCGGCATGCTGCGCAGCAGACCCAGACCGAACGGACCGACCTGAAGGATATCGCGGGCATAGATCGGCAGCAGTGCCGTGGCCCCGCCGAGCAGGACCGCAAACAGGTCGAGCGAGATGGCACCCAGCACCGCCGGTCGCGAGCGGATGAACATGATGCCGGCGAGCAGGCTGGCCCAGCTCACTTTCTCGCGTCCGCCGGCAGAGCCACGGTGCGCTATGACGGAGACCAGCAGCGCAGTGACCGCGAAGGCCACGACGGCACTGCCGAAGACCACCGGTTCCCCGACGGCGTAGAGGATGCCCCCCATGGCCGGACCGATGATGGTCGCGGTCTGCCAGGCGGAGGCATTCCAGGCCACGGCGTTCTTGAACTGTGCGATCGGCACGAGATTGGGCAGCAGTGCCTGCCCCGCCGGATTGGCGAAGGCCCGCGCCGAGCCGTAGGCCAGGGTGAGCAGATAGATCGGCCATACGGTCGTGCTGCCCAGCAGCGCATGGGTGAGCAGGCCGAGAGCGGTCAAGGTCGTCATCGAGTAGCATGCCAGAAGCACCGTGCGGCGGTCGAACCGGTCGGCGACGTGGCCGGTGACCAGGGCCAGGCAGATCGCGGGCAGGAAGCCGGCGAGACCGACCAGGCCCAGCGCCAAGGGATCGCCGGTGAGGTCGTAGACCCGCCAGCCCACCGCGACGTTCTGCATCTGGATGGCCAGCGCCGAGACGAAGCGCGAGCTGCAGTAGCAGGCGAAGTCGCGGTGCCGGAACACCGCCCAGCTGGTCTCGGCGGTCGCCGCTGCCGAGGTCGACGGAAGGTTCTGCGCGCTCACCCCGCCACCAGGGGGGTGGGATTGCCGAGGCGGTGCAGCGTTCGCATCACGCCGCGTAGCTCCGCCAGCCCCTTCAGCCGGCCGATCAGCGAATATCCCGGATTGGTGCGCTTGCCGATGTCGTCGGCCAGCAGATGGCCGTGATCCGGCCGCATCGGGATCTCGGCCCCGCGCCGCGCCTCCTCGGCCAGCAAGGTACCGATCACGCCCCTCATGTCCGTGCCGCCCTGACGGTGATGCAGCGCGGTCACGATGGCGGTGGCGCCGGCCTGCTTCGCCTGTTCGAGCGTGACCGGATCATCCGGCTCGAACCAGCGCCACGTCTGCTCCATGATCCTCTCCCGGTGCGGCCGGGGAGCATGCCGCGCCGCCCGCGCGGACGGAAGGGCCGAGGCGCCGGGCAATGGCCCACCACCCTTGCCATTCGGAGCGCGAAAGCGGAACCTCGATCGGTTTCGCTGGGGCAATACCGCCGCGGAGACCTGCGATGCTCGGCCTGATGCAGCAGCAGCCGCTGATGATCTCCTCCCTGCTCCAGTTCGCCGCGCGCCACCACGGCGACGCGCCGATCATCAGCAACATGCGTGAGGGCGGGCGCCATCGCTACACCTACCGGCACGCGGAGCGCCGGGCGCGCCGGCTGGCAGCGGCGCTGGGGTGGCTGGGCGTTCAACCCGGGGACCGCGTCGGCACGCTGGCATGGAACGGCTATCGCCACCTTGAGCTCTATTTCGCGGTTCCGGGTATGGGAGCCATCCTGCACACGATCAATCCGCGACTGTACGAGGACCAGATTGCCTACATCATCGAGGACGCGGAGGATCGCGTGCTGGTGGCCGAGCCGGACCTCGTTCCAATGGTCGAACGGGTGGCCGGCCGACTGCGGCGCTTTCCCGAGACGATCGTGGTGCTGACCGACCGAGCGCACCTGCCGGCGGCAAGTCTGCCGGACGGGATCGCTCTTCATGCTTATGAGGAGCTGCTTGATACGGTGCAGGACGGCTTCGCCTGGCCCGAGCTGGACGAGAATCGCGCATCCGGCCTGTGCTACACCTCGGGCACCACCGGCCACCCCAAGGGTGTCCTCTACAGTCACCGCTCGACGGTGCTGCAGTCCCTGGCGTGCAGCCTGCCGGACGTGTTCGGCCTGCGTGCCGTCGATCGGGTGCTGCCGGTCGTGGCCATGTTCCACGTCAACGGCTGGTGCCTTCCCTACGCCGCGACCATGGTCGGTGCCGGGCTGGTCCTCGCCGGCGCCAGGACCGACGGCGCCAGTCTCCACGAGCTGATCGAGAGCGAGCGCGTCACCTTCGCCGCCGCGGTCCCGACGGTCTGGCTCGACCTCGTCCAGCACCTGCGCGCGTCGGGCGGCCGCGTCGACGGCCTGGAGCGGATCTGCGTCGGTGGCTCTGCCTGCCCGCAGGCACTGCTCGAAGCGCTGCACGAGGATTACGGCATCGAGGTCGCCCAAGGCTGGGGCATGACCGAGACGATGTCCGCCGGCGCCTACAACGGCCCCAAGCCGCCCGTCGCGGGATCGGACGGTCCGGCTGCCGCCGTCCGCCTCAAGCAGGGCCGCGCGCTGTTCGGGACCGATCTTCGCATCGTCGACCCGAATGGCCGCGACCTGCCCTGGGACGGCACCACGGCCGGCGAGCTGCTGGTCCGCGGCCCGCGGGTGTGCCGGAGCTACTATCGGGCGGAGCAGGACGCCGTCGACGCGGACGGATGGTTCCATACCGGCGACATCGCCACGATCGATGCGGACGCCTACATCCAGATCACCGACCGGGCGAAGGACCTGATCAAGTCCGGCGGCGAGTGGATCAGCTCGATCGAGCTCGAGAATATCGCGATGAGCCATCCCGACGTGGCCGAGGCCGCCGTGATCGCGGCCAGGCATCCGCGCTGGGACGAGCGGCCGCTGCTTCTGGTGGTGCCGAGGGCGGGCCGAGAGCCCCATGTCGAGGCGTTGCTGGAATGGTACCAGGGTCGCGTCGCGCCCTGGTCGATACCGGACACGGCACTAATTGTCGGCGAGCTGCCCCACACCGCCACCGGCAAGCTGCTCAAGACCGCGTTGCGCGAACGGTACGCCGACCACTATCTCCGCGAGACCTAGCGCCGCAGCGACGGGGCGCGCACGGGAGCTCACGCCATGTCCGAGACCCAGACTTCCAGCCGCCGCGTCCTGCTGGTCCGGCGTCCGAACGGCCCGCCGGTGCCCGAGGATTTCCGGCTCGACGAGACATCGCTCCCGCCGCTCCGGTCGGGCGAGGTTCTGGTCCGCACGATCTGGCTTTCGCTGGATCCCTACATGCGCGGCCGGATGAACGATGCGCCCTCCTACGTGCCGCCGACGCAGCTCGGCGAGCCGATGCCCGGCGAGTGCGTCGGCCAGGTCGAGGCGAGCCGGGCGGACGGCTTAGCGGCCGGCGAGTTCGTGCGCGGCTATGGCGGCTGGCAGAACCGGTTCGCCCTCCCGGCGGACAAGCTGACCCGGCTCGATCCGGCGGAGGCGCCGCTCAGCACGGCGCTCGGCGTGCTCGGCATGCCGGGCCATACGGCCTATGCCGGCGTCCATGCGGTCGCGAAGGTCGAGCCGGGCGAGACCGTCGTGGTCGGCGCGGCAAGCGGTGCGGTCGGTGCCATCGCCGGCCAGCTCGCCAGGATCGCCGGCTGCCGGGTGGTCGGCGTCGCGGGCGGCCCCGACAAGTGCCGCTATGTCAGCGAGGAGCTCGGCTTCGACGTCTGCCTCGACCGCCGCGAGCCCGACCTCGCCGGCAGGCTGAAAGCCGCCTGCCCGGACGGGGTCGACGTCTATATCGAGCTGGTTGGCGGCGATCTGCTCTGGTCGCTGCTGCCCCTGCTCAACCTCCACGCCCGCATCTCGGTCATCGGCGCGGTCGCCTGGTACAATCTGCCAAGCCTGCCCGAAAGCCCCGACCGCTCGCCCCTGCTATGGCGCACCATCCTGACCAAGCGGCTGCGCGTCGAAGGCACGTTGGTCTACGACTTCGCCGCCCTCGAGCCCGAATTCCGCCGCACCTGCACCCCGCTGGTCCACGACGGCAAGCTCAAGTTCAAGGAGGACGTGGTTGAGGGCCTGGAGAACGCACCTCAGGCCCTGATCGGGCTGCTGGAGGGAAGGAACGTCGGCAAGCTGCTGGTGCAGGTGGCGCCGGACCCGACGCGGTCCGGCCCCTAATCCAGGAATACCTCCTCGCCCGAGCCCAGTGGAATGGCCGCGGGGCGCTCGCCGAGAGTCTCGATGCGGATGCGCC
>JBFWWD010000034.1:0-31496 GCA_050246385.1 Geminicoccaceae bacterium
ATCGGTGGGATAACGCTTGCTCTTGCGCGCGATCTCGGCCATCCGGCCACGGCTCTCTCGGCTCCACATCCCGAGCTTCCACCACAGCCGCTCCGAACCAGCAACCCATTCTCAAACGGGCTCTGAGAGGATCGTAGCCGCCGGTCTCGGCGATGTTGCGGCGGCAGACGCCGGGGGTGGCGGACTGCTCGCGGTAGCTGCCGAGCGGCTTCAGATAGATACCTGCCCGCGATCCGGCCTGCGCGGGGAGTGGGCCGGCGAGCGCGGCTGCGATGACGAGACGGGAGACGATAGCCAATGGCTTGGTCGACATGCGCTCATCCCCTGTGCTCTTGATCTCTCGGCCGTGGCATTGGCCGTGAAAAGGATAGTCTAGCATTGCGCCGACATCGGCGCACCGATCTGGATCAGGGAGGCCCGATGTCGGTCCCAATTGCCCGGACGGAGACCGTGCGGGCCGCCTCGATCGGGGAGTGCATGGTCGAGTTTCACCGGCGGCCGGACGGCTCCTACGGCCGTGGCTTCGGCGGCGACACGCTCAACTGCGCGCTCTACCTCGCCCGCCTCGGCATTCCCACCGATTACGTCACGCTGCTCGGCGACGACCGGCTGAGCCAGGAGATGGTGGAGGGCTGGGAGGCCGAGGGGATCGGGACCGGGCTGGTCGGCCGGCTGCCGGGCCGGCTGCCCGGCCTCTATCTGATCGAGACCGACGCGCGCGGCGAGCGCACCTTTCTCTATTGGCGCAGCGCCGCCCCGGCCCGTGACCTGATCCGTCTCCGTGCCGGCGAACTCGCGGACGATCTCGCCGGGCACACGCTGGTCTATCTCTCCGGGGTCACGCTGTCGCTGTTCGACGCCGAGGGGAGAAGCCGGCTGATCGGGCTGCTGGGAGAGTTGCGGGGCCGTGGCGTCAAGGTGGCTTTCGACGACAACTACCGGCCACGCGGCTGGCCGGAGCTGGAGGAGGCCCGGGCGGCGTTCACCTCCGCGTTGCGGGAGACCGACATCGCGCTGCCGAGCTTCGACGACGAGGTCGCGCTGTTCGGCGACGTTTCGCCCGAGGCGACCATCGAACGCATGGGTGCCGCGGGCGTGAGCGAGATCGTCCTCAAGCGAGGCGATCGACCCTGCCTGGTCGCGGCGGGCGGCACGATCCGGGAGGTGCCGGCACCGCTCCGGGTTGAGCCGGTCGACACCACGGCGGCGGGCGACAGCTTCAACGCCGGCTATCTGGCGGCCCGGCTGCGCGGCGCTGCTCCCCCCGACGCCGCCGTCTCAGGGCATCGGCTGGCCGCGGCAGTGGTCAGTCATCGCGGTGCGATCATCCCGCGCTCGGCGATGCCCGGCGCGTTCTGGGGGAGCGCTCAGCCGTCGGAGAAAACGATCAGCTGGTAGGGGCCGGAGGCGCCCCATTTCCCGTTGCTGATCAGGAACGCCGCCCGCCCGCTGTTTGCCCAGTTCGGTATCGCCGTCACGACGTCGGTATCGCCACGTGTCGCCTTGGGCAACGGATTGGCATTCGCGTGATAGCTTTTGCCGTTGCCGTTGTTGATCAGCAGAAGGTCGCCAAGGGAAGCGTTCTTGCCCTGGCCGATATAGACGTCCGGCTTGCCATCGAGGTTCACGTCGCCGACTGCCAGATCGCGCCCCAGGTTCAGCGCCCGCTTGTAGCTCAGCTTCGGGAATGCGCCGTCGACATTGAGCCAGACCGAGAATCGTTTTTCCTCCAGGATCAGCAGGTCGGGCCGGCCGTCGCCGTTCATGTCGGCGAACTCGAACTCCCGGGTGCGCAGACCCTTGTAGGCGGTGGATGCCGTGACGTCCTCGAACCGGCCCTGATTGTTCCGGTAGGTGACCATGCGCAGCGCGCTGGTCCTGTCGGTGCACAGGACGAGATCGGTCCAGCCATCGCCGTCATAGTCGACCGCCTTGCCGCAGATCGACCAGGTCTCCTGGTTGAGGGCCGCATCCGGCACCTCCTCGAAACGGCCGCCGACGTTCCGATAGAGGCGACTGGGCGTCGGATAGATCGACGGCCCCTCATTGATCACGGCGATGTCCGGCAGCCCATCGCGGTCATAGTCGAGGATCAGTGGTACGCGGCCGCGACCGTGCGGGTCGCCCACGCCCCAGGCCGCGCCCGTCTCGGTGAAGCTGTGGTCGCTCTGCTGCAGGTAGAGGTGGTTGGGGTAGTTCTTCTTGCAGTTCCCCTTGCACGCCCCCGTGACGCAGTAGAGATCGGGCAAGCCGTCGGGCAGTCCGTCGCCCGTCGGGCTGCCCAGATCGGCGGCGGCGCAGCCGTGACGGTCGGTCTTCGCGAAGTTGGACCTCTCGGTGAAAGTGCCGCCGGCGTTGCCGCGCATCAGCGGCCAGCTCGATCCGCCATGGGTCGACAGCACCATGTCCAGCAGACCGTCGCCGTCAAAGTCGAAGACCGGCGTCTCGCCCTGCGTGCTGGTGTTGGTCAGGCCGTGCGGCAACAAGCCCGTGGCTGGCCCGATGTCCCGTGCGAACGGATCGGCCGCGCCGGCGTCGGCGAAAGAAAAGAGAAAAAGCGCCGCCGCGACGGCCAAAGCTTGCGCTCGGTTCACGCCTGATTCCCCGCATTGGTTTCTTTGACACGACTCGAGGTCGAGCAGGACTCGCTGGAGTGAATGTCAGCGGTCGGAGAAGACGATCAGCTGATAAGGGCCGGAGGCGCCCCATTTGCCGTTGCTGACCAGAAACGCCGCTCGTTTGGTGCCACGCCAGTTCGGGATCGCAGTCACGACGTCCGTGTCGCCCTTGGTGACCCGCGGCAACGGGTGCGCATTGACGTGGAAGCTTTTGCCATTGCCGTTGTTGATCAGAAGAATGTCGGGATAAGCGCTGTTCTTTCCTTCGCCGATATAGACGTCGAGTTTGCCGTCGAGATTGACATCGCCCACGGCCAGATCACGGCCGAGCTTCAGGGAGCGGCTGTAGCTCATCTCGGGATAACGGCCGTTGACGTTGAGCCAGACCGAGAAGCGCTTCTCCTCGACGATCAGCAGATCGGGCTTCTTGTCCCCGTTCATGTCGGCGAAGTCGAACTCGCGGGTTCGCAGTCCTTTGTAGGAAGTCGAGGCCGTGATGTCCTGGAACCTGCCCCGATTGTTGCGATAGGTCGTCATGCGCAGCGCGGCTGTCTTGTCGGTGCACAGGACGATGTCCTTCCAGCCGTCATTGTCGAAATCGACGACCTTGCCGCAGATCGCCCAGGTCTCCTGGTTGATAGCCGGATCGGCGATCTCCCGGAATTTGCCGCGAACGTTGCGGAACATGCGGGAAGGCGAGGGGAAGATCGACGGTCCCTCGTTGACGACCACGATGTCCTTCTTGCCGTCGCGGTCATAATCCAGGACGAGCGGCACGCGACCGCGCCCGTGCGGGTCGGCGACACCCCATGCCTTGCCGGCCTCGACGAAGGTGTGATCCGGCTTCTGCAGGTAGAGGTGGTTCGGGTATTCCTTCTTGCAGTTGCCCTCGCATGCCCCGGTCACGCAGTAGATGTCGGGCAGGCCATCCTGCTTGCCGTTGCCGACCGTGCTGCCGATGTCGACGGCGACGCAGCCATGGCGGTCGGTCTTAGGGAAGGTCATGACCTGCGTGAAAGTGCCATCGCCGTTGTTGCGCATCAGCGGCCAAGGCGACCCGCCATGCGTCGACAGCAGCAGATCCGGATCGCCGTCCTTGTCGTAGTCGAAGACCGGGGTCTCCCCTTGGGTGCTGACATTGGCGGAGCCGTTCGGCTTCAGACCCGCGGACGGCCCGATGTCGCGTGCGACGGGATCGGCTGCAGCCGCCAACCCCGCCCAGGTCGTGCCCGCCACCAAGCCGAGCATCAGCAACCAGGACTTGCGACCGACCATGGCGCTTCCTCCCACATGATTCTTTGGCTCTCCGCCTGCTTCGGCGGCGCGACGGCGTTGGCGCCGTTCCATGCATCTGCCCGATCAAGCTAACAGTTGTTCGCTTGATGGTCGAGCATTAGACAGCGAATCTCCACCAGAAGCGTCAATTTGTGATCGCTCAGGTTGGAGAGCCTCGTTCGGTTGTGGGAGGTCGATGCACGATCGGGACGCAACGTTCCCGGCCCTGTCGCTTTGACGACAGCGCCCGTCGCGGTACGGCTCTCGCCCGCACGGCCGCTGGTCTAGGCCGGACTTTGCCTGCAGCGTGGGACCGGCAGCGTGAGCCTGGGAATCGAGATACCGTCGCCTTGCATCGGCGTATGCCGGCTGGATCTCGAACGGCGGGTGTGCGAGGGCTGTCTGCGTACGACTTCCGAGATCGCCCGCTGGCCGGTGGCCGGGGAGCATGAACGCCTCGCGATCCTGCAGCGGCTGCGCGAGCGCCGCCGCGCGGTCGGGCGTACAAGCGCCGCCGACAGTCGTCCCCGCCGGCGTGCCAGGGTGAGCGCAGTCTGACGATGACGGATCTATCTTCGCTGCTGTCGGCGCGACCCGTGCTGCTCGCGGATGGCGGTATGGGCACCGGCCTGTTCGGGCTCGGCCTCGCCACCGGCGACAGTCCCGAGCTCTGGAACGTGCTGCATCCGGATCGGGTGGCCGCGGTGCATCACGGCTTCGTCGCGGCGGGCTCCGACATCATCCTCACCAACAGTTTCGGCGGTACCCGCCACCGCCTCAAGCTGCATCAGGCGCAGGACCGGGTCGCCGAGCTCAATATCGCTGCCGCCCAGGTCGCGCGCGACGTTGCCGACGCAGCAGGCCGCGAGGTGCTGGTCGCCGGCTCCATGGGCCCGACCGGCGAGCTGATCGCCCCGCTGGGTGCGATGACGATGGACGAGGCGGCGGCGGCCTTCGCCGAGCAGGCGCGGGCGCTCGCCGAGGGCGGCGTCGACCTGCTGTGGATCGAGACCATGTCCTCGGCCGAGGAGGTCGAGGCGGCCGTGGCGGGGGCGGCCGGGGCCGGGCTGCCGGTGGTGGTGACGTTGAGCTTCGACACCAACGGCCGCACCATGATGGGCATCACGCCCGAGGCCGCGGTCGAGCTGTTCCGGCGGCTGCCACACGCGCCCGCGGCCTTCGGGGCCAATTGCGGCACCGGCCCGGGCCAGCTCCTGGCGGCCGTGCTCGGTTTGGCGGACGCGGGCGGGGACGACGCGGTTCTCGTGGCCAAGGGCAATTGCGGCATCCCCGAATATCGCGACGGCCAGATCTGCTACAGCGGCACCCCCGAGGTCATGGCGGAGTATGCGCGTCTGGCGCGCGATTCCGGCGCGCGGGTCATCGGCGGCTGCTGCGGCACCACGGCGGCGCACGTGGCGGCCATGCGTGCGGCCCTCGACGGGACCGAACGCGGCCCGCGACCGTCGATCGCCGAGATCTCGGCCACGCTGGGACCGGTGATCCTGCCCAGCGCGGGCGAACCTGACCGCGCCGAGCGCCGGCGGCGTCGAGCCTGATCCGCTGATCCTCCCCGGCGCCGGCCCGGACGTCTTTAAGTATGCGTTCACCATATCGCCGGATCCATTAACGGTTTATTCATCATAGTTGTCCGCCCGCCAATCCAGCGACCCTCCGCGGCGCGCTGGAACGACGGAGGGCCGAAATGATCAGATCGTTACTGCTGGCGGGATTTGGCTGCATCCTGCTCGCGTCCTGCGCCCCGGGCACGGTGATCAGCCGGTGCGACGAAGGTGCGTTCCGCCATGGCGGCTGCCTCGGCGCCGGTTCCGGGGATACCAATGGAGGGATCGCGCGCCGGGCCGAGCCGACGCGCGTCGCCGAGCGACCCGCATCACGCCCGGGACCCGCACCTGGATCTGACCCCGTCGGACCGGACCCCGTCGGACCGGGCGGTGGCGGCGCCGCGCCCGCGGGTGACGGCGGTTCCGGGGTCGGCGGTGATCCGGGCACGCCGGAGGCGGGGCCGACCGACGGTCCTGGGGGCGGCGAGCCCTCGGGTGGCGAGGATGGCGGCCCGACCAACCCGGGCGGTGACGATGGCGCCGGTCCGACCGACCCGGGTGGCGGGCAATGCCACCATCAGGACCGGCCTGGGCATCCCGGCAAGGACAAAGGCAAGGGTAAGGGCGAAGGCAAGGGCAAGGGCGGAAAGGACCGACAAGGCGAGTCCGGCGGCAAGCAGGGCGGCGGCAAGAAAGGCCAGAGCGGCAAGGACAAGTCGGGCATGGGCAAGAACGACCGCGGCGATGCGCTGTCGGGCGCAGGCCAGGATGGCGCCGACGGCCAGCCCTAACGTCCAGAATCGACGTGGCGGCGCCCCACGCCACGTCGATCGACACAGCCTGTTGATAGCTGGCCCGATCGGTTGCGCCGTCGGGATCGGTGTTGCAGGATGCCCGCGCTCACGCACCGGGCCGCGCGGTGCCGGAAATCAGGGGGGTACTTATGACATTGTTCACACGGCGCAACGCCATCCAGCTCAGCGCGGGCGCGCTCGCCGGGACCACCATGCTGGCGAGTGGGGCCTTGCGGGCGCAGATCGCCGTCAAGGATGTGTCGCCGCCGAGCTTCCCGATCGAGGACGGCGCCTCATTGCGCGTGCTGCGGCCGTCCAAGTTCGTCCAGGGGGACGAGACCGTGTTCCTCGAGAACAGCAAGAAGTTCACCGAGCAGACCGGCGTGCAGGTGACGGTGACCAGCGAGAGCTGGGAGGATCTGCGGCCCAAGACCGCGACTGCGGCGGCGATTGGCAGCGGCCCGGACATCGTGTTCGCCTGGTCCGACGATCCCCACAAGTTCGAGGCGCAGTGCGTCGACCTGACCGAGCTCGCCGACTATCTCGGTGAGAAGTACGGCGGCTGGTGGCCGATCGTCGAGAAGTACGGCAAGAGCCAGACGACCGGAAAGTGGATCGCCATGCCGGTCGGCGGCTCGGGCAACCGCGTCGTCTACCGCAAGTCCTGGGTCAACGAGGCGGGCTTCGAGACGATCCCGACCGACCTGGACGGCTTCCTCGACATGGCGAAGAAGCTGCAGGCCAATGGCCACCCGATCGGCTTCGCGCTCGGCAACGCCACCGGCGACGCCAACTCCTGGTGCCACTGGCTGATGTGGACCTTCGGCGGCTCACTGACCGACGAGAACGATCAGGTCACGATCAACAGCAAGGAGACGATCGAGGCCCTGAAATACGGCAAGGAGCTGGCCTCGACCTTCGTGCCCGGCGCCGCCTCCTGGCTCGACCCGAGCAACAACAAGGCATTCCTCGCCGGCGAGATCGCGGCCACCGGCAACGGCATCTCGGTCTACTACGCCGCCAAGACCTCCGAGGACCCGGCCATGAAGGCGATGGCCGAGGACATCTATCACGCCAGGATGCCGTTCGGCCCGGCCGGCAAGCCGACCGAGCGGTCGCTGATCGTCAACCCGATGATCTTCACCCACTCCAAATACCCGAACGCGGCCAAGGAATATCTGCGCTTCATGATGGAGGAGGAGCAGTACCTGCCTTGGCTCACCGCCTCGATCGGCTACTGGAACCATCCGCTCAAGGCCTACGACAAGGCGCCGGTCTGGACCGACGACCCCAAGCACACTCCCTACCAGCATGTCCTTTCGGATGCGATCTGGGACGGCTATAAGGGCAGCGTGGGCGAGGCGTCGGCGGCGGTGACCGCGGACTTCGTCGTGGTGCAGATGGTGGCCTCGGTCGCCACGGGCCAGGCGACGCCCGAGGAGGCGGCCGCGGAAGCCGAACGCCGCGCCAAGCGTTACTACAGGTCCTGAGGCGGTTCGGCGCGTCGGCATCCCGCCGGCGCGCCGGCTCCACCACCGGGCTGAGGGGAGTCGGAGATGGCGGTCACGGCCGAGAGGATGGGCGTCGGCTCCGTGCAGCATGGCCGGCTCGCCCGGATCCTGGATTCCAAGCCGGTCCTGATCACCCTGTGCCTGCTGCCGGCGCTCGGTATCCTTATCCTGTTCCTGACCTATCCGCTCGGGCTCGGGGTCTGGCTGGCCTTCACCGACGCCACCATCGGCCGGCCGGGCCATTTCGTCGGGCTCGAGAACTATCTCTGGCTGTTCGGCGACCCGGTATTCCGGCTGTCGGTGTTCAACACGCTGTTCTACACCGTCGTCGCCACGGTCGGTAAGTTCGCGCTCGGCCTGTGGCTGGCGCTGCTGCTCAACAACAACCTGCCGTTCAAGTCGCTCCTGCGGGCGCTGCTGCTGGTGCCCTGGATCGTGCCGACCGTGCTGTCGGCGATCGCGTTCTGGTGGATCTACGATCCGCAGTTCTCGATCATCTCCTACATCCTGGTCGACATGCTGGGCTGGCGCACCACCTACATCGACTTTCTGGGCGAGCCCTGGAACGCGCGCCTGTCCCTGATCGCCGCCAACATCTGGCGCGGCATCCCGTTCGTCGCGATCTGCCTGCTCGCCGGCCTGCAGACCATCTCGCCCTCGCTCTATGAGGCGGCGATGCTCGACGGCGCCACCCCCTGGCAGCGCTTCCGCCATGTCACCTTCCCGATGCTGATGCCGATCCTCGCGGTCGTGCTCACCTTCTCGGTCATCTTCACCTTCACCGACTTCCAGCTCGTCTACGCCATCACCCGCGGCGGGCCGGTCAACTCCACCCACCTCATGGCCACGCTCGCCTACCAGCGCGCCATCCCGGGCGGCCAGCTCGGCGAGGGGGCGGCGATCGCGGTCGCGATGATCCCGTTCCTGATCGCCGCCACCGCCTTCAGCTACTTCGCGCTCGCCAACCGCAAATGGCAGCAGGGAGGCCGTGATGACTGATGCCGCCACCGCCCCCGAGGTGATCGTCGCGCCGGAGCGCACTGGGGTGATTCAGTGGCAGTCCCTGCCGCGCCGGATCGTCACCCTGTGGCTGCCGCTCTCCTGCTTCATCATCGTGCTCCTGTTCCCGTTCTACTGGATGGCGATCACCGCCATCAAATCGAACGAGGAGCTCTACAACTTCAAGGAGTTCAACCCGCTCTGGGTCCACTCGCCGACCCTGGACAACATCAACCGCCTGCTGTTCCAGACCGACTACCCGCAATGGCTGATGGTGACCATGACCGTGGCCATCGCCTCGACCCTGCTCTCGGTGTTCGCGGCCGTGCTCGCCGCCTATGCCATCCAGCGCCTGCGGTTCAAGGGCAGTAACTGGCTGGGGCTCGCGATCTATCTGGCCTACCTGGTCCCGCCCACGATCCTGTTCATCCCGCTCGCGATCATGGTGTTCAATCTCGGACTCTACGACAGCCCGCTGGCGCTCATCCTGACCTACCCCACCTTCCTGATCCCGTTCGCGACCTGGCTGCTCATCGGCTACTTCAAGTCGATCCCCTACGAGCTCGAGGAATGCGCGCTGATCGACGGCGCCACCCGCCTGCAGATCCTGTGGAAGATCACCCTGCCGCTCGCCGTCCCCGGCCTGATCTCCGCCGGCATCTTCGCCTTCACCCTGTCCTGGAACGAGTTCATCTACGCGCTGGCCTTCATCCAGTCGGCCGAGAAGAAGACCGTGCCGGTGGCGGTGCTGACCCAGCTCGTCGAGGGCGACGTCTATCACTGGGGCTCGCTGATGGCCGGGGCGCTGTTGGGGTCGATCCCGGTGGCCCTGTTCTACAGCTTCTTTGTCGAGCACTATGTGAGTAGTTTGACCGGAGCAGTGAAGGAATAGTCGGCGCAGGATTCTCGTGGATGTCCCGCGCGGATTGCTGTTCTGATCGTCTATTTTTGTCGCGGCTCGGTCAGCTTGGTGCCGGCGGCGACCTGCTTGCCCACCCGTGTGGCGAGAACCGCCTCGAGAAGGACACGGGCGGCGTTGCGGACCTCCTCCTGGATCGCCGCATCGCGGTCGAGCGCTTCGTGGCTCGTCGCGTAAGGCTCCCAATAGCCAATGTAGCGGTCGACCTCGGCCAGCGGGCCGGCGGGAAGCAGGCCCGTCGCGCGGAGCCAGTCGGCGAGACTGCGGCGCACGCCTTCGGCCCCCTCCGTGTCGCCGTGTGCAACCACCGCGAACAGCCGCCCCTGCAGATGCCGGGGATAGTCCCAGCCCTTGAGCTCGATCTCCTTTGCCCGCTTCGCGTCCTTGCCGTGCGTGCGCGTCGGGTCGGGATTGCCGCCATCGGCGCAGACCAGCCGATCCATCATCAGCTTGAGCGGCGAGGTGACCTGGTACCAGTT
The DNA here is from genome assembly GCA_050246385.1 of Geminicoccaceae bacterium. Classification (GTDB taxonomy): domain Bacteria; phylum Pseudomonadota; class Alphaproteobacteria; order Geminicoccales; family Geminicoccaceae; genus Benzoatithermus. The sequence continues at coordinate 10,161 of JBFWWD010000034.1, forward strand.
GACCGGCGTGACGATCATAACGCCGTGCGCCTCGACCCAGAGTGGGTAGATCTCGTTCATCCAATCCTGCGTCTGGCCCAGCGAGTAGTTCGGATAACATGAGCAGGGCCAGTGGCAGAGCGCCGCGGCCGTGGAGAAGCACGCCTTGCAGGGATGGATGTGCCTTCCGTACTCGGCGGCCAGCCGGCTCAGCTCCAGGTGCCTCACCTCCACGCCGGCCATGGCGATGGCCTCGCGGGCGATTTCCGTCAGCCGGAATGATTTGGACAGCTCGCCCGGGCAGGTGTGCTCGCTGCGCGAGGAACCGCTGATCAGCAGGATCCGTGCAGAGCCTGACGGATCGTCGTGACGGATCTGCGCGGCCGCGATCGCGGCCCGGGCGGCGAGCCAGTCCTCGGCCAGGTCGTAGGCGGGATCGGAGAACTCCGGACCGGCTTTCCGCGTACGTGGGCTCTTGCGCTGATGCAGGTAGGCGTCCCAGGCGGCGGCGGCGATCTCCGCCAGCTGCCCGTTCAAGGCGTCGAAGGCGGGATCGCGGAACTGGCTCAGGAAGCGGGCGAGGAACTCCTGCTCACCGAGCCGGGGGCTGGGACTGCCTTCGCGAGGCTCGACGGACTGTGCCTGCATGAGCTGCCGGACCCGTGTTGAGGAAGGTCGTGACGGGAAGCCGTGAACGCGGCCGGAGTTCCTGCGGATCGAACCGGTCGGCCCGACTGGAACCCAGCTCCCGTCGCTGGAACGGCGGAGCATGTGGTGGGTTACTCTCAACAGGGACCGCTCGTGCGACGTGTCGAAGCGATGACATGCCCGAACCGTGGTGAGCCTGACGCTAATCGCGACTGCAATCCGAGCCACGCGGCGAATGGTAGAAAGATGAAGCTCAGCTCCTGCGTGGTGAATGTCTCCGCAGTCATGAGCATCCCGGGCGGCTGATGGGACGGGCTGCCCTGATCACCGCGGCTGCCCTCGCCGTGGCGGGCGACGTCGGCGCGCAGGCCTTTGATCGGTCGGTGGTCGGAGGCGATCCCGAGGCGGGTCGCGCCGTGATCTCCCGTTACGGCTGCGGAATCTGCCACATCATTCCCGGCGTGCGTGGTGCCCGCGGGACCGTCGGCCCGTCGCTCGCCGGCTTTGGCGATCGCAACGTGATCGCCGGAACCGTGCCGAACTCGCCCGCCGGGCTGAGGCACTGGCTGGACGATCCCCCGGCGATCGCACCGGATACGATGATGCCGCCGATGGGACTCGACGCGGACGAGATCGCGAACGCTGCCGCCTATCTCATGAGCCTGCGGGCCGAGTGAGCATGCGGTGTCGCCTGCGGCCTGTGCTCGCACTGCTTCCGCTGCTCGCGGGCTGCGACGGCCGCCAGTCGGCGATGGCACCGCGCGGCCGCGACGCCGCGCTGATCTATGATCTCGGTCTGCTGATGACGCTCGCCGGGGCGGCGATTCTCGCGGTCGTCACGGCGCTGGCTCTGCTCGCCTACGTTGCTCCGGGGCGCGCAGCGCGCATTTCGACCCGTCGCATGGTGCTCGGCGGCGGGGTGCTGTTCCCGACCGTCACGCTCGGCGTGCTGCTATTCTACGAGCTCGGTGTTCTCGCCCGGGTCAACTCTGCCTTGCCTGCTGACGCACTGCGCATCGAGGTGATCGGTCGCCAGTACTGGTGGGAGATGCGCTACCGCGATTTAAACGGCGACATCGACTTCGTGACCGCGAACGAAGTGGTGCTGCCAGCTCATAGCTACGCTGAGTTTGAGCTGGTTTCTCCGGACGTGATCCATTCCTTCTGGCTGCCGGGTCTCGCCGGCAAGATGGACCTGATCCCGGGTCGGACGAACCGACTTTCCTTGGCGACCGGCGAGCCGGTCGTGCTCAGGGGGCAGTGCGCCGAATATTGCGGCACGCAACATACGTTCATGGCCTTCGACGTCGAGGTTCTCAGCGAGGCCGAGTTCGAGGTCTGGCGCGAGAAGCAGCGCGCTCCGGCCGTGGAGCCTGCAGCGGCCCTGCTGAGGGACGGCCAAGCGGCGTTTCTCGCCAGCGGCTGCGGGGCTTGCCACACGGTGCGCGGCACGCCTGCGAACGGAACGATCGGGCCGGATCTGACCCACATCGGCAGTCGCAGGACGATCGCCGCCGGCGCCTTTCCGAACAACACGGGCACGCTCGCCGGCTGGATCTCGGACGCGCAAGAGCTCAAGCCGGGGAACCCCATGCCCAGCTTCGACCGGCTTGACGGCCGCACCGTCCGTGCCATCGCCACCTGGCTCACGAGTCTGCGCTGATGGCCTCGGAGACCCGGCTGAAAACCGCCCAGGCGCCTGCGAGGACACGGCCTCGGGACGGCGAGGTCGATCAGCTGCGTCGCATCTGGGCCACACCATCCGGCTTCGGCATCATCTCGGACGTCAACAATTCGACGGTCGGCCTGTTCTACATCGGCACCGCGCTGCTTTTCCTGCTGGCCGCGGGCGTTCTCGCGCTGCTGATGCGGGTCCAGCTGGCAGTGCCGAACAATGATTTCCTGACCGGCGACACCTACAATCAAGTCTTCACGATGCACGGCACGGTGATGATGTTCCTGTTCGCCGTGCCGATCATCGAGGCCGCGGCGGTCTATCTCCTGCCGGCAATGCTGGCCGCGCGCGATCTGCCTTTTCCACGGCTCTCGGCCTATGCGTTCTGGGCTTATTTCATCGGCGGTACCGTCTTTTTCTGTTCGCTCTTCTTCGGCGTGGCACCCGACGGCGGCTGGTTCATGTACCCGCCCCTGACGAGCTATGCCTACTCGGAAGGCGTCAACCAGGATTTCTGGCTACTCGGCATCGGCTTCATCGAGATCTCCGCCATCGCTGGGGCCATCGAGCTGGTCGTCGGGACGCTGCGCACGCGTGCTCCCGGCATGTCGCTCGACAAGATGCCCATCTACGCCTGGGCGATGCTGGTGGTGGGGCTGATGATCGTGTTCGGCTTTCCCCCGGTCATCCTCGGCACCGCGTTGCTCGAGCTCGAGCGCGCCCTGCAGTGGCCGTTCTTCATCGCCGAACAGGGCGGCGATCCTCTGCTCTGGCAGCACCTGTTCTGGCTGTTCGGCCATCCCGAGGTCTATATCATCTTCGTGCCGGCGGCCGGTCTGATCTCGATGATGGTGCCGGCCATCGCGCAGGCGCGGTTCGTCGGCTACCGTCTGGTGGTGCTGGCCCTGGTCGGCACCGGGGTGCTCAGCTTCGGTCTGTGGGTGCACCACATGTTCGCCACCGGGCTGCCGCGCCTGTCGCTCGCCTTCTTTTCGGCCGCTTCCATGGCGGTCGCGATCCCGAGCGGGATCCAGGTCTTCTCCTGGCTGGCCACCCTGGGGAGCGGCCGGCCCCGGCTCAACGTGCCGGGCCTGTTCATCCTCGGCTTTCTGTTCATCTTCACGCTCGGCGGCCTGACCGGCGTCATGGTGGCGGCCGTGCCGTTCGACTGGCAGGCGCACGACAGCTACTTCATCGTCGCGCACCTGCACTATGTCCTGATCGGCGGGATGGTGTTCCCGCTCGCGGGCGCCCTTTACTATTGGGCGCCCATGGTGGCCGGACGCGCCTTCCCGCAGCGCTGGGGCAAGGTGGCGTTCTGGCTCATGTTCGCAGGCTTCAATCTCGCGTTCTTTCCCATGCATGTCTCCGGCCTCATGGGCATGCCGCGGCGGGTCTATACCTATCCGGAAGGGCTCGGGCTCGCGTTGCCCAACCTCCTGTCCAGCGGGGGCGCGTTCGTGTTCGCCGCCGGCATCCTGGTCATTGCCATCGACTTCGCGCGCAATCTGCGCCCGGCCGACGGCGTGGTCGCGACCAATCCCTGGAACGCGTCGTCCTTGGAATGGCTGCCGAACGACAATTATGCCGTGCGCAGCATTCCCCTGATCCGCAGCCGCGATCCCCTGTGGGATCAGCCGGAGCTCTGGCGCGAGGTGCCGGAAGGCAAGCATTATCTCCCCAGCGCCCCGACGGGACGCCGCGAGACGATCGTGACGAGCCCGATCGAAGCAACGCCTCAATATCTGATGATCCTCCCCGGGCCCGGCTGGGACCATGTCCTGGCCGCCCTGTTCACGGCGGGATTCTTCCTGCTGCTGACGGTCAAGCTCCATCCCCCAGCGATCGCCTGCGGCGTGCTGGCGGTGGTGTTCGTGCTGCGCTGGGTGTGGGCGCTCGACCCGGGATCGGTCCGCGACGAGGTCGATGTCGGGCGCGGACTTCGGCTTCCGGTCCAGGCAAGCGGGGTCAAGTCGCACAGCGGTTGGGCGGTCATTGTCCTGATCTGCGTCGTCGGCTCGATCTTCGCCTCCCTGCTGTTCACCTATTTCTTCTTGTGGACGAGCAATGGCGGTCCATGGCCGCCGCCGGAAGTGGCTTCCCTGCCGCCGCTCGCCTATCCTGGCATCGCGGTCCTGCTGCTGATCGTCAGCTCCGGCCTGGTCCATGCCTCTTCCGCGGCACTGGCGCGCCACCGTGCGCCGGGCAGGGCCGTCCTTTGCCTGCTTGCGGCCGCTCCCGCACTCGTTGGCAGCCTGGCTGCGGAGCTGCTCGGCCAAATGGAGGCCGGAGTCGTACCGACCCAGCACTCCTATGGTGCGACTGTCTGGACCGTCATGGGCGTCAATGGACTGCTCGTTGCGGTCCTCGTGATCATGGCGGGGCTGTGCGCTGCCAGATGGTGGGCCGAGATTCTCCGTCCGGAACGCCGCGCCACCTTCGACTGCACCGCGATGCTCTGGCACTACACCGTGGTCCAGGCGTTGGTCGGGATAGCGGTCGTGCATGGCGCGCCGCGCCTTCTCTGATCTGCGGCGATGGACGCGCGATGAGTCTCCGAGAGACACCGGCCGGACGGGCGGCACGGCCCGTGGCCGCCTCGATCCGGGCCTTCGGTGGCCTGATCGTGTGGGGCGCGCACTTCCTGGTCGTCTACTGTTCTGCCGCGGTGCTGTGCGCCAAGGGGCTGGCGGAGCAGGATATCTTCGATATGCGTCCGATCGTCGTCGTTGCGATCGGGTCGACGATCGTGGCGCTGCTCGCGCTCGGTGTCCTGGCGATATGGCCGGCCGGACGGCCGCTGCGGGAGGCGATCGCCGAGCATGATGCCGACCAGTTCCTGATCTGGCAGTCCAGGTCGGTGGCGCTGTTGAGCGTGGTCGGCGTGGTCTATGTCGCCGGAGCCGTCGTCGTGCTTGGCGACACCTGTCGATGACCATGTTCGTGGTCGTGCTCGCCGACGGTGCGGTCCGGGCGCACGCACCGGCGTCGGAGACCGTCGTGCCATGGTCACCGCCGGTGATCGGTCGGCCTGGTCCACGGCCGGTGCCATCGCACCTCCTGGTCGTCAATCTGTGGCTCTGGCACCTGCCCTGGCCCTGGCCCTGGCCCTGGCCCTGGTCCTTGGCCGAGACGAACGACGATGTTCATCTGATCGACCATGCGATGCTGCTCGGTGCCCCGATCCTTTACTGGCTGGCCGTGTTGGACTGCACCCGGGCGACTTCGTTCCGGCCGGCCGCCACCGTCCTCGGCAGCCTCGTCCCGATCGTCGGGACCGGGTTCCTCGGCCTCATCCTCACGCTGGCCCCGGTAGCTCTCTATGGTCCAGGTGTGACCCTCTCCGATCAGCAGGCGGGCGGCATCCCGATGTGGATCCCCTCCGGGCTTGAGTTCGCCGCGGCGCTCCTCCGGGCGCTCGACCGACGGCTCGCCCGGCTTGGGGATGGCTCGTCTCCCTTGCTCACGAGGGTACGCCAGCGTGTTACTCGACACAGCCAATTCGGGCTGTTGCGAAACGGGGCGGCGAGAACCCGGCCTATATCGGCCTGGTTCTCTTCTTCGCGTCGAACGGGTCACGACCGAGGAGACCTGTTTGGGCGAAGCCAGACGCATGCCGGATCAAGTAGCCGAGAGCAGCCGCTGGAGGTCTGTGTCGTGGTGCCTGGGTAGTGCCGCGATAATTGGCTGTCGCTGCAGCATGCTAGTAAGTCATTGATTTTATGGTGCCGCCAGATAGGATTGAACTATCGACCTCACCCTTACCAAGGGTGCGCTCTACCACTGAGCTATGGCGGCCCGGAGAGGCGCGCTAGATGCCACAGCGACCGGGGTGGCGCAAGGTGGATTTCCGGGCATGGGTGACGCGGACGAGAGACGGGGGAAGCCGGCCGGGCCCGGGAAGGCGGGGCGGCGGCGGGAACGGCTGGCGGCGGCGATGCGCGAGAACCTGAAGCGCCGCAAGGCACAGCAGCGCGGCCGTGCCCAGCCCGAGCCGGCCGCCGAGCCGGTTGAGGAAGAGTGAACGATCCCCTACAAGGACGCACTCTTTCGCTGGGAAGGTGCGGTGCAGATGGCGATCATGCCGGATCGGTGGATCCGCGAGATGGCGCGGGATCACGGCATGATCGAGCCGTTCGTCGACCGGCAGACCCGCGAGGGGGTTATCTCCTTCGGCCTGTCCTCCTACGGCTACGACGCGCGCGTGGCGCCCGAGTTCCGCATCTTCACCAACGTCGACAATGCGCTGGTCGACCCCAAGCACTTCAACGCGCAGAGCTTCGTCGAGCGCACCGGCGAGGCCTGCGTGATCCCGCCCAACAGCTTCGCGCTGGCGCGCACGGTCGAGTATTTCCGCATCCCGCGCGACATTCTGGTGATCTGCCTCGGCAAGAGCACCTACGCCCGCTGCGGCATGATCGTGAACGTGACGCCGCTCGAGCCGGAATGGGAGGGCCACGTCACGCTCGAGATCAGCAACACCACGCCCCTGCCGGCGCGGGTCTACGCCAACGAGGGCATCTGCCAGTTCCTGTTCCTCAAGGGCGAGGGGGAACCGGAGGTGTCCTATGCCGACCGCAGCGGCAAGTACATGCGCCAGACCGGGGTGACCCTGCCCAAGCTCTAAAAGGACCTCCGCACCGCCCATGGACCGCATCCTGATCGAGGGCGGCGTGCCGCTCGAGGGCAGCGTCGAGATCAGTGGGGCGAAGAACGCCGCCCTGCCGATCATGTTCGCGAGCCTGCTCACCGCCGAGCCGCTGGATCTCCGGAACGTTCCCGACCTCGCCGACATCGCGTCGAGCCAGAAGCTGCTGCAGCATCTGGGCGTCTCGGCGACCCATGTCGCCGGCGAGCCGAGCCGCATGGTGCTGCACGCGCCGCGCATCCTGAGCCAGACGGCACCTTACGATCTGGTTCGCAAGATGCGGGCCTCGGTGCTGGTGCTCGGCCCGCTCCTCGCCCGCACCGGCACCGCGCGCGTCTCGCTGCCCGGCGGTTGCGCGATCGGAACGCGGCCGATCGATCTGCACCTGCTTGGGATGGAGAAGCTGGGCGCCTCGATCGAGCTCGAGGGCGGCTACGTCCACGCGCGGGCTCCCGACGGCCTGACCGGCGCCGAAATCCGCCTGCCGCAGCCCTCGGTCGGCGCCACCGAGAACATGCTGATGGCGGCCGCGGTGGCGAGGGGTGAGACTCTGATCGCCGGCGCCGCCCGCGAGCCCGAGATCGTCGACCTCGCCGAGTGTCTGACCGGCATGGGCGCTCGGATCGAGGGGGCGGGGACGAGCAATATCCATATCGAGGGCGTCGCGTCGCTGCACGGTGCCACCCATGCCATCATTCCGGACCGGATCGAGGCCGGCACCTACGCGATGGCGGCAGGCGTCACGGGCGGCAGCATCCTGCTCAAGAACGCCCGGCTCGACTTTCTCGGCGCGGCCAAGGAGGTGCTGGAGGCGGCGGGAATGGTCCTCGTGCCGGCGGAAGGCGGCGTTCTCGCCCGGGTGGCTCCGGGCGGGCTGAGGGGCAGCGACGCCATGACACGCCCCTTTCCGGGTTTCGCGACCGATCTGCAGGCCCAGTTCATGGCTCTGATGAGCGTTGCCGACGGAGCGGCGATGATCACCGAGACGATCTTCGAGAACCGCTTCATGCATGTGCCGGAGCTGGCGCGACTCGGAGCGCGGATCAATGTCCACGGCGCCTCCGCGCTGGTCCGCGGGGTCAAGGAGCTGAAGGGTGCGCCGGTGATGGCGACCGACCTGCGCGCCTCGGTGTCGCTGGTCCTGGCGGCCCTGGCGGCCAAGGGTCAGACCGAGATCAACCGGATCTATCATCTCGACCGCGGCTACGAGCGGCTCGAGGAGAAGCTCGGCGCGGTGGGCGCCAGGATCGAGAGGGTACCTTGACCACCGGACTGCGCTTGCGGGCGAGCGACGTCGAGGATCTGGCGGTGATCGCCGCCTGCCTCCAGGATGCCCGGGTCCCCGTGCGGGAGATGCTGTTCTCGCCCGACGAGCGGCGCTTTGCGGCCGCGTTCGCGCGCTATCGCCGCGAGGACCAGGCGGACTGGTCATCCTGCGAAGGCTTGACCGAGTGTCCATCGGCGCTGGTCTTCGATGGCATCGAGAATGTGAGATTCCGTGGGCTCGACCCGGCCGATCCCGATCGCGAGCTCAGCCTGCTGACGATCGCCACCGAGCCGGGCAGGGAGCGGCTGATTCATGTCGACCTCGTTTTCGAAGGCGACGTTCATATCCAGCTGCAGACCGACACGATCGATTGCCGGCTCGACGATTTCGGCCCGGCCGTGCCCAGCAAGGTGACGCCCTGCGATCACCTCAGCGAGGACTGGATCAAGGTCGCGCCCGCGTGACGGCGCGGCTTAACTCCCGGGACGCCGGCTTCGCGGAAGCTTTCGCCAGGCTGGTCGAGGAGCGGCGCGAGGAGGCGGTCGATGTCCGCGATGCGGTCACCCGCATCCTTGTCGAGGTGCGCAATTCTGGAGACTCGGCGGTCGCGGAGCTCACGCGTCGGTTCGACCGTTTCGAGCCCCCGACCGAGGGCCTGGGCGTGCCTGCCCAGGCTCTGGCCGCCGCTCGCGAGCGCTGCGAGCCGGCGGCGCTGGCGGCCCTCGAGCTGGCCGCGGAGCGTATCCGCGCCTTTCACCGCCGGCAGGTGCCAGAGGATCTGGATTGGGTCGACGATGCGGGGGTGCGGCTCGGCATGCGTTGGCGGCCGATCGATGCGGTCGGCATCTATGTGCCGGGCGGCACGGCGGCCTATCCGAGCTCGGTGCTGATGAACGCGATCCCGGCCAAGGTCGCGGGGGTCGGCCGGATCGTCATGGCGGCGCCGACACCCGACGGGTCGGTCAACCCGCTGGTCCTGGCAGCGGCGTGGATTGCGGACGTGAACGAGGTGTATCGGGTCGGTGGGGCGCAGGCCATCGGCGCGCTCGCATACGGCACCGCCAGCATCGCCCCGGTCGACAAGATCGTCGGCCCTGGCAATGCCTGGGTCGCCGAAGCGAAGCGGCAGGTGTTCGGCCGGGTCGGCATCGACATGATCGCGGGTCCGTCCGAGGTCGTTGTGGTCGCGCAGGCGGTGGTCGACCCGGATTGGGTCGCTGCCGACCTGCTCTCGCAGGCTGAGCACGACGACCGCGCGCAGGCTGTCCTGATCACCGACGACGCCGTGTTCGCGGAGAGCGTGATCCAGGCCGTGGAGGTGCAGCTGACGGCATTGCCCCGCTCCTCGATCGCGGCGGCGAGCTGGCGTGCACTCGGAGCAGTGATCGTGGTCGGGCGGATTGCCGAGGCTGCGGGCCTGGTCGATGCGCTCGCTCCCGAGCATCTCGAGCTGATCGGCCCGGACGCGGAGGCCCTGGCGCAGACCGTGCGCCACGCCGGCTCGATCTTTCTCGGCCCGCTGACGTCCGAGGTGATCGGCGACTATGTCGGGGGGCCGAACCATGTCCTGCCGACCGCGAGGACCGCTCGGTTCGCCTCCGGTCTTTCCGTGTACGATTTTCTCAAGCGTACGACGCTGCTCGGTTGTGATCAGGCGAGCTTCACGCGCCTGGGTCCGCATGCGGCCACCCTTGCCCGCGCCGAGGGGCTCGACGCGCACGCCGAGGCGGTCGAGCGGCGGCTTCGGAGCCTCGCGTGAGCGAAAGCCCGCACCGTATCGTCGCGCTCGAGCTCGACCGGCGCAGCGTGGTACGGTGGAGCGCGCAGGTCGAGCACGAGCGCAGCGTCGCCATCTTCGATCTGCTCGAGAACAACTACTTCAAGGTCGTGGAGACAACAGAAGGTCCCTATCGGGTCGTCCTGACTCTCCGCGACAGCAACGTCGTGTTCTCCGTCGCTTGCGACGGTGCGCCGGAGCCGATCGAGATCACACTCTCGACCCGGCCGTTTCGCCGCGTTGTCAAAGATTACTTCATGATCTGCGACAACTATTTCCAAGCGATCAAGGGCGCCACTCCGTCGCGGATCGAGGCGATCGACATGGCACGGCGCGGCCTCCACAACGAGGGGTCGGAGATCCTGCGCAACGCGCTCGAAGGCAAGGTCGAGATCGATCACGACACCGCGCGGCGCCTGTTCACGCTGGTGTGCGTGCTGCACATCCGAGGCTGATGGGCGAGCTGCCGGGCAGCGTGCTGTTCGCCTGCTCGCAGAATGCGATCCGCTCACCCATGGCCGAAAACATCCTGCGCTTCCTGCATGGCCGCAGGATCTTCGTACAGAGCGCCGGCGTGCGCTCGGGCGAGGTCGACCCGTTCGCGATCGAGGCGATGGACGAGATCGGCATCGACATCTCGCGCCACCGCTCGCGCAGCTTCGAGCAACTCGACGATGACTATTTCGATCTCGTGATCTCGCTCTCGCCGGAAGCGCAGCACCGCGCCGTCGAGCTCACCCGACACAGTCACTGCGACCTGGAGTTCTGGCATATGCCCGACCCCAGCGTCATCGAAGGCTCCCGAGAAACAAGGCTGGACGCGTATCGGGGCTTGCGGGACATGCTGATGCGACGGATCCGCCAGCGATTTCCCGTCGAGACAGCTCCGCTCCTGTAGGAGCGGCGCCAGCGATCGGTCCGTTTCGTCATCCATCCGCCATTAGCGGCACCTAACCGGCTCCCGACGCGAAGGGAGCATTTGCGCATGCGCACGAGGATTCTTCTGTCGCCCACGGCGTTCGTCGGCCTGGTGGCGGCATCCGGAGCTCAGGCGGCCGCGGCCCTATTTCGAGCGGGTGGCGACCCTGCCGATCTACGCCACGCTGCCCGAGGGAGCGGAGCCGAGGACCCGGACCTCCGCGAAGAGCGTCACGACGACACCCGACGGGATGAGCCTGATCTTCACCGACAGTCCGGCCAGGCGGTTCGGGTTCGTCGACATCGCCGATCCAGCCGCCCCGAAACCTGCCGGCTCGCTCGCGCTCGCGGGTATCGAGCCGCAGCCCTTGGGAGCGGATCTTCCGGTGCTGGAGAAGTCGATGGCCGTCGATCTGCTGCGCGAAATGCTCGCCACGAAGGGCTGGATCTCCGACAAGCCGGAAGGCTTGGCGCTGCTGGCCAGTGGCGAGCTGATCGCGGTGACCGACAATGACGGAGTCGAGGATGTCACCGGCGAGACGCTGCTGCTGCGCCTCGGCAGGCCGCAGATAACGAACTAGCCGTGCAAATGGCCATGGAACCGCAATGCGAACGGTGCTAGCTTCCGTGGTGAATGGTCGGCGACAGGCCATCAACCAAGTTTCGAAACGCTTCAGGTCTTGAGAACGGGCGGCTTCGGCCGCCCGTTCATTATTGATGATGCCTCTTCCCGCTGTGAGCGTGAGCGTGGCAATACTCGGCGCTGATGGTCGGTATCCCCGGCCAATGCTTCCGCAGTCGCGCTGCATGAGGGACCGTGGCCCTGCGAGGCTCAAGGCAGCGTCGCGGGTATGACCGTCAGGCAGTCCGCCGAGGACGAGACGAGATGGATCCTTTTTCCGTCGGCGCTCATCCACCGGGGTGGAAAGTGGGCTTGCTCCCCGGCGCCGCGGTCGTACTGGACAGTGCCGGTCCCACAGTTGGTCCGCCCGCCCGGCCAGCTCGCGCTGCTGCGAAAATGCAGGGTCCAGTCTTGGGGTGATGCGGGTCCCCAGGGTTGGGTGGACGACCAGACCTCGATGCCCGCGCAGAAGCGGGTGCTGTCCTTGTCGCAACCCGGCGGCAGCCAAGGCAGGGTGAGCAGGAAGCGGCCCTTGCCGGCGTTGTAGGTGAGCGAGCCTCGCGCCGCGTAGGTCCGTCCCGGGGACGAGAAGATGGGCGCGGCCGAAGCGGCTCCGGCGGCGGTAGCGGGAGCCCAGATGGGATTGCCGCCCGATCTGCCGGCGTAGTACTGCCAGCCCGCGGCATTGCCGAGGTTGGCGCGATTGCCGCGCATCAGGCCGAAATGCGAACCGCCGAGCTGACAGTCGCGACCCGGCTTGCCAGGGGCGATCAGCGGGATCAGGGCATAGACATAGCCGTCCGGTCCGCCCCGATAGCCTTCGCCATACTGCACGAAGGAGAGGTAGCCGACCTCGTTGAGCGTCCAGCTCGACCAGCTGAAGCTCGGCACGGCAGCGGCTGGATTGGCGGAGGCCTTGAGCCGCGACTTCGTGCAGCTGTTGTCGCCACCGCCGAAGGACCAGACCCACAGCTTGCCGTCGACATGCAGAAAGCTCGCCGGTTTCCAGCCGGTGTGGCCGATGCCGGTCGAGTCCAGGCCGTTGGTCGGGTAGTCATTGTGGCTGCCGGCGATTCCCGTGGGGACACTCTCGACAGTGTACGAGGTCGGACCGCCGGTGATGCGCGCCAGCATCGTGCCGAGCTTCACCTCCGGTGCGGGTTTCGGCCCGACACAGTCGCCCCAGCCAGTGAGGAGGTCGCCGCCCGGCACCCAGGTCGTCTGCCACAGGTCGCAGCCTCGTGCCGTGTGGGTGGCGTTGGCGAGATCCCAGACCAGATCGCCCTGACCCTGCTGCGACCCTGCTGGCCGCGCCCAGCGGGCCATGGCGTCGAACATGGCCCAGCCGGTGGCGTTGAGATTGCGCGCGTTCTTGACGTGATAGCCCACCCGGCGGCGTGGTGCCTTGGAATCACGGGCCATCACCGCTCCCGCCTCGAACCCGAAGATCGCGACGCGGCTTGGGTCGCTGGGGTGCACGGCGACCTTCTGCGCCGAAGGTGGCAACGTGCCGGAGAAGGCGTGCGCCATGTAGGTGGGGCGGCGATAGACGGTCACGAGCGGGTTGAGCGGATCGTTCGCCATGAGGTGATTCGTGTCGACGACCCTGATCTGCCCCGCGCGAAACTCGCTGCCTTGGGAGGACGCCATCCCCATGTCGTCGAACAGATGGTAGTCGAGGATCACGACCGGCCTGGGGACGGATTTGAGGCGGGCGCCGACCAGGTCGTGCGCGACCGTGGCGCTGACGACGATCAGGTCGCGTGCGGTGTCATAGCTTGCCGCATTGTCGTCCTGCACCCGGACCGCAAACCCCAGCTTGACGAGCCGGTCGCGGATCATGTCGTCGCTGCTGCCTGATCTCGGCGTCGCGGAATCCGCCAGCAGCAGCGCGGTCTGAGCCATTGCCCCGCATGTGGCGAGAGCCGTCCAGGCCATGACCGAGCCGATGACTGCCGCTCGCCAGCCGTGCTGTGGCACGGGCGTTCCTCCCAGCTGTTCAATTCAGCCGTTATAGAGAGGAGACGCCCGTGTGTCGCTATCCAGAGTTGGAGAGGCGGCGAGGCACGGCGGCAGCGCGCCGGTCACGGCCGAAGCCGAGATCGCTCACGCGGCCAGCGCAGGCGGTTGCATCCGGCTGGCGGCGAGCACCGCCGTCTGCACCCGCTCGAACGCCTTGACCTCGATCTGCCGGATCCGCTCGCGCGACACGTGGTAGACCTGTGCCAGCTCCTCCAGCGTCGCCGGATCCTCCTTGAGACGCCGCTCGATCAGGATGTGGCGCTCACGCGGGCTCAGCACGTCCATGGCTCCAGACAGCAGGCCACGTCGCCATGCGAGCTCGTTGCTCTGGGCGACCAGAGTCTCCTGGTCCTGGCTCTCATCGGCGAGCAGATCACCCCACTCGTGCTCGCCGTCCTCGCCGATCGGGGCGTTCAGCGAGGCGTCACCGCCGGTGAGGCGGCGGTTCATCTCGATGACCTCGCCGCTCTCCACGGCCAGCTCGCGGGCGATATGGCGGACCGACTCGTCGCGCAGATCGCCGCCGCCAGTCTCGCCGAGCTGGGCCTTCAGCCGGCGCAGGTTGAAGAAGAGCTTCTTCTGGCCCGACGTGGTGCCGAGCTTCACCATCGACCAGTTGTGCAGGATATGCTCCTGGATCGCCGCCTTGATCCACCACATCGCGTAGGTCGCGAACCGGAAGCCGCGCTCGGGATCGAACTTGCCGAGCGCCTGGACGAGCCCGACATTCCCCTCCGCGATCAACTCGCCGAGCGGAAAGCCATATCCCTGGTAGCCGCGCGCGATTCGAATCACCAGCCGCAGATGGCTGGCCGCCAGTTCGCGTGCGGCCGCCTCGTCCTTGCAGTCGCGCCACGCGCGCGCCAACTCCAGCTCACGCTCAGGGGCCAGCATGGGATGACGACGGGCCTCGTCGAGCTGACGACCGAGCTCGTCCTGGGTGCGAAGGGAAACGACGTTGGACCGCATAGAACTCACCTTGACAGGCCTCCTAGAAGCGGTCCCGCCAGCACCGGGTTCCCATCGCTCACACGATGGGGTCTACCAGGGCTCTCGCCCGGGCAGGATTCGGACATGACTGTCGGGATCGGTTCCATATATGGTGTCGGTCGACTGTGGCACAAGATGCGCAATCCGAGCGCGCGTGCGCGTCACGCGATGATGATCTCGCGCGCTGTGCACGCGTTCGCGATCTGGCTGGGCCTGAGCCTGGCTGCAATCGCCGCCCAGCCTGCTCCGCCGGCCGCCTGGCCTGTTCCACAGGACGGCATTCTCAGCCATGACCCCGCCGTGGTCTGGGGGCGCCTGCCCAACGGCCTGCGGTACGCGATCCGACCTGGCGGCACACCTCAGGACCGCGTCAGCCTGCGCCTCCTCGTCGAGGCGGGCTCGCTCATGGAGACCGAGCGGCAGCGCGGGCTCGCTCACTTCCTCGAGCACATGGCGTTCGAGGGCTCTCAGAACCTCGCACCGGGCGAGCTCGTCGCCTTTCTGCAGCGCGCTGGGCTTGCCTTCGGCCCCGACACCAACGCCAGCACCACCTTCGACCAGACCGTCTACCAGCTGGATCTGCCGCGCGACGATCCGCAGCTGCTCGATCGGAGCCTCGGCATCCTCAGCGAGATCGCCGGACGGCTGAGCTTGCCGCCGGCCGAGATCGAGACCGAGCGCGGCGTGATCCTGAGCGAGAAGCGCGCCCGGGACACGCCGGGCCAGCGCTCCGGCGACGCAATGATCGACTTCCTGCTGCCCGGTTCCCGTTACGCCGAGCGAACTCCGATCGGCCTCGAGAGCGTGATCCGGACCGCGCCGCGCGACGAGCTGCTCGCCTTCTACCATGACTGGTACCGGCCGGAGCGTCAGATCGTCATCGTCACCGGCGACGTGCAGCCGGCGGGGGTCGAGGAGCTCATCCAGCGCCATTTCGGCAACCTCGCGCCGAGCGGCCCCGCGCCTGAGCCGCCGCCGGCGGACAAACCCATGGCGCATTCACTCGACGCGGCCATGTTCACCGATCCGGGCCTGCCGGCCAGCGTGGCGCTCAACGTCGTGCTGTCGTTCGACGACCGTCCCGACAGCCTCGCCAAGCAGTCCGATCGTCTGCGCGAGCTGCTGGCGGGAATGATGCTGCAGCGGCGGCTGGACAGCCTCGGCCTGAAGCCGGACGCTCCGTTCTCGGCCGCGGGAACCGGCGTGATGGATCTCCCCCCCGCTGCCCGGCTCGGGATCGTCAATCTGACGACGACACCCGAGCAGTGGCAGGCGGCGCTGGCCGCGGGCGAGCAGGAGCTGCGGCGCGCCCTGACCTACGGCTTCTCGCAGGCGGAGCTGGACCAAGCCCTGGCCATACTGCGCAACCGGCTCGAGACAATCGCGGCGCGGGCCAGCACGAGGCGCGCTTCCGATCTGGCCGATCAGCTGGTCGATGCCATCGGCGACGAGGTCGTCTACACCTCGCCAGCGACCGATCTGCAGCTCCTGACCGAGCTGAGTCGCGGCCTGAGCCCGGCGGATGTCGACGCGGCACTGCGCAAGCTCGTGCGAGGACACGAGCCGCAGATCTTCGTCTCGGGACCGATGAGACCTGCCCCAAGCGTCGAGGGGATTCTGGCGGCATATCGGGCCAGCCAGGTGGTTCCGGTGACCGCCGCGGCGGAGCGGGCCGCTTCGGCCTTCGGCTATACCGAGTTCGGGCCGCCGACGGCGGTGACGGACAGAACCGAGATCGCCGATCTCGGCATCACGCGCGTCCGCTTCGCGAACGGAGTCGTGCTCTACGTCAAGCGCACGCCGTTCGAGGCGGGCACCGTGCGCGTGGCGGTGCGCTTCGGCAGCGGCCGGATCGGCATGCCGGCCGACAAACCGGGGCTTGACCTGTTGGCAGGGCAGGCGTTCGTCGACGGCGGGCTGGGTCGCCACGACATCGACGAGATCGAGCGCATTCTCGCGTCCAGGCAGGTGGGTGTGAACATGGTTGTCGGCGAGAGCGGGATCAGCCTGATCAGCAGGACCACGCCCGCGGACCTGCCGCTGCAGCTCGATCTGTTCGCGGCCTACATGCTCGATCCGGCCTATCGGCCCGAGGCACTGGCACGTTTCCGGGCGCGCCTGGGTGCCGCCTACGCCGCGATGAAGGCCGAGCCGGACGGGCTGGTCTCCGGCCCGATCGAGCGGCTGATCCATGGCGGCGACGTACGCTTCGCCGTGCCACCGGAGGCCGATGCGGAGCAGCGCGATCTGGACGAGCTGCGCTCCTGGCTCGGCCCGATGCTGCAGCGTGGGCCGTTGCAGGTGTCGATCGTCGGCGATATCGACCCAGAGGAGGCCATCGCCGACGTGGCACGCACCTTCGGCGCCCTGCCGGACCGCGGCTCGGTCACGGAGCCGACGCCACCGACCCTGACCCTGCCGCATGTGACGCAGCCCGTCCGATTCACCTACCAGGGGAAGCCGGATCGAGCGCTGGCCATGGTCTATTGGCCCACGAGCGGCCACAGCGATGGGCGGACCGCGATCGGTCTGGATCTGGTCGCCGACATCCTCGCCGATCGGCTGCTGCAGGAGGTGCGCGAGCACGAGGGTGCCACCTACTCGCCGGAGGCCTACAGTCAGCAATCGCTGGCACTGCCGGGATACGGCTATGTCGCTGCGGCGATCGACGTCGCGCCGGGGAACGCCGAGCGGATCGCCGAGGTGATCGAGACTACCGCCACGCAGATGCGCGGGGGCGGCATCACCGCGGACGAGTTCGATCGCGCCTTGCAGCCGCGGCTCGCGCAGGCCCGCTCGGCGCTACAGAGCAACGGCTACTGGCTCCACAGCGTCATGCTCGGTGCGGAGCGCTTCCCGCAGCTGCTCGACGACGCGCGGACCGTCCTCGCGGACACCCAGGCTCAAAGCCTCGAGGCCGTGCAGGCCTTGGCGGCCAAATACCTCGATCCCGAGCGCGCAGTTCCGGTGCTGGTCCTGCCGCAGGGCTGAGGCGGCACATCGGTGCGTCGCACGGTTGCAACAATGTGGATGGTCGCAGCCACAGTAGGCCGCTACTAGGGAGCGTTCGAGCTCGGGCAGCAGAATACGCCCCCGTGGCGGCAGGGTGATGTGATGGCGGCAAGCAGCGTCGGTGTCGGGACGACGGCATCACGGACGGCGAGCGCGACTGTGCTCCCGATCCTGCTGATGATCAGCGCCGGCCATTTCCTCAACGACACCATGCAGTCGGTCCTGCTGTCGATCTATCCTTTGATCAAGGAGCCCCTGCATCTCGACTTCGTCCACATCGGCATCATCACGCTGGTGTTCCAGCTCACCGCCTCGGTGCTGCAACCGGTCATCGGGCTGCAGACCGACAAGCATCCGATGCCGTTCTCACTGCCGATCGGCATGACGTCGACCTTCTGCGGCATGCTGGTGCTGGCGATGGCGAGTGGTTTCGCCTCCGTGCTGCTGGCCGCTGCGCTGATCGGCGTTGGCAGCTCGGTGTTCCATCCCGAAGCCTCGCGTGTCGCACGCCTCGCCTCGGGTGGCCGCTACGGCTTCGCGCAGTCGGTGTTCCAGGTCGGCGGCAATGCCGGGCAGGCGATCGGACCGCTTCTGGTGGCCCTCGTCGTGATCCCCAACGGCCAAGCCCACGTCGCCTGGTTCGCGTTCGCCGCCGTGCTCGGCATCGCCATCCTGTCACGCGTCGGCGTCTGGTACCGCACTCACCTCGCCGAGCGCCGGGCATCGGGCGCCACGGTTTCGCGCATCTCACCATTCTCGCGGCGGCAGGTCTATATGGCGATAGGCGTCCTGATCGCGTTGACCTTCTCCAAGAATTTCTACATGGCGGCGTTCGCGTCCTACTATAACTTCTTTCTGATGGACCGCTTCTCCGTACCGGTGCAGGATGCTCAGATTTATCTGTTCGTCTTTCTCGGTGCCGTTGCGTTGGGCACCTACTTCGGTGGGCCCATTGGTGACCGCATCGGGCGCAAGCCGATCCTGTGGCTGTCGATTCTGGGCGTGCTGCCGCTCGCGGCGCTGCTGCCCTTCGTCAACCTTCTCTGGACCAACGTGCTGGCGGTTCTGATCGGCATCGTGATGGCGTCGGCCTTCCCGGCGATCGTGGTCTACGCCCAGGAGATCCTGCCGGGCCGGGTCGGCATGATCGCCGGCCTGTTCTTCGGTTTCGCCTTCGGCATGGGCGGCATCGGCGCGGTCGCGATCGGCTGGTTCGCCGATCAATGGGGCATTCAGTTCGCGTTCCAGCTCTGCGCCCTGCTGCCCGCGATCGGGCTCCTGGTCTGGTTCCTGCCGGATCTCGACCACGCCGAGGCTTGAGACCGCTCAGCGCAGGAGGGTGGCCGGCGGTCTTGGTCGACGTCGCGCGTCGCGAGGGATCGGCTATGTGCTCGCCGCCGAGGAGAGCCGGCTCCAAGGGCCGAGAGTGGTGGTGCTCAAGGCTTCGCTACTGTTCGAGCTCACCACCTCGGGTAGCCTCGGCAGCCCGTAGCGGGTCGGGTTGACGATCGCCCGCTGGATGATGTCGATGCCCCGGTTGGTCTCGTTCTCGATCCAGGGCCGGAAGGAGGCGCTCGGGTTGGGATTGGCGAAGTACATCATCGCGAAGCGGCGCCGGACGTCCGGATGCCGGCGCACGCGATGCAGGAGCGGGCGGACGCGGTAGCCGCACAGCAGCGAGAAGATCTCGCCCGGCATCGCGATCAGCTCGCCGGGCCGCGGCTGCAGCGGCAGCCATCGACCTGCCGGGCTCAGCACCTCGAGCCCGGGTGCGTCGGCGAACAACAGCGTCAGATAGAGGCCGTCCTCGTGCGCGTCGGTCAACAGCTCCCGCCCGGCGTTCGAGGGCTCGTAGCGGTTGAACTGCAGATGCGAGGCCCGGTCGCACGCGAACGCAAGCTCGGGCGTCCAGCGCTCGGCATAGTGGCGCGCCAAGGCCTCGGTGATCGGGCCGAGCATCACCTCCAGCTCCGCGCAGACGATCAAAGCCGCGGCGTGCAGGCGCCGACCAGGCTCGTCCGGGAAACGATGAGTCGCCGGGGCGTGGATCAGCCGCGCCCAGAACGACTCCGCAAGGTCGGGTCGGTCGGGGCGGTCCGAGTACTCCCGCCCGACGCCGTGATACCCGTCATCCTCGGGCACGCTGTTGCGGAGCTTCACCTCCTCGGGCAGTCCGAAGAACCTCTCGCCGGCCAGCCAGAGAGCGCGAATGCAGCGCGTAAGCGCCCCCGTGCCGGTGAGGACCAGATAGCCGTCACGCTCGAGCGCCGCAGCGAGATGGCTCCCGCAAGGCGCGGGCCGGAGATCAGCGGTCCGATCCATCATGCTCCCCAGCTCTCTACCGATGGTAGAGCAGAGAAGCATGACGTCTCGCCTCGATGCAAGGATGGCGTAGGGAAAGGTTGCTGCCCGGGTCGCCGACGAGGCAAGCTCACGTCATGGGGAGCCGTGCACGCTGGTCGGTTGCAGGCGCCGCGATGGGTGGCGTGGCTCTGCTGATCGGCGCGGTGGCGGCGGCGGAGCCGGTCCCAGCACCCCCGGGAAGCTATGCCCGCGCCTACTACGATATCCAGCTCGTGCAGAGCTGCGGCTTGCTGACCGCCGAGGTCGAGCGCGGCTATGAGCTGGCCAGCGCCGAGCGGCGGGCGGCCGAAGGTCTCGACGACGCGGCGGCGCAGGCGGCGCGGATGAAGGCGGGCGTCGCCTTCGACCTGGAGTACCAGAACCGCGGCCTGGGCGGGAACCGGCCCTGGTGCCGTCAGGACGGGAAGGCGGCGGCCCTGGACTTCTTCGGACGGTTCATCGACGAGCGCTTTCGCGTGCCCCGAGCCGCGCCGCGGCGGCGACGAACGCATCGACCTCCTCGATGCGGGTCGCGAAGCTCGTCACCAGCCGGACCACGGGGCCGGTCTCGCCCGGCGGATTGATCCAATCGTGGAACGCGAAGCCTTCGGCCAGCATGGCGTCGATCACCGGCTGCGGCATCGCGACGAACAGCTCGTTGGCCTCGACCGGCTGCACCAGCCGCAGGTCGAGGCCGGCGGCGAGGCGATCGGCCATCGCATTGGCGTGGGCGGCATGGCGCAGCCAGCGATCGTCCTCCAGCATCGCCACGAGCTGGACGCTGAGGAAGCGCATCTTGGAGAGGAGGTGGCCGGCGCGTTTCCGCCGCTCGGCGAGCCCGTCCGCCAGCGCGCGATCGAACACGACCACCGCCTCGGCCGCCATGGCGCCGTTCTTGGTCAGCCCGAGCGAGAGCACGTCGACGCCAGCGCGCCAGGTGAGGTCGGCCGGGCGAACGCCGAGACGGGCCGCGGCATTGGCGAGGCGCGCGCCGTCCATATGGACGCGGAGACGATGGGTGCGGGCGCGCTCGGCTAGTGCCCGGATCTCGTCGGGCCGATAGACTGTGCCCCATTCGGTGGCCTGCGTCAGGCTGACCGCGGCCGGCTTGGCATGGTGGACGCCCGGGGCGGTGGCGAGGGCGACGGCTTGCTCGAGCCGGTCCGGCGTGAGCTTGCCTCGCGCGCCCGCCAGCCCGATCAGCTTGGCACCGCCGGTGTAGAACTCGGGCGCGCCGCATTCCTCCAGCAGGATGTGGGCGGCCTCATGGCAGAAGATCGCGCCATAGGGTGGCGCCACGGTGGCGAGAGCCAAGCCGTTGGCGGCCGTCCCGGTCGCGACCGGGAAGATGGCGAGATCGGTCTCGAACACCTCGCACGCCAGCGCCTGCAGCCGCGAGGTCTCGACGTCGGCACCATAGGAGGCCGCCCGGCCG
>JBFWWD010000035.1:0-31460 GCA_050246385.1 Geminicoccaceae bacterium
CCCCTCCCCTGGCGGTCGCGGCCCTGCACTCGCTGCGGATGCGAAGATTGTACCTGCCATTCCCCCCGGCGCACCGCCGACGCTGCTGAGCGCAGCGGTCGGCGGACGGCCGCGACTGACGCTCGCGAATTCGGACGGGAACACCAGCTGCTGCAACGGAAGGCCGCCTCGGCTCCACCGGGCCGGCCGGCGGACCATTGGCCAAGGGCGGCCGCAGCGGGGAACCACCGCTTGGCCACGCTCCTTCACCTCGCCGCGGCAAGGTGCTAGGGCGCGGTTGCAGACGCCCGTCTCGGAGATTCCCATGGAACGCGAATCGATGGCCTACGACGTCGTCATCGTCGGGGCCGGCCCCTCCGGGCTCGCTGCGGCGATCCGGCTCAAGCAGCTGGCGGCGGC
This sequence comes from Geminicoccaceae bacterium, assembly GCA_050246385.1. Lineage (GTDB taxonomy): Bacteria > Pseudomonadota > Alphaproteobacteria > Geminicoccales > Geminicoccaceae > Benzoatithermus. The sequence goes on from JBFWWD010000035.1 coordinate 400, forward strand.
GAACGGCGAGGAGGTCTCGGTCTGCGTCCTCGAGAAGGGCTCGGAGGTCGGCGCGCACATCCTGTCCGGGGCCTGTCTCGAGCCACGCGCGCTCGACGAGCTCATCCCCGACTGGCGCGAGCGGGAAGCCCCGATCGACACACCCGCGGTCGAGGACCAGTTCCTGTACCTCACCGAGACCCGATCGTTCCGGCTGCCCACGCCCCCGCAGATGCACAATGAGGGCAACTTCATCGTCAGCTTGGGCAATGTGGTGCGCTGGCTGGGCGCGCAGGCCGAGGCGCTCGGGGTGGAGATCTATCCAGGCTTCGCCGCAGCCGAGCTCCTGTTCGAGGAGGACGGGCGGGTGCGCGGCGTCGCGACCGGCGACATGGGCATTCTGCGGAACGGGGAGCCGGGCCCGAACCATCAACCTGGCATGGAGCTGCACGCCAAGCTCACCCTGCTCGCCGAGGGCTGCCGCGGCTCGCTCAGCAAGATCGCGATGGCCCGGTTCGGCCTGCGCGAGGGAGTGCAACCGCAGACCTATGGCCTGGGGGTCAAGGAGCTGTGGGAGGTCGAGCCGGGCCGTCACCAGAAAGGCCTCGTGGTGCACACCGTCGGCTGGCCGATCACCGGCCGCACCTATGGCGGCTCCTGGCTCTACATGTTCGGCGAGAATCTCGTCTCGCTCGGCTTCGTGGTCGGGCTCGACTACGAGAACCCCTATCTGTCGCCGTTCGAGGAGATGCAGCGCTACAAGACCCATCCGCACATCCGCCACTACCTCGAAGGCGGGCGGAGGATCGCCTACGGCGCCAGGGCACTGTCCGAGGGTGGATTCCAGTCGATCCCCAAGCTGGTCTTCCCGGGCGGAGCGTTGATCGGCGACACGGCGGGCTTTCTCAACGTGCCCAAGATCAAGGGCACGCACACGGCGATGAAGTCCGGCATGGTCGCGGCCGAGGCCGCGTTCCAGGCCCTCGCCGGCGGCGACGAGCGGCCCGAGCTCGGCCGCTATCCCGAGCTGCTGCGCCAGTCCTGGCTGTGGGACGAGCTCTACCGGGTCCGCAACATCCGGCCCGCCTTCCACTGGGGCCTCTGGCCCGCGATGGCCTATGCCGCGCTCGACACCTACGCCTTGCGTGGGCGCGCGCCATGGACCCTGACGCATCGTGCCGACCATGCGGCGCTCAAGCCCGCGGATCACTTCCAGCCGATCCAGTATCCCAGGCCGGACGGCAAGCTCACCTTCGACCGGTTGTCCTCCGTGTTCCTCTCGAACACCAATCACGAGGAGGACCAGCCCGTCCATCTGCGGCTGCGCGATCCGAGCGTCGCCGAGCGGATCAACCTGAAGGTGTATGGCGGACCCGAACAGCTCTACTGTCCGGCTGGCGTCTACGAGTTCGTCGACGACGATGCCGGCAGCAAGCGTTTGCAGATCAACGCGCAGAACTGCGTCCACTGCAAGACGTGCGACATCAAGGACCCGACCCAGAACATCGACTGGGTGACGCCGGAAGGTGGCGGAGGACCCAACTATATCGGCGGCATGTAGCCCGAAGGGTCGGCGGCCCCATCCCCGGCTATTGCAGCGAGGGGTTCAGATTGAGATCGAGCTTGGCCGGCGGCTGGCCGGCGGCCGGAGCGGCCGCCCCGCCGGACGCTTTCGAGGGCGTGGCAGCGGGAGCCGAAGACTGGGGCCGTTGCGCTGCGCCACCTTGCTGCTGTGGCCCGCTGTAGAACAGCGCGATCAGGGTGCGCACGTCGGGGGTGCCCGTGGTCGGCAGGCCGGCAGCCTTCTGGAAGGCTTCCACGGCACTCCGCGTTCCAGGGCCGAAAGCTCCGTCGACGCCGCCCTTCAGAAAGCCGAGATCGACGAGGCGCTGCTGGGTGGCGCGCACCGTCTCGCGGTAGAGCGCGATGGAGTTGTCGCCCTCGCCGATCCTGGTGCGCTCGGCCTGGGTCTTGATCCGGTTGGGGATCAGCAGGTCCCGGATCACCGCGTTGGCGACCTCCAGCATCGCCGCGTCCGGATTTTGTGCGCAGATCTTCATGGTGAAGTCAGCGACCAAGCCCGCGGGCTGCCAGGGCAGGATATCGTAGGTGTCGGTGTAGAGGGCATTGAAGCCGGTCAGGTAGCCCTCGAACCAGGTCGGCACCACGAGCTGGCAGTCATCCTTCTTCGTCTCGCAGAGCTCGATCACCCGCTTGCAGGTGAGGCGACCCAGGCCATGGGCCTGAAACCGGTCCTGGGCGTCGGCCGCCAGGACGGTGGGCGCCGAACCGAATACCATCGCCAGAGCGAGGAGGAGCGAGCGACGCATGTCGGCGGCCTCACGCAGAAATGAACGTTCTGGTCACGCGCGCTCGGCCGTCCCGGCCAGGTAGGGCGGTCGGTCGAGGCCGTGGGGCGAGAGGGTGAACACCTCGACACCGTCCTCGGTCACACCGACCGTGTGCTCGAACTGCGCGGAAAGCGAGCGGTCGCGGGTGACCGTGGTCCAGCCGTCGCCGAGGATCTTCACCTCCGGGCGACCGGCGTTGATCATGGGCTCGATGGTGAACAGCATCCCCGGCCGCAGCTTCAGCCCCTCGCCCGGCGTGCCGTAGTGCTTGACCTCGGGCGCGTCGTGAAACACCCGGCCCAGGCCATGACCCACGAAATCCCGGACGACCGAGAAGCGGTTGCTCTCGGCGACGATCTGGATCGCATGGCCGACATCGCCCAAGGTGGCGCCCGGGCGGACCGTCCGGATGCCCGCCCACATCGCTTCGAACGTCACCTCGACGAGCTTCAGCGCCTTCACGGGGACGCGCTCGCCCAGGACGTACATCCGGCTGGTGTCGCCGTACCAGCCGTCAAGAACGCAGGTCACATCGATGTTGGCGATGTCGCCGTCGCGCAGCCGCTTGTCGTCGCTCGGGATGCCGTGATTGACGACGTGGTTGACCGAGATGCAGCAGCTCTTCGGATAACCGCGATAGCCGAGCGTCGCCGAGGTCGCTCCGTGCTCGCGCATGAACCGGTCGATGAGCCGGTCGAGCTCGCCCGTGGACACCCCGGGAACGACATAGGGCGTGATGAAGTCGAGCGTCTCGGCGGCCAGTCGGCCGGCCCGGCGCATGGCCTCGAACGCCTCGGACCCGTGCAGCGGGACCGGGCGCTTCGTGCCCTCCTTGTCGAGAATCAGCTGCACGTGCGTTCCGGCGGCAGGTTGAGCTGGGCCGTGAAAAAACGCAGGCCCATGCCGAAACGGCCCGGTAGCACCCGCGCCGACTCCCTGTCAAACGTGGGCGGTCAGAACCTCGGGATTGAGCAGCAGCCCCGCGCCGGGATCGCGGCCGCGCAGCACGGCGAGAATGCTGTCGCAGCACCGATGCGCCATCGCCTGAACCGAGGCCGCGCTCAACCCGGCGACATGGGGTGTCAGCACGATCCGATCCAGATGGCGCAGCGGGGAGTCGGGCAAGGGCTCGGTCTCGAACACATCCAGACCGGTGCCAGCGATCTTTCCCTGCCGCAGGGCCGCCAGCAGGGCGTTCTCGTCGACGATGCCGCCGCGGGCGGTGTTGATCAGGATCGCGCTCGACTTGAGCAGGGCGAGCCGGCGAGCGTCGAGCAGGTTGCGGGTCTCGGGCAGGAGCGGCAGGTGCAGGGTGACGAAATCCGCCCGCCGCAGCAGCTGGTCGAGATCGACCAGCGCGTAGCCGAGCCGTGCCACCGTGTCCGCCTCGGCCACGGGATCGGCGACGAGAACCTCCATGTTGAACCCGAGGCAGCGCCTGGCGACCGCCCGGCCGATGCGCCCGAAGCCGACGATGCCCACGGTGGAGCCATGCAGCCGCCCGTGCAGCATCGAGCCCCAAGCTCCCATGCGCACGCGCCGGTCATACTCGGCGATGCGGAGCGCGGCGGTGGCCATCAAGGCAAGGGTATGGTCGGCGACGGCGTCGTGGTTGGTGCCGAACGCCATCGCGACGGCGACGTTGTGGCGCGTGGCGGCGGTGACGTCGACATTCTCGTGTCCGACACCCATTCTGGCTACGACCCGGAGGCTGGGTGCGGAGGCGAACACGCGCTCGGTATAGGGCTCGAGACTGGCGATAGTCGCAGCCACGCCGTCGAGCCGGTCGATCAGCTCACCCTCGCTCGGGACATGGCCGAGATCGTTCCACCGCACCTCCACGCCCGCGGCCGCGAGGGCCGCAAGCAGCTCGCGGCGGTCGTGGAGGATAGGCGGCACGCACAGCACCGCTCCCGGCCAGGCGGGGGTCACGGGCCGAAACTCGCGCACCGTGGCCTCGACGCCGTAGGGCGCACGCGCATCGCGGAACCAGGCCGCATGCGGCGAGGCCCGGTGCGTCGCGAAGGCCGCCTCGTCCGCGAACATCTCGCTGAACAGGAGCGCTCCCGGATCCTCCTTGGGAGCCACGAGCTCGAAGCGCAGGCAGCCGGGCTCGGCCGCGAGGGTGTTGCGGACATGCTGGCGCGCCAGCTCGAGCAGCGCCTCGCGATGCGCCGGGTCGAAGCGCAGCTCGGCGATCACCGTGAGCGGCTCACCGTTGGCTCGGGTCTGCGACATGTGAAGATTCCGCGCGGCTGGCGCGTCAGGTCGCGCCGACAGAGCAAAGCGGATCAGGCTCGCCCGCGCAAGCGATGCTCCCGCAGCGCGGTGAAGATGCCCGCACCCACGACCGCCGCCGCGCCCACCAGGGTCCAGAGGTCGGGCAGATCGCCGAAGCCGAGCCAACCGATCACCACGGCCCAGACGAGCAGGGTGTAGCTGAAGGGCTGGATCGTCGCGGCGGGTGCGAGCTGCAGCGCTCGGATCATCGCCCAATGGCCGACACCCCCGAGCGCGGCGATCACCACGAACAGCGGCCAGTGTCGCGGCTCCGGCGTCTGCCAGACGAGCGGCACGAGCAGCCCGAGCACGACGGCGCCCACCAGGAGCTGCCAGAGCAGCGTGGTCTCGGCCGAATCGACCCTCCCAACGATCCGGGTCAGGATCTGATAGATCGAATAGAGCAGCACGGCGAGCAGGGCCATGAGCGCTGCCGGCTGGGTGACGCCCAGGCCAGGGCGGAGGATGATCAGCACGCCGACAAAGCCGACGCCCACCGCGGCCCACCGCCACGGGCCGACGGGCTCGCCCAGGAACGGTCCGCTGAGCGCGGTGACGGCGAGCGGGGTCAGCGCCAGGAGGCTGTGGACATCGGCCAGCGGCATCTGCCCGAAGCACCACACGACCACGGCGATCTCGATCACGAGGATCAGTGAGCGCACGAGCTGCAGACCGAGCCGGCCGGAGCGCAGGCGGGCCAGCGCCGTCCTGGGCGGCAGCACCAGAAGTGCCAGCGGGATCGTGAACACGAACCGCAGCCAGACGATCTGCACGACCGGATAGCGCGTCGCCAGGAACTTGCTGGCCGCGTCCATCAGGCCGAAGATCAGTATCGCCAGAAGTGCGAGGCCGATGCCGCGCAGCTCGTCCGGATGGGCCGGGGCCGACGTGGCGCCGACCGCCACGGCTCAGGACCGCGACGCAGCCGTCGACGGCATCCCGCCGGCGCTCTCGAGCGCGTGGGCGACGCGCAGCAGCAGTGCTTCGCCGAACGGCCGCGCGACCAGCTGCAGCCCGACCGGCAGACCACGCCGATCGAGCCCCGCAGGGACATTGATCGCCGGCAGCCCGAGCAGGTTGAAAGGCCCGACGAGGGTTCCGATTCGGTTGGCCAAGGTGGTGAAGCGGGCATCTCCGCCGGTATCGGTCTCGCGGATGCTCGGCGTCGGCACGGGGCAGCAGGGCAGCGCCAGAACGTCCGCCTCGGTGAACACGTCCGTGCAGAACCGGCGCAGCAAGGGTGCCCGCGCGGCCAAAGCGCGGACATAGTCGACGCCCGCGACCGGAAAACCCGGCTCCATGCGCGCCAGGGTCTGCGGGTTGTAGCGCTCGCGGGCGGCCTCGACTCGGTCGCGGTGCAGGGCGGCGCATTCGACCAGCATGATCAGCCGGCGCATGGCGTTGAGAGGCGCGAACGCCGGCACCTCGATCCGGTCGACCCGCATGCCGAGGCGGCCGAGACGGTCCACCGCCTCGCCGATGGCGATGGCCACCTCCGCCTCGAGCAGCGTGTCGAGCCCAGCCTCGGCCACGGCGAGACGCAGCCCGCTCACGCCACGACGCAGGTCGGCGAGATAGTTCGGCACCGGGCGCGTGCTCGTGGTCGGGTCCTTGGGGTCGTGACCCGCGATCACCTGCAGCAGCAGGGCCGTGTCCTCGGCGCTGCGGGCCAGCGGGCCCACATGATCCAGCGAGTGGGAGAGCGGCATGCAGCCGAACCGGCTCACCCGGCCGTAGGTCGGCTTCAGCCCGATCAGTCCGCAGCAGGCCGCGGGATAGCGGATCGAGCCGCCCGTATCCGAGCCGAGCGTGCCGGCGATCAGCCGCGCCGCGACCGCCGCCGCGCCGCCGCTGGTCGACCCGCCGGTGATGTAGCGCGGATCCCAGGGATTGCGCGGATGGCCCGTATGGTCGTTGTGGCCGGTGATGCCGAGCGCGAACTCGACCATGTTCAGCCGACCGGCATCGAGCGCGCCGGCGGCGTCGAGCCGGGTCAGCACCGTGGCGGTCTCGTCCGGGCGATGACCGCGCATCAGCGCGGCGCCGAATTCGGAGAGCTCGCCGGCACGGTAGAACATGTCCTTGTGCGCGAGCGGCACGCCATGCAGCGGGCCGAGCGGCTCGCCGCGCAGCCGTCGGGCATCGGCCTCGCCCGCGGCGGCGAGCGCGCGCTCCGGGTCGAGACGCGCCACCGCGCCCAGCTCGCGGCCGCGGCCGTCGAGGGCGGCGAGCACGATCTTCGTCGCCTCGCGGCTGCTCACCTCGCCTGCCCGCAACCGGCGCGCCAGCTCGGCGAGGCTCCAGCCGAGCAACTCGGGCGCGCTCATCCGACCAGATCCTCTTCATTCTGGGCGAGGCTCTCGAGCGCCACGAGAAAACTTGCCGGATCGACGGCAAAGGGCAGCTCGCGGGTCGCGTCCCGCACCCGTGCGGCGAGCTCTGTCGCCGTCTCCAGCGCGGCAGTCGTGACGGCAACGCCCGATACCGTCTCGACCAGTTCCTCCATCACGGTTTGCGTCTCCCCCTGATCACCGGTCTCTCCTAACATCACGCCTGGGCACGCTCCAGGCTCGGCGTGCGGGAGGATATGATGGACAAACTGGCGACGGCGATGCCGGGCGACGCGGTCAGCCCCGAGCGCCTCGCAGTGTTGCAGGCGATCCAGAAGAAGCTGCTCTGGCTGTCGAGCTGGACGATCCACCACGCCAACCATCTCCGTCCGAGCCGGGACAAGCTCAAGGTCGGAGGCCATCAGGCCTCCTGTGCCTCGGTCGCGAGCATCATCACGGCCCTCTATTTCGACGTGTTGCGCCCTGGCGATCGGGTGGCGGTGAAGCCGCACGCCAGCCCGATCTATCACGCCGCCATGCACCTGCTCGGGCGCGAGCCGGTCGAGCAGCTGCGGCGTTTCCGCGCTCTGGGCGGCGCCCAGTCCTATCCGTCGCGCACCAAGGACAAGAGCGGTGTCGACTTCTCGACCGGCTCGGTCGGGCTGGGCGCCGCGATGACCCTGTTCGCCTCCCTCACCCAGGACTTCGTCCGCATGCACGGCCTCGCCGATGAGCGCGATCCGCCCGGCCGGATGATCGCGATCGTGGGCGACGCCGAGCTGGACGAGGGCAACATCTACGAGGCCCTCCTCGAGGGCTGGAAGCACGACGTCCGCAATGTCTGGTGGGTGATCGACTACAACCGCCAGAGCCTCGACCGCGTCGTGCCGGAGCTGCTGTTCGCCAAGATCGAGCAGTTCTTCGCGACGGTCGGCTGGCAGGTGGTGACGATCAAGTACGGCAAGAAGCTCCAGGCCGCCTTCGCACGACCCGGCGGCGAAGCCCTGCGCCAGTGGATCGACGCCTGTCCCAACGATCTCTACGCCGCGCTGTGCTTCAAGGGTGGAGCCGCCTGGCGGGCTCATCTGGAAAGCGATCTTGGTCGCAATCCCGCCATCCGCACGCTGCTCGGCAGCCACGACGACACCGCCTTGGCGGCGCTGATGACCAATCTCGGCGGCCACGATCTCGAGGCGGTTCTCGAGGCGTTCCATGGCGTCAGGGACGATCGCCCGCGCTGCTTCATCGCCTATACGGTCAAGGGCTGGGGCCTGCCGCTGGCGGGCCACAAGGACAATCACGCCGGCCTGATGAACGCCGAGCAGATCGCAGCGCTGCAGGCCAGTCACGGCGTGCCGGCGGGCGAGGAGTGGTCGTCGCGCGCCGGGCTGGACGTGCCTGAGGCGGAGTTGGAGGCGTTCCTGGCGCAGGTGCCGTTCCGGCGACGGACCGAGCGCTTCGACGCTCCGTCCGTCGCCGTCCCCGCCACGCTGCCCCAGGGCCGGCGGACGGAGACAGCGTCCACGCAGGAGGCCTTCGGGCGGATCATGGGCGAGCTTGCGCGCAGCGACCTGCCGCTGGCCTCCAGGATCGTCACGACCTCGCCGGACGTCACCGTCTCGACCAGCCTCGGCGGCTGGGTCGGGCGCCGCGCGCTGTTCAGCCGACGCGACCACGAGGACGTGTTCCGCGCCGAGCAGGTGCTCTCGCCGACGCCCTGGCGCGAGAGCCGGGAGGGGCAGCATCTCGAGCTCGGCATCGCCGAGAACAATCTCTTCCTCAACCTCGCGAGTCTCGGTCTCGCCCACGAGCTGTTCGGCGCCCGCCTGCTGCCCGTCGGCACCCTCTACGACCCGTTCATCGCCCGGGGCCTCGATGCCCTCACCTATGCCTGCTACCAGGACGCTCGGTTCATCCTCGTGGCGACGCCGTCCGGGATCACCCTGGCACCCGAGGGCGGCGCTCACCAGTCGATCGGCAGTCCGCTGGTCGGGATCAGCCAGCCCGGACTCACCGCCTTCGAGCCGGCTTATGCCGACGAGGTGGCGGTGGCGCTGCGCTGGGCGTTCGAGCACCTGCAGGCGGAGCATGGCGGCTCCGTCTATCTGAGGCTCTCCACCCGCCAGATCCCACAGCCGCAGCGCAGCATGAGCCCCGACCTCGAGGCCCAGATCCTCTCGGGCGGGTACTGGCTCCTGCCACCGGCTCATGGCGTCGAGCTCGCGATCGTCTGCGTCGGGGCGGTGGCACCGGAGGCGCTCAAGGCGATAGCGGCCGTCCGCGAGGATATCCCAGGAGCCGGTCTGCTCCATGTCACCTCGGCGGATCTGCTCGATACCGACTGGCGCCACAACGGCCGCTCCGGCACGGCCGCCGGCTTGCTCGCACCCTTGGCCGAGGACGCCGTCCTGGTGACGGTGCTCGACGGCCATCCGGCGACGCTTTCCTGGCTGGGTGCCGTGCTCGGTCATCGCGTCAAGGCGCTCGGGGTCGACCGCTTCGGTCAATCGGCGGACCTGCTCGACCTCTACCGCGTCCACGGCCTCGATGCGGGCGCGATCCTCGACGCCTGCGCCGCGGCGCTGCTCGAGCGCTGATCGCCGCACCGCGTTGCCCCGCCCGCGAGGCGAAAGGCGCGGCGGGGTGCCTGCGCCCGCCGGCCTGGCGCAATTCGTCGCCGGGCACCCGCCTTGCCCACCGCAGGTCCGCGGTGTAAGCGACGCTCTGCCTCGCGGCCGGCCGTTCGGCCCGCGGCCGAGCGAAACGGGGAGGAGGTCCGGCCCATGGACATGACCGGCGAGTACCGCATCTCGGCGCCGCGGCAACGGGTCTGGGAGGCTCTGAACGATCCCGAGGTGCTGAAGGCGGCAATCCCCGGCTGCGAGGAGCTGACCAAGCTCTCCGACCACGAGATGGAGGCGAAGGTGCGGGCCAAGGTCGGCCCGGTCAGCGCCACCTTCACCGGCCGGGTGACGCTGGGCGACCTCAACCCGCCGATCAGCTACAAGATCTCGGGTGAGGGCAAGGGCGGCGCCGCCGGCTACGCCAAGGGCGGCGCGGATGTCAGTCTGGCCGAGGACGGCGCGGGCACCGTGCTCAGCTACAATGCCAAGGCGGATGTGGGCGGCAAGCTCGCCCAGATCGGCTCGCGGCTGATCCAGGGCACGGCCAGGAAGATGGCCGACGACTTTTTCGGCAAGTTCTCGGCGCTCGTCGCCGAGCGCTATGCCGCCGAGGCTCCGGCAGCGTCGCCGCCGGTCCCGCCCACGCCGCCGTCGGCAGAAGCGGCGGCCGCGGCCGCCGGAATGAGCGCGGCGGCGACCGGCACGACGCCGCCGCTGCCCGCAGAGCCTGCTCCGCAGCCGGCGCCGGCGCGCCAGGTCGCATTCCAGCCGGAGCGGCCACCGCAGGTGACGACGCCAAAGGTACCGGCACCCACGGCCAAGGCTGGGCAGCCCTGGTATGTATGGCTGATCGGCGCAGTCATCCTGGTCATCGTCCTGTTCTGGCTGTTCGGCTAGACGCGGGACCGTCGATTGACGGTGGCCGACGGCGCACTTAGCCTTTCCGGCCAACGAGAACGGCGTCATGAGGATATGACGCCAGAATGAGGCACATGCCCGGCTGGCCCGGGCGGCACGAGGCGACTTGGGAGGTCGAGGCGATGGTTGCGGTCAGCATGACGGTCAATGGCAAGCAGGTGGGCGGCGACGTCGAGCCCCGCACCCTGCTCGTCGAATTCCTGCGTACCAATCTCGGTCTGACGGGCACGCATGTCGGCTGCGACACCAGCCAGTGCGGCGCCTGCGTCGTCCATCTGGACGGCGATTCGGTGAAGTCGTGCACCACCCTGGCGGTGCAGGCCGATGGGGCCCAGGTCACCACCATCGAGGGCCTGGCGCAGGGCGCCACGCTCCACCCGCTGCAGGAGGCGTTCCGGGAGCATCACGGCCTGCAGTGCGGCTTCTGTACCCCTGGCATGCTCATGAGCGCCGCCGACCTGCTGCAGAAGAACCCGAGCCCGAGCGAGCGTCAGGTGCGCGAGTGGCTCGAGGGGAATATCTGCCGCTGCACCGGCTACCACAACATCGTCAAGGCGATCCTCGCGGCCGCTGCCAATCTGCAGGGCCACCGTCAGGCGGCGGAGTGAGCCATGGCTGAGAAGGGCATCGGCGTCGCGGTGGCCCGCAAGGAGGACCACCGCTTCATCACCGGCAAGGGTCGCTACACCGACGACATCAACCTGCACGGCCAAGCCTTCGCCTATTTCGTCCGCAGCCCGCATGCGCATGCGACGATCAACGGCATCGACAAGGCCTCGGTCGAGAGCATGCCCGGCGTGCTCGCGGTGCTCACGGGCGAGGACGCCAAGGCCGACGGGCTCGGCAACCTGATCTGCGGCTGGCTGGTCAAGTCCAAGGACGGCTCGCCGATGAAGATGGGGCCACACCCCGTCCTCGCGCAGGGCAAGGTCCGTTACGTCGGCGATCCGGTGGCGCTGATCGTCGCCGACACCTACAAGCAGGCCAAGGACGCCGGTGAGGCGCTCGCGGTCGACTATGGCGACCTCGACGCCGTGGTGCAGGTCGGAGATGCTCACGACTCGGCAGTGCTGGTCCACGACGAGGTTCCGAATAACCTGATCTACGACTGGGAGCTGGGCGACAAGGCGGCGACGGACGCGGCCTTCGCTCAGGCCGCCCACGTGACCACCATCGAGCTGGTCAACAACCGGCTCGTACCGAATGCGATGGAGCCGCGCGCCGCAGTCGGCCACTACGATTTCGGCGACGAGAGCTTCACCTGTTACGTCACCAGCCAGAACCCGCACGTGCACCGGCTGGTCATGTCGGCGTTCATCGGCATCGCGCCCGAGCACAAGCTGCGCGTGGTCGCACCCGACGTCGGCGGCGGCTTCGGCTCCAAGATCTTCATCTACAACGAGGAATGCGCGGTCACCTGGGCGTCCAAGCGGGTCGGCGGGCGGCCGGTCAAGTGGGTGGCCGAGCGCTCCGAGTCGTTCATCACCGACGCGCACGGCCGCGACCACGTCTCCAAGGCCGAGCTCGCCACCGACGCGCAGGGCAACGCGCTCGCATTGCGGGTGAACACCAAGGCGAACATCGGCGCCTACATGTCGACGTTCTCGTCCTCGATCCCGACCTATCTTTACGGCACCCTGCTCGCCGGTCAGTACAAGACGCCGGCGATCTACTGCGACGTGCAGGCCTACTACACCAACACCGTCCCGGTGGACGCCTAACGCGGCGCCGGGCGGCCAGAGGCGTCGTTCCTGCTCGAGACGCTGATGGACCAGGCGGCGCTGGAGCTGGGCAAGGATCCAGCGGAGTTCCGCCGTCAGAACTTCATCCCCAAGGACGCCTTCCCGTACCAGACGCCGGTGGCCCTGGTGTACGACGTCGGCGATTACGAGGCGACGCTCGACGCGGCGCTCAGGCTCGCGGACTATGCCGGCTTCCCCGCGCGCAAGGCCGAGTCGGAGCGGCGCGGCAGGCTGCGCGGCATCGGGCTCTCCTGCTACATTGAGGCCTGCGGCATCGCCCCCTCGGCGGTGGTCGGCTCGCTCGGAGCGGGCGTCGGCCTGTGGGAGAGTGCGAAGGTACGCTTCACCCACACCGGCAAGGTGCAGGTGATGACCGGCACCCACAGCCACGGCCAAGGCCACGAGACGACCCTGGCGCAGGTCGTCAGCAGCAAGCTCGGCGTGCCGTACGAGGACGTCGAGGTGATCCACGGCGACACCGACAAGACGCCGGTGGGCATGGGCACCTACGGCTCGCGCTCGCTGGCGGTGGGTGGCGAGGCGGTGGTCAACGCCTGCAACAAGATCATCGCCAAGGGCAAGAAGATCGCGGCGCATCTGATGGAGGCCGCAGAGGCCGACGTCGAGTTCAAGGACGGACAGTTCACCGTCGCCGGCACCGACAAGTCCGTCGGCATGGGCCAAGTGGCGTTCACAGCCTACGTCCCGCACAACTACCCGCAGGGCGTGGAGCCGGGCCTGGAGGAGTCGGCGTTCTTCGACCCGCCCAATTTCACCTACCCGTCCGGCACCTATGTCTGCGAGCTCGAGGTCGACCCGAATACCGGCACGGTCGAGATCCTCAAATTCGTGGCGGTCGACGATTTCGGCAACGTGGTCAACCCGATGATCGTCGAGGGCCAGGTCCATGGCGGCCTCGCCCAGGGCATCGGCCAGGCGCTGCTCGAGGCCGCGGTCTATGACGAGAGCGGCCAACTGCTGACCGGGTCCTACATGGACTACTGCATGCCGCGCGCCGACGACGTGCCGAGCTTCGAGGTGGTGACCTCGGCCGGCACGGCCTGCACCGCCAACTCCTTGGGCGTGAAGGGCTGCGGCGAGGCGGGGGCGATCGGCTCGCCGCCGGCGGTGATCAACGCCATCCGGAACGCCATCGGCGTCCGCGTCGAGATGCCCGCCACGCCGGAGAAGGTCTGGCGTGCGCTGCAGAGTGCCAAGCTGCCGCTGGCGGCCGAGTAATCAGGGACGGAAGCTCATGTACGAGTTCAGCTACCATCGGCCCACCAGCGTGGCGGACGCGGCGGCCCTGCTCGCCGCGAACGAGGACGCGAAGCTGCTCGCCGGCGGGCAGACCTACCTGCCCACCCTCAAGCAGCGCCTCGCCCAGCCCAGCGACCTGGTCGACCTCGGCGGCATCGCCGAGCTCAAGGGCATCAAGGAGGAGGCGGGCGGCCTGACCATCGGCGCCATGACCCGGCACGGCGATGTCGCCCGTTCCGAGGTCGTCAAGCGCGTGATCCCCGCCCTCGCGGCGCTGGCCGAGCTGATCGGCGACCCGGCGGTCCGCAACCGCGGCACCATCGGCGGCTCGATCAGCAACAACGATCCGGCGGCCGATTATCCCGGCGCGCTCCTGGCGTTGGGCGCTACGGTGCGGACCAACAGGCGCGAGATCCCGGCCGACGATTTCTTCACCGGCATGTTCGAGACGGCACTCGGGCGCGACGAGATCGTCACCGCGATCCACTTCCCGAAGCCGGAGAAGGCGGCTTACGTGAAGTTCCCCAACCCTGCGAGCCGCTATTCCATGGTCGGCGTGCTCGTGGCGCGGACCGGCGGCGGCATTCGGGTCGCGGTGACCGGAGCCGGTCCCACCGCGTTCCGCTGGACGGACGCCGAGAACGCGCTCGCGGGCAATTTCTCGCCCGCCGCGATCGACGGCCTCACGGCCGACGCCAGCGGCCTCAACGCCGATCTCCATGCCAGCGCCGACTATCGGGCGCACCTGATGAAGGTCATGGCCAAGCGCGCCGTCGCGGCCGTCGCCTGATGCACCGTCCGGGGGGCGGCGATCCCGCCCCCCGCTTCGGCGCTGCCCTTCTGGCGCTTGCCGTCCTCGGCTCCTGCGCGCCGGAATATCAGACCAGCTACCGACTCGACATGCCCCGGCCGCTCAGCGAGGAGGCGCGCCAGTGCCTCGCACGCTGCGATCGGGCGCGCGACGCCTGTTTCGTCCCGGCGCGTGACGAGTTCGCCGCCTGCACCGAGCGCGCGCTCATGGTCCAGGACCAGTGCCGCGCCAACGCCCAGATCGAGTACCAGATCTGCCAGCGCGCCTACGCCCCCACCGGCCAGGACTGCTACCATGCCGCCTGCGATCGTCCGGTCTGCGACACACCGGCGTTCGCCCTCTGCGAGACCGACTACAGGCGCTGCTTCGCCGACTGCGGCGGAACCGTGGTCGAGGACCGCCGCTGCGTCGCCAACTGCCCGTCCTGACGCCACCACAGCCACGCCGCCGCCGGCAGCCAGCCGAGGAAGGCGCCGAGCGCGTTGATCGCCCAGTCGTCGAGCGCGGGCGAGCGCAGCTCGGAGAGGAACTGAAGCACCTCGGTCAGCCCCGCCAGGCCGACCAGAAGCACGAGCTGTGCCGGCCATGGATCGCCGCGGCGGCTGAGGCGCACCAGACAGCCCGCGATCAGATAGATCGTGAAGTGCCCCAGCGTCGCGAGACCATCGATGCCGGCGAGTTGTCCCGGCAGATGCTCGGACAGCCCGAGCAGTGCGGAATCCCGCATGCCTTCCGGCATCAAGAGCAGGAACATGCCGCCGAGGGTGGCCAGACCCAGGGCCACGGCACTGCCACGATGGTCGATGCCGCGGGCGAACTGCCAGACGCCGCAGGCCAGGAGCACGGCCCAGGCGAGTTGCAGGGCGACACGCAGCTCGGTGAACCATGGAAGCTCGGCCAATGCCGTCAGCCGCAGGACCGAAACCCGCAGCTCGCCCGTGGCATGTCTGAGCCGGATCGCGAGCTCGGCCCGGTCGGCAGCGGCCGGAAAGCGGAAGTACTCGACATAGCGTGCCTCGCTCCGCGTGCCACGCAGCCCCGCGACGCGGTGCAGCGGGTGGAAGAAGGCCCGATCCACGTCCTTGCCCGCCACCAGGCTCACCTCACCGACCTGGAAGCCGTTGCGCCCGCCCTGGATGTCGTCGCTCGCGACCGTCGCGGCGAGACGGAAGGTGCGCGGACCACCCGGCTCGAGCCGCCAGAGCTGGCGTATGCCGACCCCGCCCTCGGGGTCGACGTTGCGCAGCCGCAGCTTGCCATGTGCCGCGGAGATCCGGGCGCGATCGCCCTCCACCTGCCAGCCCTCGACGGTCTCGCCTTCCACCCGGTCCGGCGCGCTGCCGTCGGCGATGGCGGCAAAGCCGGGATCGAACGGCCACGGCACGGACACCGGCTCGAGCTGGCTCAGCCGGGTGAAGGCGAAGAAGGTGAGCCCCGACAACACCAGCGCCGCCGCCAGCCAGACCAGCGTGGCGGTGTCGCAGGCGAACGGAAGCCGACGCGATCGCGCTTGCACCATCACCGGGTGAGGACCAAGTCTCGGCGAACGGCCCGCCCCGTGCTGTGCGGGCCGGTCCGGGCGGCGCACGGTCGCGTCACGCCCGCGTTTCCTGCTGGTGAACGATGACCCATTCCCTGCCCACGTCGATCGATGGCACGAGCAAGCTCCTGGCCGAAGGCCACTACGTCGCCGACCGCCCGCTCGCAACGGCGCTCTATCTCGCCCTCAGCCTGGGCCGCCCGCTGTTTCTCGAAGGCGAGGCCGGCGTCGGCAAGACCGAGATCGCCAAGGTGCTGGCCACCGGTCTCGGCCGCAAGCTGGTGCGGTTGCAGTGCTATGAGGGCCTGGATGTCGCCTCGGCCGTCTACGAGTGGAACTATCAGCGGCAGATGCTGGAGATCCGGCTCGCCGAGGCCGCCGGCACGACCGAGAGGGACAGCCTGTCCGAGGACATCTTCTCGGAACGCTTCCTGATCCGGCGTCCGCTGCTGCAGGCGCTCGAGCCCGACCTCGCCGGACCGCCGGTGCTGCTGATCGACGAGCTGGACCGGACCGACGAGCCGTTCGAGGCCTATCTGCTCGAGGTGCTGTCGGACTTCCAGATCACCATTCCCGAGCTGGGCACGATCCGCGCCGAGCAGCCGCCGATCGTGATCATCACCAGCAACCGCACGCGCGAGATCCACGACGCGCTCAAGCGGCGCTGCTTCTACCATTGGGTCGACTATCCTTCGGCCGAGCGCGAGCTGCAGATCATCCGCGCCCGCCTGCCGGGCGTCGAGGAGCGGCTGTCGCGCCAGATCGTCGCCTTCGTGCAGGAGTTGCGCCGCCGCGATCTGTTCAAGCTCCCGGGCGTCGCCGAGACGCTCGACTGGACCCGCGCCCTCACCACGCTGGACACGCTCGAGCTGTCGCCGGCCGTGATCAACGACACGCTCGGCACCCTGCTCAAGTACCAGGACGACATCATCAAGATGCAGGGCACCGAGGCCGCCAAGCTCCTGGCCGAGGTCAACATGCGGCTGGCCGGCGCCTAGGCTTCTCTCCAGCGCGCCGCGTCGAGGTTCCCGTGCCCATCGCCCTGCCGGCTCGCGCCCGGCTCACCCCGCTCGCCTGCGCGGCAGGCAGAGCTGGCGGGTGAGCTCGCCGAGCCTGGTCAGGTCGGGCTCGTCCTCGCCGCTGGCGAGCAGGCGGTCCAGCTCGGCCCGAACCGCCCGTTGCTGCGGCGTCAGCGGGGTGGCGGCGTCGGGCTCCGTGCGCGGCGCTTCTGCCGGGTTCCCGGGTTCGTTTTCCGGCGCCGCAGCGATCGGCGACGCCGCGAAGATGGGCGGGTCCAGCGCATCGTCGTTCGCGGGCGGCGGCGGGTCGCCGGGTTCGTTTAGCAGCGCGCTCCCGGGTTCGTTTTCCGATGCCGCCTCGGGTTCGTCCGTGCTCGCGAGAGGATCGTCGCGCAGCCGCCGCAGCTCGGCGAGGCAGGTCCTGATCTCCCGGCCGAGCTGGGCCTGGGCGCCGCGGATGGCGTTGAAGCGCCGGACATCGAAGGTGGTCAGCGGGTCGGCCTCTTCCCATTGGAAGCCATGCGCGGGCGGACGGATCTTCGGCGCCGAGCGCAGCAGCGCCACCTCCATCCGCTCCGCCCGCTCGCCCTTCCAGAAGGCGAACGCGAGACGGCGCGCGACCCGGGCCTCGATCTCCGAGGTGGCGCCGCTCTCGACCACCATGCGGAAGGTCAGCTCCTCCAGCTCGCCGGCATCCTCGCCGTCGAGCACGAGGTGGGTCATCGCGGTCAGACCGTGCTTGACGGCGTTGCGCGAGGCGCGCGCCTTGCCCTCGGCCGTGACGGGGCCGCGCGAGCGGGCGCCGTTGCGACGGGAAGCCTCGATCTGGGCGGGAGAACGGACGGCGGCCATGGCATTGATCCGACGCTGCTTCAGGTCGGAGCGCAGGATAGCATGGATCGGATTTTGATCCTATAACCTTGATGACGTCGCAAGGCCGGGTCGGCCAGGAAGGGCTGTCGGCGATGGCATCGAATGCGGCAGCGCAACCGCGACAAGGGGGACGGCGTTCGGAGTGGCAGGGCCCCGTGCGGGCGGGCCATTCTTCGGGGGAGCTGCCATGCCGGACAGGGATCACGAGGCCAGGCCGGGGTCGGGCGGGGTGCGTGCCGCCAAGCTGCTCTCGGCAGGCGCCCTGCTCGCGGTGGCTCTCGCGCGCGGCAACCGGCAGTCGGCGGAGCCGCGCGACACGCCGAAGCCGGATGCGGTTTCGGATGCCGACGGACCGACCGAGATCCCGCCCCACGGCTGGTGGGAGGTTCTCAAGCGGGTCTGGGACGAGATCGGCCGCGACAACATGTCGATCATCGCGGCGGGCTGCGGCTTCTATGCCCTGCTTGCCCTGTTCCCGGCGATCACCGCACTGGTCGCCATCTATGGCATCGTCGCCGATCCGAGCACGATCGAACAGCAGGTCAGTGGCCTCTCCGCCGTCGTGCCCGAGGCGGCCGTGGACCTGATCGGCACCCAGGCACATGCGGTGGCCGCCACCGGAGCCACCAGGCTGACCTGGGGTGCCGCGATCGCTCTGCTGCTGGCGCTCTACAGCGCGACGTCGGGGATGAAGACGCTCTTCCAGGCGCTGAACATCGCCTACGAGGAGGAGGAGACCCGCAGCTTCGTGCGTTTCAACCTGACCGCCTTCCTGTTCACGCTGGTGGCGATCGTCGGGATCGCGGTCATGATTGGCCTGATCGTCGGGATGCCGCTGCTGATCGGCCTGCTGCCGTTCGGATCGCTGGGCACCTGGCTGGTGCGGATCGGCTCCTGGCTGCTGCTCGGCGTCGCCCTGCTCTACCGCTTCGGCCCGAGCCGGGCGCCGGCGCGCTGGCGCTGGGTCACGCCCGGCTCACTGGCGGCCGTGGGCCTGTGGCTGCTCGGCTCGCTGGCCTTCTCGCTCTATGTCGGAAGGTTTGCCGCCTACAACGAGACCTACGGCACCCTTGGCGGCGTGGTCATCCTCCTGATGTGGCTCTATATCAGCGCCTTCTCCATCTTGCTGGGAGCCGAGCTCAACGCCGAGCTGGAGCTGGAAACGGCGCGCGACACGACGACCGGCGCACCCCAGCCAATCGGGCGGCGGGAGGCCTATGTCGCCGATCACACGGCGCAGCAGGTCCGCTGACGGCGTTCGTGGCTCCCCGGCGAGACGGGTCCAGACGTTGATCGGGAGCAGACCTTGAGCAACACGCGTCCAGCCGCCACGCCTACCGTCCAGGTCGACAACGAGCGCGTGCGCGTCACCGAGTGGCGGTTCGCGCCGGGCGCGGCGACCGGATGGCATCGTCACGAGTTCGACTATGTCGTGGTGCCGATGACCACCGGGCGGCTGCTACTGGAGGAGCCGGGCGGGACCGCGCGTCACGCGGCGTTGCGGGCGGGCGTGAGCTATGCCAAGTCGGCCGGGGTCGAGCACGACGTGATCAACGACAACCCATTCCCATTCGTGTTCGTCGAGGTCGAGATCAAGGCGGGTTGATCCACCCGCGGGGCTGCGCCCGGTCCGGGGGGCCTTCCGGCGGGATTGCGGCGGGCGGTGCCCGCACGCATATCCGCCCTGGCCAGCGAGGGACAGGGCATGCGCATCGACGGAACGCACCGGCGGACGATCTGGGTGGGCGAGGACGGCACCACCGTCCGCATCATCGACCAGACGCTGCTGCCGCACGAGCTGAAGATCGTCGAGCTGCGCGACCTGGAGGCGTCGGCGGTCGCGATCGAGAGCATGCAGGTCCGCGGCGCACCGCTGATCGGGGCCACGGCCGCCTACGGCATCGGCCTCGCTCTGCTGGCCGATCCGAGCGACGCGGGCCTGGAGCATGCCCATGCCCGCCTGATCCGGACCCGGCCCACGGCGGTCAATCTGCGCTGGGGCCTGGATCGCATGCTCGCCGCACTGCGCAACCAGCCGCGCGAGCGACGGGTCGAGCTGGCCTATGCCGAGGCGGCCGCGATCTGCGACGAGGACGTCGCGATCTGCCGGGCGATCGGCGAGCACGGGCTGGCGCTGATGCGCGCGGCGGCCGCCCGCAAGCGGCCGGGCGAGCCCGTCAACGTGCTGACCCACTGCAACGCCGGCTGGCTCGCGACGATCGACTGGGGCACGGCGACCGCACCGATCTACCTCGCCCAGGAGGCCGGCATTCCGGTCCATGTCTGGGTCGACGAGACTCGCCCGCGCAACCAAGGCGTCGCCCTCACGGCGTTCGAGCTGCTGCATCAGGAGGTGCCGCACACGGTGGTGGTCGACAATGTCGGCGGGCACCTGATGCAGCATGGCATGGTCGACCTGTGCATCGTCGGCACCGACCGCACCACCCGCAAAGGCGACGTCGCCAACAAGATCGGCACCTATCTCAAGGCGCTCGCGGCCAGGGACAATGGCGTGCCGTTCTACGTCGCCCTGCCGTCGACCACGATCGACTGGACGCTGGAGGACGGCATGACGATCCCGATCGAGCAGCGCTCGGCCGAGGAGGTCAGCGTGATGCGGGGCCGGACCGCGGACGGCCGGATCGAGGCGGTGCGGGTGATGCCGGAAGGCTCGCCCGCCGGCAATTGGGCGTTCGATGTCACCCCGGCGCGCCTCGTCAGCGGGCTGATCACCGAGCGCGGCGTCTGCGCCGCAAGCGCCGAAGGGCTCGCCGGGCTGTTCCCCGAACGCTCGGCCTGAGCTCAGATCGCGTCGGACGGGCGATCAGGTCTCGACGGCCGGCGCCCAATCCCTGGCGGACTTGCCGAACGTCCACGCCACGGCCTCGTGCGCGCTGGACATGTCCGGCGGCACCGGCAGCCAGTGCACGTGCGGTCTGCCGTCGGGGCCGCGCACGCGATCCTCGACCCGGATCACGGCAGCCGTGCCGCCCGCGAAGCCGACCAGCAGGTAGAGCTCGCCCGCTCGGCCCCGATCGACGGGTGTGATCGCCAGTGCGGCGAAGAAGCGCTCGAAGCCCATGTGGCTCATGGCGTCCAAGCGCAGTGTGGCGTCCGGATCGGCGGCGATCGTTCGTGCGAGCAGCCGCTCGGCGATGCGCTCGGTGGGAGCCAGCGCGAGCACAGCCGCCAGGACGGGACTGGCCTGAAGGAGCTTGAGCACGCGCGCATAGGGTTCCCGAGCGCACCGGAGCCGCGCCGATGCACGAGACGGCGGCGTGGACGCGGCACTGGCCGGCAGCAGCAGCACCGCCGCGCGATCGAACAGCGCCGCCGCCTCGCATTGCCATTCCAGGACCGCCAGCGGCCGGCTGTTGCCCCAACCGTCCAGGTCGCGAGGCCTGCCGTGCGCGAGGGCCACCGACCGGCCCAGGACCGGTTCCACGTGACCCCAGGCCTGGCCGGTGCGGCGCCGCCCGATCTCCTCGATCCGGTGCCAGAGCTCCGCGCGAACGGGATCGTCCGGGCGGCTCTCCGGATGTGCCGGGCCGGAGCCGGGACGAGGCAGAGCGCGACGGATGTTCTCCTGCAGCGGCGCACTCGCGAATACCGCCGGCGAGCGGCCGTACCAGAGCGCCAGTCCC
Source organism: Geminicoccaceae bacterium (assembly GCA_050246385.1). Classification (GTDB taxonomy): domain Bacteria; phylum Pseudomonadota; class Alphaproteobacteria; order Geminicoccales; family Geminicoccaceae; genus Benzoatithermus. The sequence goes on from JBFWWD010000035.1 coordinate 21,771, forward strand.
AGCCGGCCCGGCACACCGCCATTGACCATCACCGCGGCGCGGCCGAGGCCGGCCCCGGCGGCCATCAGGGTGAAGGTGACGGCGGCGGCGCGGCCGGACCCGGCGACCCACCAGGCCGCCACCGCGGCCGCCACCAGCATGACGAGCACGCCCAACAGGTCCGCCTGCAGCCGCAGCGGTGCCGGCTCGGCGCCGACTTCCGCCCCGAACGCGATGATCAGGAGCAGCAGGCTGCCGAAGGTGGCGAGCACGAGCAGCCCGCCCCCGGCCTCCGCCGAGTTCGCGGCGATCGCCACCAGGCCGGCGCAAGCCACGGCGCAGCCGACGAGAAGCGCGACGTCACCGAACCGGTACACCCGCCCCGCCGCCTGCAGCAGATGAGCGAACTCGATCGGCTCGTGCGTCGCGATCGTGATCCGCGGCGGCACGCGCTCGCAGCAGCGATAGAGATCCGCGGTCGCCTCGGCCAACCGAGCCGGGGCGAGGCCGCTCTCAGTCCGGCGCACGACGCCACTGCCCGAGCGGGGCGAAGCGGCGCTGTTGGACCACACGATAATTGCCGGCCGGCAGGTCGATCGGCGCATGCTCGTCGTGCACGACGCGCGCGAGCGATCGCAGGGCGAGATAGCCGACCGTCAGCGGATCGAAGACCGCCGGATCCGGGCGCAGCATGGCCACGCCTTCTCCCGCGCCAATCCAGTGCGCATGGCCCGTCGCTTCGCCCTCGGCCAGGACATGAACGGAATCCCCTGCCCGCTCGGACGGCGCCATTGCGGCGCAGCCGATCGGCAGGGCTTCGACGGGCTCGATGTAAACGTCGCCTTGACGATACCCGGTCGCCATCACGGAACCCTCCGCGAAATCCGTGCCAATGAAGGCGGCGCACCCCCTGCGGGTTCCGAGACGGTCCCTTCACAAGTGAAATTATCGGGCGCGCCGCTCACGCCGTTCTCCTGCGGCGCCCCGGGCCGCCCGTCTCCTGGCGCAGGACATAGAGCCCGCTGGCGACGATGATCGACGAGCCGAGGAGCATGCGGCTGCTCGGCCAGTCGGCGAACAGCAGCCAGCCGACGAGGATGGCATAGAGCATCTGGCTGTACTGGAATGGCGCGATCACGGCGGCGGGTGCCGCGCGGTACGCCGCCGCGAGCAGCAGGAAGGCGCTGCCGGCGATCGTCCCCGCCGTGGCGACGATGCCGAGATCCTCCAGCGACGGCGTGCGCCAGACCCACGGCAGGAACAGCGGCGTCACCGCGCAGGTGAGCAGGTTGCCGGCGGTGCCGGTCGCCTCGACCGCTTCCCCGGCCACGGCGAGCTTGCGGACGAACAGCATGTTGAAGGCGTGCCCGACCGCGCCGGCGAGCACGACCAGCCCGGCCACGGCGATGACGCCATGCCCGGGGTCCAGCACGACCAGCACGCCCGCGAAACCGACCGCCACGGCGACCCAGCAGCGCCAGGCGACGCGCTCGCCGAGCATCAGTCCGGCGAGCGCCGTGATCAGCAGCGGTGCGGTGAACAGGATCGCGTAGACGTCGGCCAGAGCGAGATGCGGATAGCTCCAGAAGATCGCGATGGTGGCGAGGTAGGAGATGCTCCAGCGGGCGAGATGCAGACGCCAGTGGCGTGGCCGGAGCAGGTGCACCCGCGCGCGCACGGCGGCGATCGCCACGACCGCCGGCAAGGCGAACAGGGAGTTCAGGAACATGACCTGGAGGACGTGGTAGCGCCCGCCGAGCAGCTTGATGCACGTGTCCATCGCGGTGAACATCGCGTACGCGCACAAGGCCATGCCGATCCCGGCCATCGGCGTGGCCGGGCCGAGCTCGGCCCGCTGGCTGGCGGTGGTCATCGCAGGTCCGTTCGTGCGTTTGCAGCCACATAGCTTGAACACGGTCGGCTTGGTATCGACTTCGCCGGGCGCGCTTCTCGTGGAAGTGCCGGCGCGCCAATTCCGCGACAGTCGAAGGAGATGGACATGCCGCTGACCGAAGAGAGCGGCCCGGCGCTGGCCGAGTGGCTCACCCGCGCCGCCGGCGCGCGGCAGGCGGAGGTTCGGCGTCTGGAGCGTCTCGGCGGCGGAGCGATCCAGGAGAACTGGGCGCTCGACGTCGAGCTCGACGGCGGTGCCCTGGACGGCAGGCATGCGCTCGTGCTCCGGACCGATGCGCCGACCTCCGTCGCGGTGAGCTGGAACCGTGTTCAGGAGTACCGCATCCTCGAGGTCGCGCACCGTGCCGGCGTGGCCGTGCCGGAGCCGATCGCGTTGTGCGACGACGCGACGGTGATCGGCCGGGCGTTCTATCTCATGCGCCGGGTCGAGGGCGAGGCGCGCGGGTTCAGGCTGGTGCGCGATCCCGCCCTGCTCGCCCGCGGCGACGAGCTGGCTGGACGGCTGGGTGCCGAGCTCGCCAAGCTGCACCGGGTGGCCCCGCCGGTTGCCGGGCTCGAGTTCATGCCGGTGCCGGACGGCCCCGCGGCGCTGGCCCGGGTCGCCGAGTATCGGGCTCACCTCGATGCGCTGGGCAGCAGCGAGTATGTCCTGGAGTGGGCGCTCGCCTGGCTCCAGCGTCACGCGCCTCCGGCCGTCGCACCGCGCCTGATCCATGCCGATTTCCGCACCGGCAACTATCTCGTCGACCAGGGAGAGCTGGCCGCGGTGCTCGACTGGGAGTTTGCCGCGTTCGGCGACCCGCTCGAGGATCTGGGCTGGATGCTCGGCCGCTACTGGCGCTTCGGCGCCTATGAGCGCGAGGCGGGCGGGATCGGCTCGCGCGAGGCGCTCTTCTCCGGCTACGAGGCCGAGGCGGGCCATTCCATCGACCGCGCCGCCGTGCCCTATTGGGAGGTGATGGGGACGGTACGCTGGGCGGTGATCGCGCTGCAGCAGGCGGCACGCCATTTCGTCGGCAGCGAGACCTCGCTGGAGCTGGCGCTCACCGCGCATGTGCTGCCGGTGCTGGAGCTGGACCTGCTGACGCGGGTCCACGAGATCGAGGAGACCGGGCGATGAGCTGGCTCGACGCCACGGCGGACCTGCTCCAGGTCGCGCGCGGCACGTTGCGGGAACGGGTGATGCCGGCCCTGCCGGGCAGCGCGCGCTACGAGGCGGCGATGGTCGCCAACGCGCTGGCGATCGCGATCCGCGAGATCGAAGCGGGCGGTCGGGCTCGCGCCGAGGAGCAGATCTTGCTCGCGGAGTTCCTGCACGCGCCCACCGCCACCCTGCCGGAGCTGCGCCGTCACCTGTGTCGGGAGCTGCGGGACGGTGGGGTGCTCACCGACCGCCCTGAGGAGCTGCGCACGCTGCTGCGCAGGCTGGTCCATGCGCGGCTGGCGATCAGCAACCCGGACTACGCCCGAACGCATCGGGAGGCCGCAGGCCCGGCGGAGACCCCCTCATGATCCGCCGTGCCCGCCCCGCGGATGCCATCGCCGTCCGCCGGCTCGTGCTCGATGCCTATGGCCATTACGTCGAGCGGATGGGCAAGCCGCCCGGCCCCATGCTCGACGACTATGACCGGCGCATCGCGGACGGTCAGGCCTGGGTCCTGGAGGAGGACGGCCGGCTCGCCGGCATGCTGGTCCTGGAGGACAAGGACGACGGCACCCTGCTGCTGGACAATGTCGCCGTCGCTCCCTCCGCGCAGGGCAAGGGCTACGGGCGGGCGATGGTCGCGTTCGCGGAGGCGGAGGCGCGCCGCCGCAGGCATGGCGAGCTGCGGCTCTATACGCACGTGCTGATGGTGGAGAACCTGGCGCTCTATGCGCGGCTCGGCTTCCGGGAGACCGGTCGGGTCAGCGAGAAGGGCTACGAGCGGGTCTACATGGCCAAGGCCACGACCGGCCAAACCTGACCCGCCCTGCTCGCCGCAGTCCATCCGGTGGTGATCACCCATCCCGAGAGCGGCCGGCCGGCGCTCTATGTCAACCCCGGCTTCACGCCGCGGTTCGAAGGCTGACGCCTGATGCACCGGATCACGCTCGAGGGCGCTCCGCTGCATTGACCCGCACGCCGCGCCCTTGGCCGCTGGCGACAAGCACGCTCGCTGGCCGGTCGCCCACCAGCTGAGGCTGGACGTCGCGCCGGATTGCCGTATCAACCGCAACGGAGCACCGAGGAGAAGCGAAGGCCCGGTATGACGCAGACCCGACCCGAGGGGACGCCGAGCCTTCGTGGCAGGTTGCGCCATGATGCCGAGCCCGCACCGGCGGCTTGGCTCACCCGCTTGCCTTGGCATCCCTGGCTGGTCGTTGCCGTCTGCTGCATGGGCGCCTTCATCGGCCAGCTCGACGCGAGCATCGTGCAACTCGCGCTGCCCCGACTGGCCAGCGTCTTCGGGGCCTCGCTGGAAGCGGTGAGCTGGGTCGCGCTGGCCTACCTGCTGGCCTTCGCCGCGTTCCTGCCGATCTTCGGGCGGCTGTGCCAGATGTTCGGGCGCAAGCTGCTCTACCTGATCGGCTACCTGCTGTTCACGCTCGCCACCGTGCTTTGCGGCACCGCACCTTCACTCGAGTGGCTGCTAGCCTGTCGCTTGCTGCAGGGCGTCGGCGGGGCGATGCTGGGGGCCAACAGCATCGCCATCCTGGCCGCGGCGACCGGCCCGGACCGGCGCGCCCGGGCCATGGGCTGGTTCGCCGCGGCACAGGCGGTGGGCATCAGTGCCGGGCCGATCGTTGGCGGTGTGCTGCTCGACACGCTGGACTGGCGCTGGGTCTTCTGGGCGGCGGTGCCATTCGGCCTTGCGGCGGCCGTGCTCGGCTGGCTCGCGCTACCGCGGACCGCCGCCCCGGTTCCGGACCGCCGCTTCGACGGGTGGGGCGCCCTCCTGCTGATGCCGACCCTGACCCTGGTCGTGCTTGGGTTGAACCAGGTCGCCGTCTGGGGGCCGGCCTCGCTGCCGTTCCTGCTCTGCCTCGGTACTGCGGGCGCACTGCTGGCGGCGGTGATCCGTCGGGAGCGCCGGGCCTCGTCCCCGCTGGTCGACTTGCGCCTGTTCGCGACGCCCGGCTTCGTCCATGGCGCCGTCGCGGCACTGTTGGGCTATGCCCTGCTTTATGGCATGTTCTTCCTGATGTCCTTCGCCCTGGTGCGTGGCTACCACGAAGCGGCCACGGTGGCCGGGCTGCGCCTGGCAGTGATCCCGGTGACGATCGGCCTCGTCGCCCCGTTCAGCGGCGGTCCGAGCGAGCGCTGGGGACCCGGCCGGCTGGCGGTCGCCGGCATGGCGCTTTGCATCGTCGCCCTCCTCGGCCTGTCCTTCGTCGCCGATGATCCCACGACCGGCGGCAGCCTCGGCATGGCCATGCTGGCGCTGTTCGGGGCCGGGCTGGGGCTGTTCATCGCTCCCAGCAACCACGCGGCCCTGGCCGCCGCCCCGGCCGCCCTGTCGGGAGAGGCTGGGGCCATGCTGAACCTCATGCGCGTTCTCGGCACCAGTCTCGGCGTGGCCTCCGCCTCCGCCATGTTGTCCTGGCGCATGCCGATCCAGGATGGTGCACCGCAAGCGGGATGGCTGTTCGACGGGAGCCCGGTCGTGGCCGCAGTCGAGAGCAGCCTCGCGATGCTGATCCTGTTCGCCGGCGCTGCCCTGATTGTTTCGCTCCTGGGGGCGCGATCGACCGGGCGGAAGGTGCAGCTGCCCGGGACCAGCGCCTGACCGCTGATGCCGGCAAGGTGGACTTCCAGCATCAGGCCAGCCCGATCGCGCTTCACCCAAACTTTCTCGATCGAGTTCAGGTCGGACAGGCGGCAGGCTCAGCTTCCGGCGAGGCGGTCCGGCTCGGCCGGGGGGCTACCGGAAGGCGGCAATGTTCCTCGCGCCCGTATCCTCGTCGTCCTCGGCCAAGTCACCCGGCAGGAAGCGGACCAGGGCGGGGCAGCCGGCTGCGCTGCGCAGCCCCTCGCCCGGACCAGGCCGCTCCCGGGTCGCCGGCGGGGCCGGCTAGAGGTCCGACTGCAGCCGGACCTTGGTCATCTTGGTCGGATTCGCCGGCGGCTCGCCGACCGCGACCTTGTCGACGTTCTCCATGCCCTCGATCACCTGGCCCCAGACCGTGTACTGGCCGTTGAGGTGGGGTGCGGGCGCGAAGCAGATGAAGAACTGGCTGTCGGCGCTGTTCGGGTTCTGCGAGCGCGCCGCACCCACCGTGCCGCGCACGAACGGCTTGCTGTTGAACTCGGCCGGCAGGTTGCCCTTGCCCGAGCCACCGGTGCCGGTGCCGGTCGGGTCGCCGGTCTGGGCCATGAAGCCCGGGATCACGCGATGGAACACGATCCCGTCATAGAACCCGGCCTTGGCCAGCTCCTTGACGCGCGCGACGTGCTTGGGCGCGACGTCGGGGAACAGCTCGATCAGCACGGTGCCGCCCGAGGACAGCTCGATGACGAGCGTGTTGTCGGGATCGGCGGCCTTGGCGGCGGTGGCGGTCATGAGCAGCACGGCTCCGGCTAGGAGATGTCGGCGATGCATGGCCCGGTTGGATCCGTCTCGTGGATGCGATGGGGCGGCCGCCCGACGCGGACGGCGCGCTCCTCCTAGCCCATCCAAGGCGGGCGCAGAACCCGCAAATCGGTACGGCCGGCCGGATCGTTCCCCGGCCTCGTCGCCGAGCGGCGCCGTCGCGGGTCCCGCAGGCATATCGCGCTCGCACCTCGCGCGTTAAGCTGTTCCGGGCGGGTCTACGACCGGGAGGCTTTGGCCATGAACGTCGCCGAGGCTCTGCTGCACGGCCTCAAGGAATACGGAGCCGGAGAGATCTTCGGCATTCCCGGCGACTTCGCCCTGGCTTTCTTCAAGGTCGCCGAGGAGAGCCGCATCCTGCCGCTCTACACGCTGAGCCACGAGCCGGCGGTGGGTTTCGCGGCGGACGCGGCCGGAAGGTTCCGCGGCACCATCGGCGTCGCCGCGGTCACCTATGGCGCCGGTGCCTTCAATCTCGTCAACGCCGTCTCCGGCGCGTTCGCCGAGAAGTCGCCAGTGGTCGTGATCTCCGGTGCACCCGGCCGGCTGGAGAGCCGCTCGGGCCTGCTCCTGCACCATCAGGGCCGGACGCTGGACACCCAGTACCGGGTCTATCAGGAGATCACCTGCGCCCAGGCCCGGCTCGACGATCCGGCCACCGCACCGGCGGAGATCGCGCGCGTCCTGAGTGCCGCCGTCGAGCAGGCGCGACCGGTCTATCTGGAGCTGCCACGCGACATGGTGGGCATGCACTGCGCGCCGGTCCCGCCCTACCGGGCGACTCCGGCCGACCCCGAGGCGGTCGACGCCTGCGCGGACGAGATCATGGCGCGGCTCGGCAAGGCGGCGCGGCCGGTGATCATGGTCGACGTCGAGGTGCGCCGCTACGGGCTCGAGGCCAAGGTGGCGGAGCTGACCCGCGCGCTCGGCATCCCGGTGGTCACGACCTTCATGGGCCGCGGGCTGCTGTCGAGCACCGACGCTCCCCTGGCCGGGACCTATCTCGGCGTCGCCGGCGACCCGGCGGTGACCCGGCTGGTCGAGGATTCGGACGGCCTGCTGCTGCTCGGGGTGATCCTGAGCGACACCAATTTCGGCGTGAACGCTGGCAAGCTCGATCTGCGGCGGACCATCCAGGCGCTCGACCGCCAGGTGGCGATGGGCTTCCATCAATATCGCGATATCCCGCTGGCCGCGCTGGTCGAGGCGCTGCTCGTGCGGGCGCGACCTCTGGGCTCAGCCGATCGCGCCGCACCGCCGGCCTATCCACGCGGGCTCGTCGCCGACGGCGAGCCGATCCGACCGGGCGACATCGCGCGGGGCGTGAACGACCTGTTCGACCGCCACGGCCCGATGCCGATCGCCGCCGACGTCGGCGACTGCCTGTTCACGGCGATGGAGATCGCGCACACGGACCTCACCGCCCCGGGCTACTATGCCGGGATGGGCTACGGCGTGCCGGCCGGCATCGGCGCGCAGCTCGCCACCGGCCGGCGGGCGCTGATCCTGGTCGGCGACGGCGCATTCCAGATGACCGGCTGGGAGCTGGGCAACTGCCGCCGGCTCGGCATCGACCCCGTGGTGATCCTGTTCAACAATGCGAGCTGGGAGATGCTGCGGGCGTTCCAGCCGGAATCCGCGTTCAACGATCTCGACGACTGGCGCTTCGCGGAGATGGCGCCGGCGCTGGGCGGCGTCGGGCGCCGGGTGACCACCCGTGCCGAGCTCGCGACCGCGTTGGAGCAGGCCGCCACCACGCGCGGCCGGTTCCAGCTGATCGAGGCGATGATTCCGCGCGGGGCGATGTCGGCGACCCTGAGCCGGTTCGTCACCGGCGTGAAGCGACTGCAGACCGGAGAGCCCCGCTGATGCCCGGCACCCGATGGCTGAAGCGGCTCCTCCACCTGCTGCTGCGGCTGGGCTACCGGTACGAGGTCAAGGGGGCGGAGCACACTGCGATCATCCGGCCGGGCGCCAAGGTGCTGGTGGTCGTCAACCACATCTCGTTCCTCGACGGCGCATTCCTGATGGCGGCGCTCGACCGGGTAGCCGTGTTCGCGGTCAACACCGCGATGGTGAGCCGCTGGTGGCTGCGCCCGTTCCGGGGCATCGCCAACCTCTATCCGCTCGACCCGACCAACCCGCTCGCGGTCAAGAACCTGATCGCCAAGATCAATGCCGGGCAGCCCTGCGTCATCTTCCCCGAGGGCCGGATCAGCGTCACCGGCGCCCTGATGAAGATCTACGCCGGCCCGGCCTACATCGCCGACCGGACCGGGGCCACCGTGCTGCCGGTGCGCCTGGACGGGCCCGAGCTGACGCCGTTCAGCCGCCTGCGCGAGGGCCAGGTCACCGGCCACTGGTTCCCCAAGGTCACGATCACCTTCTGTCCGCCGCAGACGCTCGACGTCGACCCCGCCCTGCGCGGCAAGGCGCGCCGCCAGGTCGCCAACCTGCACCTCTACGACCTCATGTCCGACATGGTGTTCCGCACCACCGACTGGGGGCCGACCCTGTTCGCGGCGCTGCTGCGGGCGCGTGGGCGGCACGGCTGGCGCTATCCCGTGCTCCAGGACACGAGCGGCGTCCGCGTCGACTACATGAAGCTGGTCGCCGGTGCCCTGGTCCTCGGCCGCCGGTTCGAAGCACTGACCGGACCCGGCGAGCATGTCGGCGTGCTGCTGCCCAACGTGAACGCGGCCGCCGTGGTGTTCTACGCGCTGCAGGCGTTCGGCCGCGTTCCGGCCATGCTCAACTTCACCGCCGGGCCGGCCAATCTCGAGGCGGCCATGGTCACGGCGGGCATCAAGCTCGTCGTCTCCTCGGGCGAGTTCGTCGCCAAGGCCAAGCTCGAGGCCTCGATCGCCGCCATCGGCGGCCACGGCACGCTGCTCTGGCTCGAGGACCTGCGCGGCCAGATCTCGACCGCGGACCGCCTGCGCGGCCTGTGGGAAGGCCTGTTCGCAGGTCGCATCCACCGGGCGTTCGGCCAGGGTCGCGACGATCCGGCCGTGGTGCTGTTCACCTCGGGCTCGGAGGGCCGGCCCAAGGGCGTGGTTCTCAGCCACGGCAACCTGCTGTCGAACTGCGCCCAGGTCTGCGCCCGGGTCGACTTCAACCAGCTCGACGAGGTGTTCAACGCGCTACCGGTGTTCCACAGCTTCGGCCTGACCGGTGCTTTGCTGCTGCCCAGCCTCGGCGGCGTCGGGGTCTACATGTATCCCTC